>CAYFJO010000193.1:0-19601 GCA_964343305.1 uncultured Pirellulaceae bacterium | reverse complement strand
AGACTTTCGTCATTCAATCGTCGACTTGTTAACCGAAATCAGTTACGCCAACTTCCAACGCGACGCGACGGCGACCACCTTCGCGGGCCATTGGCTGGCAGTGGAAATTCTCCGTCAATCACCCGTCAAGAACGATGACCATGTGAAATCACTCACCACGATCGGCCACCTGGCATCGTTCAGTCAACCCGCCAAGTCTTGGAAAAAGGGCGACATTCTTTCGCCCGCCGACCGAGTGCAGCGCGAGCTGATCGTGCGGTTGTCGAGCGAACCGATGTCGACCAATTCGCAAAAGAAGCTCGTCGAATTGGCCCTCGCACAGATTCAACGTTACGCTGCCGCGAACGATATCAAAACGGGTTTAAACCAGTTTGTTACGTTGGCCGACGATGGATTTACGCTTGCCGGTTCGCTCAACGATCTTCGCACTCGTCACGCACGGGATTTGCTGCTGGCCAATCTTGCATCCGTCTGTCAGGGACTTGGCGCGGACGAGTTCAACCAATCGCAATCCGCCGTCGTGAAGAATGCTGACGTTGCGGTGAATCAATACGACAAAGCCGCGCTGACGATGCTTGCCGAGTTGGCTTCGCGAAGCAAAGGTGATTCCAAGCCTCGCCAATCGGCCGACGCGATCATCACGCGGTACGTGAGCGCCGGGCATTGGGACGCGGCGATCGATGCAACGGCTGTGTTGCATGACGCTGACGAAACCGAGCGACGCTGGTCGTCGCTACGACTGCGAATTCGCCAAGCGAACAATGTGGAAGACAAACTGCTCGCCGCACGACGTGCGCTGGGCGAGGAACTCCCACCGCTGGTCAAAACCAGTCTCGAAGAAGCCGCCGCGATTGTCAAAGCCGACCCGCGCGAGCGAAACCGCCAGATCGCCATGTTCGTGGGCGACGGTTTGATCAGCCGATATTTTCGATTGAACCGAGTCGACCTGTCCGAGTCGGTGATCACGACGCTTGCAGGCGACGAGGCGGGCGGTTTGAACGACTGGTTGCTGTGGGCCACGGCAAACTTGTTGGACAAACGAGCCGCTCCAGAACTTGCCAAAGTGGTCGGCCAGTCGGATGACCGATCGGCGATCGCGCTGCACGATTTGCACAAAGCCGAGATCGAGCAATTGACCGCCATCCTGGGCAAGCACCCAACGTCCGACTTTGCGGCCAACGTCATCACACGGTTGGAGCAAATCGCCAACGGCTACCAAACGTATCAAGCGTTCGACACCGCCCGAGCCGTGCTCGCGGACTTCCTCAAAGCACAACCGAATCTTGCCGCGGCCGAACGGCTTGAATATCGAATCATCCAAGTCGCGCTCGCCAAAGCACAGCATGCGTTTGACCATCGTTCGGACAAAACGAAAGCTCCGACGGAGTTGCTCGCCGGCCACTTGGCCGCGATCGATGCGCTGGCCGCGTTCCTCAAAGCACATCCGACCGGCGACTTCTCGCCGCAATTGGAAGACGACCTGTTCGCCATCGCACGCTTGTACGGCAACGCCGATGCCTGGCCGGTCACACGAACCGTGCTTGATCGTTTCACCACCGCAATTCCCAACTTTCGTTCGCCCGCACATTTAGAACTGTTGCAAGCGGCGACGTTTCTCGGCCAGTTGGATCGACAACACGGGCTGGCTCTTTTGACAGCTTCACCCATCGCACCTCCTCCGCCGGCTGGACCGACAGGAACCGCGCTGGCAATGACCTCACCATCGTCTGCCGCGCCACGAATCGACGACGGCAAGAAAGGTGATGCGGAAGAAGCGGGCAGCAAGCCGGGTGGGTCTGGTGGCGGCATTGCAGGACTTGGACCACCGGCCGTTGAACCGTTGGGAGACAGTCCGGCGGACGACGCCGATCCTGCGATCAAGGTCCCAGCGTTCAAAGCGCGTCCCAGCCAATCGTCGCTGGCCGTGATCCGCCAATCGCAACAGCGGCAGTATCAACGCATCGCGATGTTGGAATTGCCCGAAGCGGAAAGGGACGCGGAAACTCGAAGTGGAAAACAGTCTGGCGGCGGTGCTGCGTTGCCGTCGGGTGTGTTGATTTCGACGGCCGAAATGAAACGTCAAGACGACGCGGCTGACAAGGCGTACGCGATCTTAATCGAGCTGGTCAATAGCAAAGCGGCCAAAGACGCCGTGGCCAGCGAACAAGCCCGCGGCGAAATCCAGTGGCTGTTCGGTTTCTTTGAAAACCAACTGCGGGCTGACCGGGCGATCGTCATGATCAAGCGTTACCTCGGCGACAATCCGACCGATCCCGAACGTGTTGCGCTGGCGTATCGATCGTTGTCCGACCAAATCATTTGGGTCCGACAGCGGAAGCCTAGCGAATTGGTCGACCAGGCATGGATCGACGCCCGGCACGAGTTGTTTCAACAAGCTCGCAAAGAAATCAACGAGTTCGTCGCGGCCAACGCCGACAAAAAACAGTGGTCCAGCGAAGCACAATTGTTGCTGGTCAACAGTTTCGAACAAGAAGCACAACTGGCTCGCTTGATCAGTCCCGAGCGAGCCGCCGGTCTTTTGGTCCAATGTTCCCAGGCGGTTCAGTCGTTGCTCAAGTCGACGCCGGATCATCCGCAAGCGGCCAATTTCCCAAATCGGATTTGGGGGCTCGCCGATCAAATCGGGGCCCTCGGCCAGAATGAACAAGCGATCTATGTCCTGCGTCAATTGTCGATCAAACTGCCGACGCACGCGCTGGCCAACCAGTCGCTCGTACGGATCGCTCAATTTTACGCGGTGAATTTGACCAGCCCGCTGCGAGCCGTCGAGACCTATCAAGATTATCTCAGCCGCACGGATGGCGACCCATCCGTGCCCGCTCAGATTTTTGAAATCGCCCGGCAACTTGGTGCGCAAGAGCGGTATCTCGAAGCGATCCATGTTTACAGCGTGTTCGTTGACAGTTTCCCGACCGATGCTCGTGCGGCCGGGGCGTTGCACGCGATCGGCAAGACGCATCAAGCCAACGAGGTGTGGACCGAGGCGATCGCGACGTATGACCGCATCATCGAAGAGTACGACGCGGACGCGTTGATCCCGCAAGTGAAGTTGGATATTGCCGAGTGCCGCATCAATCTGGGCGAGTGGAGCGAAGCTCGCCGGTTGTATGAAGACTTCCTGGAGAAATTTCCCAAGCACGCACAGGTCGCCACGGCCACTGCCCGACTCGACGTGCTCAAGAAACTCGACCGCTTCCAAGATCTGCTGGCCGACGACCAGATCGACCGCAACAAAGACGACGCACAATTTCAAATCGGCCGCACGGTGCAACTCGAGTTGCAAAACCCCGTCAAGGCGATCGAAGAGTTCCGCAAGGTGGTCGCCAAGTACGGCAAGAGCGACGTGGCCGACGACGCACAAGTCGAGATCGGCCGCGCACTGCTTTTACTTGGCCGGCTGGATGAGGGCCGCGAAGAGTTGCTCAAAGTCGCGCCGACTTACCCCAACAGCCCGCTGGCCGACGACGCGTTGTTCCTGGTCGCTCAAAGCTATGAGCATTTCGCCCAACAGCTTGCCAGTGTTACACAGGAAAAGGCGTACGAGGCATCCTATCGCCAGGGACAAAAAGATGCCTACGCCCGGTTCAACAAGGAAGTTTCTGAGGAGTCGGAGCGAATGGCGCAACGCCGCGTGCAGTTGAAGGCCGAAGGTGACGAACAGCAGATCGCGTTGAACGACGCTTTGGATGCATCACGCAGCGGCAACTTGGTCGCGGGCAAATTGTTCGGCCATGTCACGCAAGCAGAACTCGAAGCCGAAACCGAAACGGCCCTGCAGATTGCCAATCGCCAGGATCGAATTAACGACGCTTATCGAACCGCGATCCAAATGTACGTCAAAGCGGCAACCGACCATCCGCTGGGCGACAAGACCGACCAGTCGCTGATCCGCATCGCCGAAATCTTCGAAACGCGATTAAATGATCGAGCCGCGGCGATGCAGACGTATCAAAAGATCGTCAAGCAATTCCCCGGCACCCCGGTCGCCGAAGACGCCGCGTGGAAAGTCACGCAGTTCTACGTCGAGGAAGGCAAGTACGCCGCCGCGGCCGATTCGTATAAGACATTCATCCGCAACTATCCCGGCAGCCCGCGAGTCGCTGACGCCCAGTTTGGCTTGGCCGAAGTGCTCGAACAACTCGGCCAATGGGTCGACGCGATGGACGCCTACGAAATCTTCCGTCAGAAGTTCAACAAACATCCGAAAGTCAAACTAGCCACCGACCAAATCAGTTGGATCAAAACCTATCGCAAATAGTGTAGTCCGGTTTCTCCGAAACCGGACTCGGTCGAGTCTCGGAGAGCCTCGACTACACTAACAAGGACCGAAACATGAAACGCATCGTCACCGCAATCCTGCTACTTAGCTTCACAATCGCCCTGGCCCAAGACCAACCCGCCGCGCCGCCGTCGGTCTCCGACGCCGAAGCCAAAGCCGCCGAAGAGCTCTTCCAAGATGGCCGCAAGCTATTCTTCCAAAGCGAATTCCTCGAAGCCATCAAGAAGCTCGCACAAGCCGCTGAAGCGAACCCCTCAAAGCTCAGTTACAAACTATTGCTCGCCAAGGCCCACCGCGCGGTGAAACAAGACACCGAAGCAACCAAGGTGTTCGAAGACATCGTCAAAACGAACCCCGAGCACGTCGAAGCCGCCATCGAGTTGGCCGAATTACTCACGCCCCAAAAAGAGCCCGACCGCGTGATCGCCATTCTCCAACCAATGATTAAGCTGAGACGCAATTATCCGCTCTACCACCTGCTGGCCGAAGCGAGTTATCAAAAAGAAGACCTCGGAAATGCCCGCAAGTACTATGAAGAAGCCATCAAACTGAACCCGCGAAACCGCGACGACCATTATCAACTGGGCAACATCTACCTCGCCCAAAAACGTTTCGCAAAAGCGGGCGCGTCTTACGAACAAGCCGGCGCGCTTGGCTACACGTCGGGCGTGTTCCACTTCAAACTAGGCAGCGTCTATTTCAACCTGCACAATTACCTTGGCAAAGTCACCACGGCCCAAGTCGCCAGCGGCACAAGCGGCGAGATCAGCAACGACCTCTACCTGATCGACCCCGTACCCGGCCAAAAGGACTCGTTCTATGTCACGGGCCCGCGATCGGCCGTCTTCCAAATCGCCAAAGCCCGAGCGGCGGGAATCGACGTGTTTGACATCCGTTTTCTCGAAGCGAACGTCTGGCTCGGCGCGCATCACTACGCCAAAGCCGACGCCGTTTACAAAGCAATCGAAGAGAAGGTATCGAAAGAAGACGCTGGCCTGTTCTGGTCGCAATGGTCGCAAACCGCACTGGGCCTGGATGACTATGACAACTATCTCGCCCGCCTACAAAAAGCGATCGACGCCCAGCCGGCGATCTACAAAGCCACCATGAGCGACGCCCTGATCACTGTCGCCAACCGCCACAACCAACGCGGCGACACCGCCAAGTACATCGAGTACCTGAACAAAGCCGTTGCCCACAACCCACTCTCCGCGCGATTGCACTTGACCCTCGGCGACGCCTACTGGACTGCCGGCAAACGCAAAGAAGCGATCCAACAATACAAACTGGTCCTCGAACTCGAACCGCAGTTTTCTCAACGCGTCCGCTTGCTCAACCGCATCCGAGGCCAAGAAGACACGGCCCCGTTAACTACCGCCGCAACCACATCAAGTCCGCAACAGGTCACACTGATCGTGAATTCGCACTCAACCGCTAAACTGATGATGCAACTCTAGCACGTCAGGGTTCTTCGACGAACGGTTCGTTCCACACTCGCGCGCGCGAAGTATACGATGCCACGTGCAACGGAAATGTCTGATTCGATCCGGCCGGGATGGCTTTGATGTAGGCGGCGATGGCGAACTTTTCGTTGTTGTAGGCTGCTCGCCATTTTGATTGGCTATAAAGCGCTCCGTCCCAGTATTTGTCCGCCTGGGATTGTGGCAACGTGAACGGAATCGCGATCCTTTCGCCGGGCCGCAAGGATGGAATCGACTTGGTCCTTTGGCCAAACAAGTCGAGCGGAAACAAATGCACGTGCACATCGTTGTAGACCTTGTCGCCGACGTTTTCGATCGTGACGACGAAATGAGGCGGGTCGGTCACGTAGTTGCACGGCGTGCCTTTGCTGCCCTTGGCTCGGTTGGCGACTTCGTTCGCGCCCTCGATCAGGCCGTCTTTGATGCGTTGGCGCGCTTCGTCGGCCAAAGGACCCGGCACACCCGTTTCCTCGACGATTTTGCCGGCTAAATAGTCGGCGTTCATCTCGACAACGTCGTTCAAGTTAGGAATTGTTGGTGGAATGCCGGCTGCGACCATTGCTGAATCCAGCGCGGTCATCAGCACACTTTCGGGAATCTTCAGATCGTCGTCCAGTTTGGTCAGCACTTCGTTGAGGCCCGCGGCGACCGTCGAGACAACGGCTTTCTTCACGTCTTGATACGCCGTGCACGTCCAATCCCACGCATCTTCGACAAAGTCGAACAGCCCGTCGTTGTCGCCGCCCTTGAACGTGCCGCAATGCGACTTGTTGGAGTGGGCGTCGCAGTACGTTTTCATCACGTCATACTGGAATCGCGCGACGCGGAGATGCTTGGGGCTGGTGTCTGGTTCGTGTTTGGTGCTCAGTCCCTGTTCGGCGAATTCAAAGTCGGGCGAAGTCTTGGGCATTTTGCCGAAAAAGACGCGGATCACGTTCGTCGGCAGTCCGATTGGTTTGAGATTCGACGTCGAAGCCACCGGGATGGCACGGACGTGGAACACGATGCTGCCGCCGGCTCGAACGAAACGTTGGATCGACCCTTGCTGGTTCGGCGGGCTCGTGTCGTCAGCGTCTTCCTTGGCGGACGAGTTTGGTGGCGACTTGTTGCCCAGATTCTTTGTGACCGTGGCGAAGTCGACCTGAAACGAACTTTTCGCGCCTTTCGCATTGCGCGACAACAGCAGCCCCAGTGGCTGTTCGATCGTTTTGCCGCCCAACGGCGTATAACGGCTGCGGCCAATTTGCCAGACGACGGCACCGGCATCAGGCACTTTCGTGACATCCCACCAAAACGTCAACTTGGTGTCGCTTGCGTCGGGCAGAATCTCGACATCGTGCGTCAATTGCATTTCGCCACTTTGCCGATAAAGCAGAGCCCCGCCGGCAAGCGGCACGGCGCCGGGCAGCAGCGGAACTCGCATGCCCACTTCTTTTTGCAGTGCCGAGTAAAGATTCGCGAACGCGGTGATTTTCAAAACGTCCCGATAAGCGGCGTTGCCTTTGACCGAGTCGAACTTGGCTAACGACTCGATCAGGACCTGCTTCGACGCAGGCTTTTTGTTCCAGTCACCCGCCGCGGCGATCGGTGTCAGTTGATCGATGTTGAAGTAACTCAGCCAACTGGTTCGCTTCGTCACTTGAACGTGCTGACGGAACTCCAGAACACGGCGGTGCAATTCGTTCTTCGCCACGGGCAGTTTTTCTCGGCCGGGTCGCTTCACCCGCTCCGGCGGATCGTCGCGCTCGACGGCAGGCCGCTTGGAAGTCCGAGGAATCGAAACGGAAACTTGATTGTTCCGCGTGCTGGTTTCCAACGCCCGGTGCATGATCTGCAGCGTAACGACGGTACCGCCATAGTTGCCGTCCGCACGGCGCCGCGACGCGTCGATCGGCAAAGCGGCGTTAAAACTCTGGCCGCGTCCCGGCGCGATCGATCGCACAGCCACGTTCAACGTGCGGCTCGACAGACGGCTGAAGACATAGACAACGCAATTCGGCGTCGACGCGGCTTGGCCAATGTTCTGCAACGAGAATTGCACGCGCGGTGGATTGCCGCTGACCCGGGCTCCTCCGAATCGCAAATCCGGCAACACTCTCGGGCGTGGCCCGGGCGGCACCGCAGTGGCTGGCGGTCGAACCGGCTTGGGCACAATTTGCAGCGGCTTAATGGGAATCTTTGGCTGGGCCACAAGCGTCGTCTCGACCGCGACAAAGACAACCAAGACCAAACACAACCAACGCCTTGGTTTTGTCACCAGCATTTTGCGATCTCCTACTCTGCCCGCAAGTTGGCCGATACGCGAACACTCTCCATATCATACCCCGGCAGGTCCAAGACACCAAGTTTTCGCTGCGTATTGTAAACGCTAGAAAACTTGGAACAGGATTAGGCTCGCAAAAGCGATCTCCGCGTCTACAATGATTTGAAGCGTAATGGCTCCGACATTGCGGACGGCAAGCGACAGTATGAGCACAACTTGAATGGCGAATTGTTCGAGTCACTATGAGTACAAGTTTCTCGCGAACGAATGAAACTAGCGTGCCGCCAGGCAATATTCCCGCGGATTGGTTGGCCGAATTTGAAGCGGCCGCTCGGCGTCCTTTGAAATTACGATTCCGATACGCATTCATCAAGACCTATAAACCCGTGTTAGACGACGAACCGTTTCGGGCATTCGACACCATGGAAGAATACCGTCGTTGGTGCGAGGAAAACCTTCCAGATTGGCTTGGTTATGGGCGCGTTTGAGTATCGCCAAGCTGAGGAGATTCGCGACGTCTTCGCGAGACGCGATGTGCGATATCTCTTTCTGGGCAAGTCCGGGGCAATACTCCTTGGCTTTCCTGACACAACCCAAGATGCGGATTTGTTTGTCGACAAGAGTCAGAAAAATGGCGTGGCAATTGTCGCCGGCCTACGTGACTTGGGATTTGATCTTACCGAAGAACAGGCGCTCCAGATCGAATCAGGCAAAGACTTTGTACAACTGAAGAATGGCCCCTTCGATCTCGATTTGGTTTTTGCTCCGGATGGCATTGAGCAGTTTGAAGAAGCGTGGCAGCGGCGAGTCGTCGTGGAAGGATTCCCTGTTTGCCATTTGGACGACATCATTGCGAGCAAGAAGGCGACGGGCCGCGCGAAAGATAAAGAGTCCTTGCCGCGGCTACAATCCTTCCGAGAGTATTGGCTGCAACATCAAAGAGAAAAACCGTAACGATCTACAAGAATATGGCATCTCGAACAAAGCTAGGCGGCGTCATTCATACTTACCAGAAGTACGACCCCAAAAACTTTCCCAGCCCCACGCAGCCGCCGCCCGATCTGGTTTCGCCCGCGCTGGAACACATGCTGCGGTTCGGCAGCACTCGTCAATTGACTGACGAAGAGCTGGCGCGGGCGATTCGGATTGATCCGAGTCAGATTGCGGGACTGGGGCCTAGTCTCGATATGTTGATCGCGCTGCTGATGGAACGCCGGCGCAAAATTCTTGAGAAGTTTGAAACTGACTCGGTGCAGGAGAAGGCGCGGGCTCGGTATCGAGGATTGGGTGAAAACATCAAACCACCAAACAAACTGCGCGATCGGTTTGAGCTGGCGTTTGAAGAAGAACAGATTTACGAGATGGAGCGGCTCTGGTATTCGGACGAGGACGAGCGGTCGTTGTTTGCTCGCCAGTTGGTGCAGTTGCTTGATCGATTGGGCGACAAGTATCAGATCGATGAGCTGGCGGCGAAGTACACCTTCACGGGCCGAGAGCCGATGACGATCGACGAGGCGCTGGCGATCAAGGAAGAGTTGGAAAAGATCGACGAGTTGCTCAAGCAGTTGGAAGAGGCTCGTGAAACGGCACAGATTGCCGTGGTCGATCTCGAAGCTCTGGCCGAGTTCACCGAGCCGGGCGATGTCGAAAAGCTGCGCGAGTTGCAGCAAGCCGTCGAAGATTACGTCCGCGAAATGGCCGAGCGACAGGGTTTGGAAAACGAGCACGGAGCGTTTCAACTCACGCCGCAAGCTTATCGGCTGTTCCAAGGAAAACTGCTGGAAAAGATCTTCAGCAATTTGCAGGCGTCGCGCAGCGGTCGGCATCAAGGGCCGATCTTGGGCGAAGGCGCGGTCGAGATGCAGCAGACGAAGCAGTACGAATTCGGCGACTCGCTGACACACATGGACATCCCGCAATCGTTCGTCAACGCGATGTTGCGCGGCGGCCCCGGTTTGCCCGTGCAGCTCAAGCCCGAAGATATCGAAGTCCACCGGACGCGCAACTCGCCCAAGTGTGCAACAATCGTGATCATGGATATGAGCGGCTCGATGCGCTACGACGGCCAGTACATGAACGTCAAACGGATGGCGCTCGCGCTTGAAGGTTTGATCCGCAGCGAGTATCCAGGCGACTACTTGAACTTCGTCGAGATGTACACATTCGCGAAGCCATGCCCGTCCGGCAAGATCGCCGAACTGATGCCCAAACCAGTAACAATTTTCGATCCCGTCGTTCAATACAAAGTCGACATGAGCCGCGAAGACATCAGCGAGTACATGTTGCCACCGCACTTCACGAACATCCAACATTCCTTGCAGATGTCGCGACAGTTCCTCGCCGCCCAAGACACGCCCAACCGTCAGATCATCCTGATCACCGACGGCCTGCCAACGTCACACTTCGACGAGTCGACGTTGTACCTGCTGTATCCGCCACACCCGCTAACCGAAGAAGCCACGATGCGCGAAGGGCACCTGTGCGCCCAAGAAGGCATCACGATCAACATGTTTCTCGTCCCAAGTTGGTCGCAATCCGAAGAAGACATCCGCTTTGCCCACAACCTCGCCGAATCGACCAAAGGCCGAGTCTTCTTCACCGCTGGCAACGATCTCGACCGGTATGTTGTCTGGGACTACGTCAATCGCAAGCGTGAGATTATTGCCTGAATAGACGGAGGTGTACGTGCGATGTGGACCTGCCCTAGATGCGGCGAATCAATTGATGATGGTTTTGCTGTGTGCTGGCAATGTGGGACTGATCATCGTGGAAACCTCGATCCGAGTTTCACGCGAGAAGTGGACGGGTTGCTGGAAGATGGCGAACCGACGTATCGGCCAGTGCAATTTAGTCTCCGGTTCATGTTTGTTTGCGCCACGATGGCTGGTTTGATCGTCGGCGTTGTGGCTGTTCCTAATTCGGTGTCGTTTATCTTTTGGTCGATCGTCGCCGCTAATGTCTTGGGGCTGATTGTGGGTTTGTTCGTGACGCACGTGCTGCGATTTCCTAACGACGGTTCGTTTACGTGGCGTGATTGGGAAGATTGAACTTGAGCCAATTGGCCATTTTGCTTGTCTCGCAAGGTAGCGAAAGGGGACGGGACAGGTCTAATATTGGGATTTTGGGGTCGTCCCCAGCGTCTCATCGTCGATTCCAATCCTAGTTTCTTCGCACTTTCTCAGACGCCGTTTTCGGTTTTCAGCTAGTCAACGGCTTGGAAAACGCGACCGACTTTCTGAAGATACTCGAGGTCGCCTTCCTCGGCCTTTTGCGCGACTTCGTCGAGCCAGCGGATAGTTGCAGGCTCAAGACACGGGTCCGTCGGATCTTCCGCAAAGTAGACCACGTCCACTTCAACTTCCACGGCATAGTTGCCACGCTGTATCCAGCGTTTTCGTTTTTCGCGTCGTTTCGTTATCGTCAATCTCGAAAGTAGACGGTTATCAGTTTGGCGCGGCGGCTCTGGTCCATCCGCGCCCAAATCACTTCGACGTCACTACCATCTGCAAGTACTTCTTTCACAACCACCGAAGGCAACGGCTTGCTGCCCGGTCGCTCTCGCAAAAGCTCTGCATCCTCCAATCCACTAACAAGCTGCCAGGCCGCAACTCCTCGTTCCTCGCACCGTTCATCAGCGTGCCACGAAACCACAAACCGATCATCGGCAACCGCCTCACGAATCTTATTGAGCAATTTGCCCAGTCGGTTGATTTTATCGGGTCGACCGTGCGCAAACAACGTCGTGCTTGTATGGGTGGTGTCCCAATCATGGGTTGCTACGGAACAGACTACCGAAGTTTTCTGAAACTTCGGTAGTCTCGATTGGCCTAATAGGGACACCCAATTCTATCCTGTTGTGGCTCACCAATTGTGGTATTCTTCCTTCATCAGTGGACTTTTGCAGGAGAAGGGTGATGCCTCGATTAGCTCGTGGAGAATATTTGGATCCAACGCAAATGCAAGTGGTGCATGCGGTGCGTGCGGCGGGCGTTTCTTTGTGGTACCGATGCGCTGAGCGGTAAATCGTTCGAGCATCGGCGGCAGTGGATCCGCGATCCACGAAGCAACGCGTTGGCAATGTGTTTGCAGTTCCACACGCATGGATATTGTATTCCAGCAATGGCGAGGTCCGCCACTTCATGCGTCGCGCCGAGCCTGTTCGCTTTTCCTCGGCTTGACATAATTGGACAAAGTTTTCGAACCTCACCAGGCACACCCCCATGTCGATTGTCCCCATTAAATTTCCGAGCGAACAAGACCGGCTACGTCGGCTGATCGAGGCGGATCGTGGGAAGACCTTTCTGCAGCGGGTTCAAGCCATTGACGGACTGCTGTCGACGATCGCACAGTTCAAGGCTGCCGAAGTCAAGATTGTGGAAGGCAAACCTCGGGCGAGCCTGCGCGATCAGCGGGAAGCCGAATTCAGAGCATGCTGGTATAAACTCGCACAACGGGCAAGATCCGGAAGTTGACCTTCGTGAAAACCACGTTGTCGCAAGTGGTTGACGTGCTGAATGCACAAGGGGCGCAATATGCATTGATTGGCGGGCTGGGAGTGGCGCTGCGGGGCAACGTGCGGGCGACGCAGGGCGTGGACATCTTGTTGCATGTCGTCCAACTGAGCCTTCCCTCCTTGCTGGAAGCGATGCGCGACTGCGGATGCCAGTTCGAGGTCGTGGCTGCGATTCGCGAGTGGAATGATGCGGGCATGCTGGCCATCCAGTGGCCCGAGCGTGTGCAGGTGGACCTGCTCAAGCCCGTGATTCCCGCGTTTCATCGTATCATCGAACGGGCCAGCGACGAGGCGTTTCACGAGCGTGTCGTTCGAGTGGCCGATGCCGAGGGATTGTTGCTGCTCAAGCTGATCGCGTTTCGCCCGTTGGATCAAGAAGATATCCGGGGCATCCTGACAAAGAATGCCGGCGAGCTTGATCTGGATTGGGTCCGACGAGAAGCGAGTTATGCGGGACTCGATCAACAGCGGCTTGATGATTTTGAACAACTGGTGAAGGACTTTTACTTCGGTAACGACAAGCAAGCGTGAAAATGCATCGCAGCGCCTCAAGGGAATTGAATGGCGGCGTTTGTCAGTGCTTCGTAGTCGCCTTATACTCAACCGCGACATTTGAGCATTGTACCGCGCAGTGTGATACAATAGTCGCTTCCTTACCCTCGTCCTCCCACCTTATTTGGAATCCGTTTCATGGTGCGACATATTCAAAGCGTCTGGTTTGTATTGTTCATGTGTGTTTCTGTATTGAATGGATCTGAACGGCCGAATATTCTTGTCGCGATTTCGGATGATCAGTCGTATCCACATGCGTCGGCCTACGGATACGAAGCGATCAGTACGCCGAGCTTCGATCGTGTTGCTCGCCAGGGCGTGCTATTTCGAAACGCATTCACACCGGCACCGGGATGTAGTCCGATGCGGGCAGCTTTTTTGACGGGGCGCAATATCTGGCAGATTGAACACGCCGGGACACACGCCAGTTCGTTTCCGACGAAGTACGAGGTGTACCAAAAGCGATTGGAAGACGCGGGCTACTTCGTTGGCTACACCGGCAAAGGCTGGTCGCCGGGCAATTGGAAAGCGAGCGAGCGAACGCGAAATCCCGCGGGGCCGGATTTTTCGCGGATGAAGCTGAAGCCTCCTCAAGGGATTCGCAGCACCGACTATGCCGCGAACTTTGAAGAGTTTTTGGCGAAGCGCCCCACAGGGAAACCGTTCAGCTTTTGGTACGGCGCCTCCGAACCGCATCGGTCGTTCAAGAAAGGAATCGGTCGAGAGAACGGGCTCGATCCGGCGAAGGTCAAAGTGCCCTCGTTCTTGCCGGACACACCGGAAGTGCGCGATGACATTCTCGACTACTGTTACGAGATCCAATGGTTCGACAGTCATCTAGGGCGGATGCTTGATGCGCTGGAGAAGGCCGGCGAGTTGGAAAACACGATCGTCGTCGTGACCAGCGACAATGGGATGGCGTTTCCGCGTGCCAAGGCGAACGTGTATGAATATGGCATCCACATGCCGCTGGCCATCACGTGGCCGGCGAAAGTACCTGGTGGTCGTACCGTCGACGATCTGGTGAATTTGATCGACATCACGGCGACCATCTACGAAGCCACGGACGTGGAAGCACCGAAGGAGCATCCCATTGTGGGACGAAGTTTGATGAACGTCTTGGCCTCCAAGAAAGAAGGCGTCGTCGATCCAACACGCGAGGCGATCTACGCCGGCCGCGAGCGACATTCGTCATCGCGTTACAATTCGCTCAGCTATCCCCAGCGTTGCGTTCGCACGCAAGACTATCTTTACATCCGCAACTTTCGTCCCGAACGATGGCCGGCGGGCACACCACGGAAACTTGGTTCGGGAAGCTATCCAAGAGGGCCCCTAACCAAGCTCGGTCCCATGCACGGAGGTTACCACGACATCGACGCCTGCCCGACGTTGTCCTTTTTGATTGCAATGCGCGACGACCAGAAGATCGGCCACTTCCTCGGATTGTCCGTCGACCGGCGTCCGGCCGAAGAACTGTTCGACATTCGCACGGACCCCGGCTGCTTGAAAAACCTTGCCGATGATCCCAAGTTCAGCAACACCAAGAAATCGCTGTCCAAACAATTGATCGATTACTTGACGCAAACCAACGATGCCCGGGTCACGAGCAAGGATGGCGGTGACATTTGGGAAACTTATCCGCGATACAGCGGTTTGCGTTGGTTCCCCGAACCTGACTGGGCGAAAGAAAAACCCGATCGAGTGCCAAAACAAGATTGGGTCGAACAACGACGACCAAAGTGACACATGGCCCACACGAATTAAGAGCCAACGAGTTCGCGCAATCGTTCGATGCCGATTCGTAAAACTTCGGCTGGGTCACGGCTCCAAAGTTCTTGGTTGAACAACTCCAAGCTGACCGTTGTGTCATAGCCCTTCTCGTTCAACAACGCAATTTCTGATTTCAGATCAATCGGCCCGTCGCCGATCATAACTCGATCTGGGTCCGTTTGCTCGGTCGCCGGTTTGTTGGGATCGGCATCGTCGATGTGGTAGTGGCTGATTCGTTCGGCTGGAATCGGCCGCAAGTCGTCAAGCGTGCCGCCGCTGTTCCAAGTGTGAAACGCGTCGAGGATCAACGTCGCGTCCGGTTCGTCGGAGTCCTGGACGATTTGCCACGCCTGATCGAGCCGGCTCGCGGAACGAAAAAAACTGATGTACTCGAACGTCGGGCGAATGCCGATCTGGCGGCCGAGTTCGAGCAGGTCTTTGTAACGTTTGGTGAGCAGTTGCATGTCACACGGCTCACGCGGCGGCGTGGCGACGATGTAGGGTGAACCGAGTCGGGTTGCCAATTCCATTCGGCGCTTGCACTCGTCCAGCATGATTGGGTATTCGAGTTCCGACGCTTCACCCCATTGTCGCATGGCGATCGTACATGGCACGATCAAGCCGTGGTCCGCAATCGCCTTTTCAATGTCACGCACCTCGCCGCCTTGGCCGATATATTCATAGACGTCGTTGATCCACAATTCGACTCCGGCAAAACCCGCTTCGGCCGTTAGCCGAATTTTTTCAAGAATGGGTTGTGGCTTGATCGTGCTGGTGTTCAAACAAAGCGTGAGTGCCATCGTGAGTGTACCTCTTAAAGTTTGAATGACTAACATGATGATAAGGGAAAAACGACTCCGTCCCAACAACGGCACTTACCTAAAATCCGCAAATCGTTTAGAACCAAATCATGGTTGTTCAGATCTCAACCAACTCGAAGAATGACGTCAAAGGCACTTACGCTTTCGTCAGCCTTGGCTGCCCAAAGAACCTGGTCGACAGCGAACGGATGCTTGGGTTGTTGCAACTGGATGGCTATCGACTCGTCGATGATCCGGACGGGTCAGATTTCGTCGTCGTCAACACTTGCGGATTCATCGAACAAGCTCGGCAAGAATCGTTCGGCGCGATCGACGACATGCTGGCGTTGAAAAAGGGTGGCCGCACAAAGGGTGTCATTGTCAGCGGATGCCTGGCCGAGCGGCAGAAAGAAGACTTGCTGAACGACCGACCGGAGATCGATTCGCTGGTCGGAGTGTTTGGGCGCGAAGAGATTACGAAGATTGCAGACCGCTTGGTTGGCGACCTTGTCGAACAACGCAACATCTTTCAACCGGCCCCGATTCGTGCCTTGCCCGACGACGGCCGGTTTCGCATCACGCCGCAACATTTCGCGTATTTGAAAATCTCCGAAGGCTGCGATCGGCTTTGCACATTCTGCGCGATTCCCAAAATGCGAGGCAAACACGCGACCAAACCGCTTGAAAATGTCGTTCGCGAAGCCAAAGAATTGGCGGCCAGCGGCGTTCGCGAATTGATCCTCGTCGCTCAAGACACCACCTACTACGGAATGGATTTGTACGGTGAGCCACGGTTGAACGAACTGCTGGCCGAGTTAGAAAAGATCGATGTCGATTGGATTCGCCTGATGTACTTCTATCCGATGTACGTCAGCGACGAGTTGATCGACACGATCGCCGGCTCGAAAAAGATCCTGCCTTACATCGACCTGCCGCTGCAACACATCAACGACACGATGCTGCGGCGAATGTCTCGGCGAGTGACGCGCAGCGAAACCGAACAGTTGCTGTCGAAACTTCGCACGCGGATCGACAACCTTGCCCTGCGCACAACTTTTATCACGGGCTTTCCAGGCGAAACCGACGCTCACGTGGATGAGCTGGTCGATTTCATCGGCGAGCAACAATTCGAACGCGCCGGTGTGTTCACGTATTCATTCGAACCAGACACGCCGTCGGCCAATCTCGATGATCACGTTTCGCAAGACGTGATGAACGAGCGTCGTGAGCGACTAATGCAGGCGCAGCAGGCCGTCACGTTCGCGCGCAATGAATCTCTGCTGGGCAGGCAATTCGATGTGATTTTGGATCAGCCGGTCGAGGGTGAAGACAACGTGTGGATCGGCCGGACTTACGCGGACGCGCCGGACGTCGATTCCGTTGTTTACGTGACGGGCGGTGAGCAACCGCTGGCGTCAGGCGATATCGCTGCCTGCGAAATGGTTGCTTCGCAGGACTACGATTTGATCGGTGTCGCCTTCCAAGCAACAGGTGACCCAGAACCGGCCAAACGCAAACGCCGCAAGCGAAGGCGGAAATAGCGGAAACTCGACACGTCTATGGACGATCTGTTTAACCAGCCTTCGTTTCCGTTCGTTCTGTTTCTCTTAATCGCTAGCCCCATTGCTTGGGTCCTCTACGCCGTCCGAGTTTCGAAGCATGGGCCGCTCACCCATGAACCGCGCGACGAGGTTCCCTGGGGCATGTTCGACCTGCTGTTGCTGATAATCTTCCTTTTCGTCGGACAGCTTGCCGCAACCGTTTTCGTCAAGAATATGTATGGGATCGATTTTCCCAACAAGGTCGGAGACTTCGCGAATCTGCCCGCCGTGGACCGTGCACGGGTCATTGCCACCAACTCGGTGATCAAGCTCCTTGCGACGGTGCTTGGCTTCGCGGCGATTGCGCTGAAAAACCGCGCGTCCCTGACCGACCTCGGCATCCATGTTGGTCGCGCCCCGCGCGATCTTTTGTTGGGTGCATTCTCTTTTCTGTTGCTTGTGCCACCCGTGTTGTTGATTCAAACGATTCTTGTTTTGTGGTGGGAGTCGAAACATCCGCTCGTTGAAATGCTCCAAGATGATCCGTCCGTCTACTTCTTCATGGTGACGATCCTCTCGGCGGTTGTCGTTGCGCCGGTGGTCGAAGAGTTGATGTACCGAGTATTGTTGCAAGGCTGGATGGAAAAGATCTCGTCCCATGAAGGCGATCCGACGGAATTGCTGTTGGGACGAGTGCCGCGCCATCGTGACACCGTCGGCAGCGATGAGAAGCGTGCATCGTCGCCAACTTGGTGGCCGATCTTGGCCAGCGCCGCGATATTTGCGTTGATGCATCACCAACACGGGCCGGACCCGATTCCATTGTTTTTGTTTGCGATGGGGCTGGGATACCTTTACCAACGAACACATCGCATTTTGCCGAGCATCGTTGTGCATTTCCTTCTGAACGCGACAAGTGTTGCTGTATTGATGCTGGACCTGCCAGGGGCCGATTGAGCAGCGTGCTGCCCACTCCTATAATGGTCGTTTCATCGAACATCAAGGAACAAGGAATCAACAATGTCGACGGGTTTTGGAGTCATCGGTTGTGGCATGATCGCCAACTTTCACGCCAAGGCGATTGCGGATATCGATGGGGCTGAATTGGTCGCGTGCTTCGACACGTTTCCATCGGCGGCCGATCGATTGGCTGGCGAAATCGGATGCAGAGCGTACCACGATCTGGACGAAATGCTGGCCGATCCGGCGGTGAACGTCGTCACGATCTGCACGCCGAGCGGTGCACACATGGACCCGGCCGTGGCCGCCGCGAAAGCTGGCAAACACGTGATTGTCGAAAAACCGCTTGAAGTGACACTGGACCGTTGCGACGCGATCATCAAAGCGTGCGAAGCAAACAACGTCGTCTTGTCGACTATTTTCCCGTCACGTTTCCATGAATCCTCGCAACAGCTCAAACAGGCGATCGACCAAGGCCGCTTCGGCCGGCTGACGATCGGCGATGCCTATGTCAAATGGTTCCGCACTCAAGAGTACTATGACAGTGGCGCATGGCGAGGCACGTGGGCATTGGACGGCGGCGGCGCGTTGATGAACCAGGCGATTCATAGCGTCGACTTGTTGGTCTGGCTGATGGGCGATGTCGATTCAATTTCGTCGTTCACGTCCACGTTGGCTCACGAGCGCATCGAAGTCGAGGACGTCGCGATGGCTGCGCTGAAGTTCAAAAGCGGCGCGCTCGGCGTGATCGAAGCGACGACGACGGCGTTTCCCGGCGCGCTGAAACGAATCGAAATCCACGGCTCACAAGGCACGGCCGTGATCGAAGAGGAAGACATCAAGACTTGGGATTTCGCCGAGAGCACAGATGCCGACACCGAGTTGCGAGAGCGGCTGGCCGGCAAAACACAAACCGGCGGCGGAGCGGCCGACCCTACGGCAATCGGTCATCACGGGCACACGAATCAGTTCCAAGATGTGCTTGCCGCAATCGAACGCGGTTCGAAGCCATCCATCGATGGTCACGAAGGTCGGCGATCGGTGGAAGTGATCTTAGCTATTTACAAAGCCGCCGAGACGGGCCAGGCAATCGCATTGCCGCTGGAATCGGATCCAGTCTTGTCGGCCCGCGAGTCAACCTAAAAGTAGCACAGGCTGCCAGCCTGTTTTCGAGAGTTTGTACAGCCAAGCTGGCTGTGCTACGTCAAAACTCACGCGGACCAGATGACTTGCGTTTGACCGGCACTTCAACGGGTTCGTAGATCGGATGCGATTCCCACCGATCCGGGCCTGTTTGAATCTCGATGCGACCGATCGGCTGACGAACGGGGCGGTACCATTGATAACCCCAAATGTCGCCTGGCACGTAAGGCGAGCGGCAGATGAGGATTTACCTGCCGCGTGGTTTGGTTGGGTGAATG
>CAYFJO010000192.1:0-19687 GCA_964343305.1 uncultured Pirellulaceae bacterium | reverse complement strand
TGCCTGTCGAACGGGTATGGACAAAGCCGCCGAGGATCTGGATATCGAAGCAGTTGGCCTCTCGCACAACATGGACAAGGGCAGCGAATTCAAAGTTGAAAAGCAAGTCGCCAAACTGGAACAATACGCTTCGCAGTCCGACATCGCCGGCGTGGCAATTTCCCCGGTCGACGCCAGCAATCGCGCGACGGCCAAGGCCCTCAAGGTGCTGCGCGACCAAGGAGTCAAAGTGATTTGCGTCGACTCGGACATGGATCATGAAAAGTATCGCGATTCACGTTTCGCCTACCTTGGCACGAACAACAAAGTCGGTGGCGAGGAACTTGGCAAAGCCGCCAAGGGATTGCTTCCCAAAGGCGGCAACTACGCGACATTTGTCGGAGTCAAGACGGTGGCCAACGCGATCGAACGCATTGGCGGATTCGGCGAAGGTGCCGGGGACAAGTTCACTTCGCTCGACAGCATGGCGGACGAAGGCGACGAAAACATCGCTCAAGAAAACGTCAAGGCTGTTCTCGACAAACACGACAAGGTGGATGCGTTGGTCGGCATCTGGGCTTACAACGCTCACGCGATCGTCCGCGTCGTTGAAGAACGAGAAATTCGAGACAAGACCGCGATCGTGGTATTCGACGCCGCGTCGTTGGCACTGACCGACTTGTCCGAAGGCAAGATCGACGCGATGGTCGTCCAGAATCCGTACCAGATGGGTTACTTGAGCGTCAAGCTGATCAAAGCCATGGTCGAGGGCGATGCCGCGACGATCCAGGAAATCTATCCGTCGTACGATGCCAAGACGAATTCATTCACGGAAGAGAACGGCGACATTTATAATACCGAACTGCGGGTCGTTGTGCCGAACGAAGGTTCGCCGTTGAAGGAAGACATGTTTCGTGAGGAAACACATTTCTATTACTTCGAGGAATTCAAGAAGTGGCTCGACGAGCGAAAGCTGGTCAGTTCCTAGTCGCCGCTTGACTCTCCGAGTCGAGCATATTTCCTCAACTTTCGCCGCGCGCAGAATGCTCGACTCGGAGAGTCAAGCGAATTCAAGCTAATGGGCTTTGCCTCCAAATATCGAAACGAACTTGGCCTGTTGGTTGCGATTGTTTGCGTGGTTTGCTTTACGCTGATTTTCAATCAGTCGTATCTGAACGCACCGGGCATCAATCTGAAAAACATTCTTCATCAGACCGCGTTGCTCGGAATCTTTGCACTTGGCGCGGCCATCGTCATCATCGTGGGCGGAATCGATCTGTCTAGCGGTTCGATGATAGTGTTCTCGGCCTCGATCTGTGCACTAGTGTTGACCGCCTGTGCTCCGCTGGATGATTCTGGCGTCCCGCAGACGGACCAAATCGTCGGCTGGTGGCCAGTTGTGCTGGCGATTGGATTAACGCTGATGGTCGGCCTGATGGTCGGCACGTTGCACACCTGGTTGATCACCGTCGTCCAGCTTCCGCCGTTCGTGGCAACGCTGGCCTCGTTGGTTGGGCTGCGAAGCTTCGCCAAGGTCCTCAATCCCGCCGTGTCCGAGGCACTTGGCAGCAAAGTGACCAAAGTGCGTGCCGATGCGGAGAGCTTTGTGTTGCTGTCGGAATGGTGGGTCGCGTTGACAGTCTTTATCGTGCTGTCCATCGCGTGTTATTTTTTGATGAGCCACACCGTTTGGGGACGCCATCTATACGCGTTGGGCGGCAACGAAGAAGCCGCCAAGCTAAGCGGCATTCAAACGGATCGCATGAAGTGGCTGGCCTATTCGATCGGCGCGGTCACGGCTTCGATCGCGGGCATCCTTTATTTGGCCAAGATTGGCGCTGCCAACCCGGCGACACTTGGCGTTGGCTACGAATTGAACGCAATCGCCGCGGCCGTCGTTGGTGGATGCAGTTTGCGAGGCGGCATCGGCTTGATCCCTGGAGTGATGCTCGGCGTGTTGTTCCTGCGCGTTGTGATCGATTCGATCAACAAGGTGGTGCCGCAAGGAAGCGACGATTATCAAGGCATGATCGTGGGCTTCCTGGTTGTGTTGGCCGTGGCGGTAAACGAGTTGCGGCGAGGTGGTGGCGGTGCTCAGAAAAAGGAATTCTTCCCCGGCATGCTTGGCGTCGCGGTCGTCCCGATCTTGTCGCTGGTTGTCGCGTCCGTCCTTTTCGTGATGTACGGAAACACGGCCGGAATCATTACGTTTTTCTCCGTGCTGGCCATCCTCAGCGCGTGGAAAATCACCGAAGTCGCCACCGCAAAGTGATTGACTGCTGATGACTGATCCAGCCACACCCATCGTTTCCATCTCGCACGTCACGAAGGAATTTCCTGGCGTCGTTGCTTTGTCAGACGTTTCTTTTGATGTGATGGACGGCGAGCTGCATTCGATCTGCGGTGAGAACGGCGCGGGCAAGAGCACGCTGATGAAGATTCTGTCGGGTGTGATCACCGACTACGAAGGTGAAGTGCAATTGAAAGGCTCGGCGGTCAAATTCCGTGGCACGCGTGAAGCCGAAAGCGCGGGGATCAGCATCATCCACCAGGAATTGAATCTCGTCGAACAACTCTCCGCTGCGGCAAACATCTTTCTTGGTCGCGAAAAGACAACGTCGCTCGGTTTGCTCGACGACCGCGCGATGGAATCGGCGGCGGAGGACTTGCTGACCGAACTGGAGTGCCACGTCAGCCCCGCGGCGCTGGCCGGGTCTTTGCGAGTTGGCGACCAGCAACTCGTTGAAATCGCCAAAGCGTTGTCGTTGGACGCCGACATTGTGATCATGGACGAACCGACCAGCGCGCTAACCGAATCGGAAGTCGAACGATTGTATCGAGTGATCGACCGTCTGCGCAAGCGTGGCGTCACAATTTTGTATATTTCACACAAGATGGACGAAGTGTTTCGATTATCCGACCGCATCACGGTGCTGCGCGACGGTGCGCTCGCTCAGACGCTTGACCGCGATGCAACAAATCCGAAAGAAGTCACACACCTGATGGTCGGTCGTGAAATCGAGTCGGTCGAATTAAGCGAGCAGCGCAAAGCCGGTGACGTGGTGCTGGAGGTGGAAGATCTATCACTGCCGTGGCCTGGCCACGCGCGAGCTTGGCGATTGAAAGATATTAGTTTCAAACTGCGACGTGGCGAAGTGCTGGGCATCGCGGGGTTGATGGGTGCCGGTCGAACGGAGCTACTTGAATGCCTGTTCGGTGCCGCTCCGCAACGCCCCAGCGGCAAGATCGCCTTGAACGGCAAACCAGTCAGCTTCAAACACCCCGCCGAAGCGAAACGCGCGGGAATCGGCCTCGTCACCGAAGATCGCAAACGACTCGGCATGTTCGCACAAATGACCGTCGGCGAGAACATCACGATGTGCACGCTGAACGAGGCAGTATCGGCTGGCCTTCTCAGCCCCGGTCGCGAACGCCAGATGTCCGACGAAATGGTTCAACAACTGTCGATCAAAACCGCGGGCACTCATACGGCGATCACCAGCCTCAGCGGCGGCAATCAACAAAAGTGCATCATCGGCCGCTGGCTGCTGACAAAGCCGGAGGTCCTGCTGCTCGACGACCCAACTCGTGGCGTCGATGTCGGAGCCAAGGCGGAATTGTACCTCTTGATGGATCGTCTTTGCCGCAAGAATCTGGCGATCATACTCACGTCGAGCGAACTGCCGGAGTTGTTGACGGTCTGCGACCGCATCCTTGTGCTTAGTGAAGGCCGTCTGACCGCCGAGTTCAGCCGCGAAGAAGCCACCGAACACAAGATCATGGAAGCCGCCACGCAGTTTGAGACTGTGTGATGGAACGGCACTACCATGGACGGTTTCTCCGTGACCAGCCGGCGCGCTTTTGGTAGAATGGATTCATCAGTCATCTGAATTCTGCCGCAGCCGGTTAGAAATGTCCGTAGCCGAACTTGTGAAAGTTCAGACTCGGAAGTCTCACGACTTCCGCTACCGGACAAACCAACCCGGCCTCGGTATCTTAGGAATCCAACTACGAAGAACACGGTGATGCCAATACACGATTGGACAAGGGTGTTTCCCGGTTCATTCCACGATTTTCATTGTTCTTGGATTACCCACTTAAAGGAAAAACTCAACTCCGAACTCTTGCCCGACGCTTTTTATGTGCTGGCGGAACAACACAGCGATGATGCCGTTTCCGACGTACTCACCCTGAGCCATCGGCGCGACGATCAGCGCGATCAACCCTTGACGGGCGGCTTGTTGTTGGCCGATGCTCCACCCAAATCCGGCGTTCACATGGTGGCCGACGAAGAAAGAGCATATCGTGCGCTGCGGCGGACAATTGTGATTCGTCATCGGACTGGGCGCGACATCGTGGCCATGATCGAAATTGTCTCGCCCGGCAACAAATCCGGGCAACGGGCGCTTGAGCAGTTTGTTGACAAATCGGCCTCCGCAATCCGACAAGGCATCCATTTACTAGTGGTCGACCTGCATCCGCCTACTTCGCGCGACGTGCAGGGGATTCACGGTGAGATTTGGAAAGTCGTGGGTGGTGACTTTGAATTCGGCGACGAACGAAACCTGACGCTTGCGTCGTATCGCGCCGAACGCCCGTTGCCCGACGCCTATGTTGAGGCGACGGCGGTTGGAATGACGATGCCTGACATGCCGCTGTTCATTGATTCCGGTCGGTACATCGAAACTCCGCTGGAAACGACCTATCAAGCTGCGTTTCAAGGTATCCCGAGGTATCTACAGGACGTCCTCGAGGGTCGTGAACCGCCTGAATCCGATGCGTCATGATTCAGAATCAATCGCGGTTTTTTGAAGGTAACCGTTCGAGCGAAACTGCTTTCAGTTCCATCACTTGCTCGCCCGCGGTCGAGAGCGCTTCGAGCAGAAGGCGTTGGCGACCTTGCGGCAGCGACGCGGTTCCAATCGTAAGAGTTCCCCATTTGCGATTCATATATCGGCTGCGCCCTCGCTCGTCACGGTGCGGCAAATCCACGAATGCGGCCTCGGCGACGGGAATGGTTGCGTGAAGTGTTGACTTGCCGATTGTGACACTCACCTTGGATCCAGCGTCAGCTTTGGGGCACGCGAATTGGAGAGTCAATTCGTATTGGCCCGCTCGCACCACGTCGATGTCGAACCATGCTTTAGAGTTCTTGTCCGTCCAGCCAGTCAGCCAGTCGTGAGCGAATCCGGGCCCTCGATAGAATCGTAGACTGCCATCGAAGTATGCCTGAGGTGCGTTGAGCGACACGGGGTTCTCTTCAGCGTGTCCGACCGGAATGGGAAACCGCCGCAGTCCGGCGCTTGACGTGTCGTCGATCCAATGTTCGTACAACTTGCTTAGACTTGCCACTTCGTCGGGCCGCTGCTTGGCCAAATCTCGCTTCTCGCCTGGGTCAGCCTGCATGTCGTACAGTTGCCAGGGAGGCGCACTTCTGTCGTCGGGCGTTGCACTAGAACCGCCTTGGCGTCCACGAATCGTTCGGACCAGCCGATAGCGCTCAGTTCGCACTGCGCCGGGATAACGATTAGTGGCTGAGATGGGATTGTGCGTAAACAAAACGCGTTCGGGCCAGTTGTCTGACGGGCCAGCGAGAAGTGGCCGCAGGTTCATGCCGTCGATCGGTGGTCCTTTGGGTTGGGCGACGCCGCACAAGTCCAACAGCGTTGGGTAGAGATCGATGTGCGAGGTGATCTTTGACACGACCCGCGGCTCACGGAATTTCGCTGGCCAGCGGATGAACAGCGGCACGCGGCAGCCACCTTCGTGTACGCTTGTCTTGCCGCCTCGCATGCCAGCGTTGAAGATCTTCACACCCGCCGTACCGCCGTTGTCCGTAAGAAACACGACGATGGTGTTATCGGCCACTTTCAACTCGTCTAGCGTCGCAAGCAGACGGCCCACGTTGTGATCAATGTTTTCGCACATGCCGTAAAACGCCGACGCCGCTTCGCTCAAATCTTTGGCCCGGTATTTGTCATAGTAGCGATCGGGCGCCTGGTACGGCGAATGTGGCGCGTTGTACGAGACATAGCAAAAGAACGGCTGGTCACTTTTCGTTTGAATGAATTTGATTGCATCATCGGTCAGCACATCGGTGATGTAGCCCTTGGTTGGCTCGGCCTGCGAACCACGAATCAACTCGGTATCGAAGTAGTTGTTGATGTGACCGTTGTGGAAGCCGAAGAAATGATCAAACCCTTGACCGGGCGGAGTGTAGGGGAATTGTTCGCCATTGTGCCACTTGCCAACACAGGCCGTGCGATAGCCCGCGTCGCGAAGCGCCTCGGCAATGGTGACCTCTTCGGCCCGCATCGATTCCTTGTTATGAGTGACGCCCCACACGCCGCACCTCAGCGGATATCGACCCGTTAGCAGCGCCGCTCGCGTAGGAGCACAAAACGAATTGACATAAAACCGCTCGAAGCGAATGCCGTGCTTGCCAAGCTCGTCGATGTGCGGTGTCTTGAGATGCGGATTGCCGTGCAAGCCAAGATCGCCGTAGCCTTGGTCGTCGGTCAGAATCAACAAGACGTTTGGCCGGTCGTCAGCAAGAACCGGCAACCTCGTTGTGTACAAGGACAGAAAGGCGAAGAGGGCATAGCGAACGACATTCGATTCGCAAAAGACCATGGCGATTTCCAAAAGGCAGGTTTCCCGTCTGTTTCTCAGTGGAATATGATAACGAGCGTCACAAGCCCCGTCGATGATCGCACAGCAGGGGCACCGGATTACGCCGATCCTACGCATGATTTCGATTGATTCGATGAATTGGATTAATCCTGTCAAATGGTCTGTGCCGATGCCGTAGAACAGGAAAATCTGCGAAGATTTAACGGCATTTTGGCAAAACTGCGAAGTTTGCATAGGCAGATGCGACGGACCGCCGTGTCCGTTACGAGTTTTGACGGACAAGGGTGTCCATTCTTATTGAAGAGCGTCTAAATCGAATTGTGATGAGCTATCTATTCGGTCGTTCAACGAGGGCACGAGTTGTTCGTGTCACTTGCGTCTTGTGCGCGACCGTTGTTGCCAGTGCGGCATTGCTAGCGATTGCCGTCGCCGAGCCTCGCAACCGCCTTCGGCCCGGCGGAACATCGAGCAAAAACAAGCCAACCCGCAACATTCAGTTCAATTTCTTCAACACGGTTATCGACGGGATTACGAAACCGTTCAGCAAGTCCGATGACGAGGACATCGACGAGTCCCGTCCACCCGCGGAAATCACTCCGGTGGAAGTCGACATCAACGATGACGGCGATCCCGCCGAAACAACATCGGACGCCGATTCAAGCAAGCCAAATCGAGCACGGATACGCGTCCCGCGAACCGAGGACGGCACACCGGTCGTCAATTTGTGGATCGAGTGGGGAGCGGGAAACGAGCGTCGATGGCGGGGGCGAATCACGGTCGACGACGGCGAACTGATCGATGTGCGTCCTTATGGCTTTGCAATCGATTCGCCAGCATCGGTTTACCTGGCCAGTGGATCGGCCGTGATAAACCAACGCAGCCCCAGCGGCTATAACAGCCTGAAACTCTCGGTCAAGGCACCGCTGACTTCGAAGATTTGGATCGAACTGGCACCCACTGAACAGTCGGTAAACAAAAAGTCGCTGCGTCTGCAAATCAAGAGTCTCTTGACCGACATTCATCGATCCGAGTTGGACGCACAAGGAAATCTACTGATCGTTCGCCGCGCGCCGGGTGACGATCTGCGCGTTGAATTCGAACGTGATACGCTCGTTTTCGCGCCCAAGGAAACCTTCAAATTCGACGTGCGACCGCATTTGATTCCCGTTGAATCGGACGCACCGTATCGCTGTCGCATCGATTTGCTCGAAGCCCGCACGGGCCAGCGTGTGAACACGTTCGAACAGCAAATTCAATCGACGTCCAGCGGACAATTGCCGTTGCTAAAACCGATATCCGTCAAGATGCCGACGAACGAGGGTGCTTACGACATCGCCGTCTATTTTTCCAGCAAGCAAATAACGTCGCCGCTGTCCAAGACCACCTGGGACCACCAACGTCGCGTGCAAGTCGTTGTGGTGGACGGCGACCGAGATCCCAACAAGTCACTGGTAGCCAAATCAGGCGGATCACGTCCGGCATCGTGGAACGAGGTCATCGCGATTCAGCCGGCAAGTTTGCTCGATCGGACCAAGCCTTCCGGCAGTCTCAACGCGCAAAGAATGTTTAGCGGAAAGAAAGTAGCCGTACCGTTGCTAGGCGGCAAAGCCCGATCGCGCCGCTTGCTCGAGCAAACGGTCGTGGAACTCGCGCCTCAAGCTTGGCAGGCAATTCCGTTGAAAGTGCGCGAGCTGGGGCAGCCGCACGTGGTGGAAGTCGGCTTTCCAGGCGATATCGATCAGCGGTTGGGAATGCGAATTCTCGAACTCGGCGCGGACGGCCGGTTTGACGGACCGGGATTGGACACCGGCCTTGCGACTCGCAAGAACGCAACGGACGCATCCGTCGATTTCAAATCGCATCGCATGACTTTCTGGCCACGTACCAAGCAGCCAGTCTTGCTGTTGACCAACCGTAGCCAAAAGTCGGCGGCCATGTATGGCACGATTCGCGTTCTCGCCGGGCCGGAGCATCTGCCCGAAGCGCCGATCCAATCGCAACCGAACGAGCGGTTGTTTGCAGCCTACTTTGACAGGCCAGCGTTCGCCGACAACTCTGGCGCGTCGGACGCGCTAGACGAAGCCAGCGGCCGCGTGCTCAAGGACTGGCACAGCTATTATCGCCGCGGCCAGCGACTGGTAGAGTACCTGCGGCATGTTGGCTACAACGGTGCGATGATTTGTGTGGCCCGTGACGGTGGTGCAATTTATCCTAGCGCGCGCCTAGGTCCAACACCGCGTTTCGACGACGGCGTTTTCTTTTCGACCGGCCAGGACGTCCTTCAAAAAGATGTGTTGGAGATGCTGTTGCGAATGTTTGATCGAGCGGGTTTGAAGTTGGTCCCGTCGCTGAAGTTCTCTGCGCCGCTGCCGGAGTTGGAAAAGCAAATTCGGGCGGGCGGCACGACCGGAATCCAACTCGTCAACTTCAACGGCGAAAACTGGATCGAAACACGCGGCGCGTCGAATGGGGCGGCTCCTTACTACAACCCGCTCGATCCGCGAGTCCAGAAAGCGATTCAAAACGTTGTGGAAGAGTTGACACAGCGATATGGCGACCATGATTCATTCGGCGGCGTCGCGCTGCAATTTGGCATGGAGACCTATGTTCAGCTTCCCGATCAAGATTGGGGGGCCGACGATATGACGCTGGCGAGGTTTTCGGCCGACGAACAGAAATCGGGCCGCGATCCGTTCGGCGAGGGCGTGACCGAAGCGGAATTACGCACCCGCTGGATGCAGTGGCGCGCCCGGCAACTGGCCAATTGGTACCAAACCGTTGGCGAACTGGTCGTGGCAGCGAAACCGGCCGCCAATCTCTATCTTTCGGAAATCAATCCGATGCAGTTCGTCGAGCCGGGAGACACAAGGGTGGTGAACATCGAGCACAAATTAAACGTGCACGACTCGCTGCTCCGCATGGGCATCGATCCCAAGCAAGTGAGCAAGGTCAACAACGTGGTCTTGTTGCGGACGTCGTGGGTGAAGCACGCCGATCGCAATTCGTTGAATCTCGATCTCGCCACCGAAGCACAACGGGATGAAATCTTTGCTGCCAGCCAAGACACTCAGGGGCCATCCACCGCCAATCATGGCAGCGTGGTTCTCATGCCGTCCGATACGCTGGAGCTGAAATCGCTGTACGAAGGGGATGACTCCAAAGCTTCGGTGTCCAGCGTCCGTTTGTCCACACAGTATTCGTTTGTTGGCCTTGATCAACGGCGCCAATTCGTTCATGACTTGGCCACGTCCGATTCGCAAGTGTTGCTGGCCGGCGGACGGATGGCGATGTTTGGCCAAGAAAAGACGTTGAAGGAATTGATTGCGGCCTTTCGAAGATTGCCGGCCAAGCCGTTTCAAACCGTGGGCCCCGATCATCGGATCGGACAGCCGATCGTCACGCGGACACTGAGTCACAATGGCGAGACCTACATTTACCTGGTCAACGATTCGCCCTGGCCCACGACGGCGGTTTATAGCTTGACAGGCGGTTCGTACAAAGTCCGTTCGTTGGGCAACTGGGAAGTGCCCGAAACGCGAGCTGCGCAAGGGACGCGAAAATGGTCCGTGCGCCTAAGGCCGTATGATTTCGTCGCCGCGTCGTTTAGTACGCCAAACGTTCAAGTGCTCCAATGGCAAGCGATCGTAGATCGTGAGGCCGTTCAAGAGCTGGTCCATTCGATCGATGATGTGGAAGGCCGTTTGCAACGACGTCATGGACCGCCACGACAGGTGCTAAAAAACCCAGGTTTCGACGTCGCCGGCGGCAACCAGGCACTGGTTGGTTGGCAAGCCGCGACGGGTGCCGGCATCACCGTCAGGCTCGAACGAGACGCCAGCCGTGGCGACAATCACGCACTCTATCTGCGCAGCATTCCGCCGACAAATTGGACGAACGGTCCCATCGTTTGGGTGCGAAGTGACAAATTTCCGCCACCACCTTCCGGCCGAATTGCCGTGTTGGCCTGGATGCGGACCAGGGATGCAGCCCAGCAACCGCGTGTTCGAATGGTCATCGAAGGTGGCAGCGACGGCGGGCGGTTTGTCCGTCATCGGGAATTCGGCGCGACGAATACTTCCCAACGCGCGATCCCGCTGCGCGAGGCATGGTCGCCTCATTTGTTCGCCGTCAGCGATTTGCCGCGCACAGGATTGAACGATCTCAGGATCGGCTTCGACTTGCGAGGAACCGGCGAAGTCTGGATTGACCAGATTGAGGTGTACGACATCTGGTTGAACAACCATGAGTTCGAAACCATTTCGCAGCGCATCGAAATTGCCAGACAAAACTTGAAACGCGGCCAACTGAACGATTGCAAGGATTTATTGAACAGCTATTGGGCGCAATCCTTGCGGCTCACGATTCCAACCGGACAAACTCGTAGCGAAACCGTCGCGGTGACAAAACCCAACGCGGCCAAACCGCCTGCATCCACGACACGTCCAAAAGTTGAAAAGCAGGCACCGAAATCGACATCGACCCGTCCTTCAAAACTGGAACAACCACCAAGCTTGCGTCCCGATCCATCGGCAGTCACACCGCCAGCGCCGGCCGTCAGCAAGAGCCCCCGCCCCGAAAAACCCAGCACCAAGCCGCCACTCCGAGTTGCCGATCGACCGGCACCTTCGCGGCCCACGCAGATCTTTCGCTTGCCGCCCGTGTTGGACGAGGATGAACAAATGGACTCGACCGTCACGGCCCGACAGAAGGATCCAATCGCAGATCCCACGGTTGAACCGATCGATGACGGCGCGCCCGAAAAACCTAAGAGTTGGCTAGACTCCATCGGCGGTGCTGTGAAGAAAGTTTTCGCACCTCCGAAGCCCAAACCAAAAGCTGACCAACCCAAACGGGTTCGAAAGTCGCTATTTGGCGGCTCGGCCGGGGATCCTTCCAAATAAAAAACCCGGCTCTTGGTCGGAGCCGGGTTTCATCTGTTGTTCAAGGCTGTTTGCCTTATAGCACTTTCGTTTTGCCTGGCACGGCGATCTCATATCGGCCATCCATATCAGGCTTTAACGGTGCCTTATCATCCATCGACTTAAACGAATCGAAGTCGGCCAAAGCGACTTGCGAATCAATCGCCTTGTCCCATTTGACGATCTTTCCTGAGTAGGTGGCCAGACGCCCGAGGATCGCCGTCATCGTACTCTTCGCACCGTATTCGCCTTCGTTTGGTGTCTCGCCACGTCGCAGTGCGGCAAACAAGTCATAATGCTCTTCCTGGTGACCGCCGCCGCCACCGGCACCGTAGTTCCACGTGCGTTCGCCGTCGGCGTTGTAAATGCTGCCGCTCACGTTGGCATACCCTTTTGTTCCATGCGCAAATTCCGTGACAGCATTCCAGCACCCTTTGATGTGACGACATTGGCTGTACATCTTGACGCCATTTTCATACGTGTATTCGTTGAAATGGTGGTCATAGATTTCGCCATGATCGATGCCCGTGCGAACTTCGCGGCCACCCATACCGTTGCACTCAACCGGGTAGCCTTGCATCACCCAGTTACCGACGTCCAAATTGTGGATGTGTTGTTCGTTGATGTGATCGCCACAGAGCCAGTTGAAGTAGTACCAGTTTCGCACCTGGTATTCCAACTCCGTCTGCCCTTCCTGACGCGGTCGCACCCAAACGCCGCCACCATTCCAATACACGCGTGTGTAAACCACGTCACCGATTTCACCGTCCCAAATTCGTTTCACGGTCTCGATGTATCGTTCTTCGTGATGACGCTGCAGACCGACAGCAATCGCAAGGTTTTTCGTCTTGGCTTCTTCCGTCGCGGCCAACACGCGTCGCACACCCGGCACATCGGTTGCAACCGGCTTTTCCATAAACACATGCTTGTCCGCGTTCACAGCCGCCTCAACGTGAAGCGGTCGGAACCCGGGTGAGGTCGCCAAGATGACAAGGTCGCAATCTGATTCCATCACTCCCTTGTAACCGTCGAATCCAACAAACTGCCGGTCTTCGGGAACGTCAACGTGATCAGGGTGCTTTCCTTTGATAGCGCGAAAGGCACCTTGCAGCCGATCAGCAAAGGTATCTGCCATCGCTACCAATCGCACGGAACCGTTTGGCTTGATATCTTCCTTCTTCATCGTATTTAGTGCTTGGATGGCAGCACCCGTTCCACGTCCGCCACAACCGACCAAGCCGATCTTGATTTCCCGGTCGCCAAACATCGGAGCTGCATGAACCATTCGCATGCCGCCCGCGACGACGCCTCCAGCGACTAACAGGGACGACCCTTTTTTGATGAAATCGCGTCGTGAAGTGGTATCGTTGGCTGGATTGTCCGGGGACTTCTTGGAATTCTTGGCCATCGGCGTTCTCTCCTTGATTTGTCTCATTGGAAGTGAGGCAGACGGACTGCCTTAGTTTGGTTGGTTATAATTGAAAATCCACGATAGATAGCATACTCACTGATCAACGAATCATCAATCGACGCGGCTGATTTTAATGGAACAAGTACTATGACTGGAACCGGGTGGTTTGCGACCGTACTCCTCACGCTTGCGGCCGAGCCGGCGGCAGAAGTTCATCGTTTTGAAGCGATTCAGCGACAGATGGGCGTGGATTTTAGGATCGTCCTCTACGCCGAAAGTGACAAGGCGGCGGAAAACGCATTTGAGGCCGCTTATGCACGCATTGGCGAGTTGAACTCTGTGATGAGCGATTACGACCCCGATAGCGAACTGAGCCGGCTGAGCCGTGCTTCGCCCACGACACAGCCCGTCATCGTTAGCAATGATCTGTGGCACGTTCTCGGGCAGTCCCAGTCACTCAGCCGCAACACGGATGGAGCCTTTGATGTCACAGTTGGCCCGCTGTCGCGATTGTGGCGCCGCGCCCGCCGGCAACGCCAACTTCCATCCAAGCAGCGCCTGGATGAGGCAAGGGCCGCCGTTGGATATCGACACATCAAACTCGATGGCGGCAAGAACCGCATCTCGCTGACCCGCCCGAACATGCGACTCGACCTCGGCGGGATCGCCAAAGGTTACGCAGCCGACGAAGCCTTCGAAGTGTTGCGTTCGATGGGGCATCCAAATGCGCTGGTCGACGGCAGCGGCGATTTGGCGATCGGCGACGCGCCACCGGACAAAGCGGGTTGGTTGATCGGTGTTGCGCCACTTGAAGCAGACGCCCCGCCGAGCCGATTTGTCCGGCTAACGAATTGTGCAATCGCCACGTCCGGCGATGTGTGGCAATTCGTCGAAATCGATGGCAAGCGCTATTCCCACATCCTCGATCCCAAAACCGGCTTGGGCCTCACGCGCCGCAGCAGCGTCACGGTGATCGCCCCCCACTGCACGTCCGCCGACTCGCTGGCATCGGCGATCAGCGTTCTCGGGCCAAAACGTGGGATCGATTTGATCAATCGCTTGTGCAAAACCGAAGCGTTGTTTGTCTACATGTCCGGTGACAAACAAATGGTCCGTCCCTCCAACGGCTTCTCAAAACTCACCGTCGATCGCCCCGCCCCGCCATAGCCATGAAATCACACACCGAATATCTCACGTTTAACGTACCCCAGCGGATGGGCTTCATCAACATCACGCCGACGATCGACGAGATTGTTTCCAAGAGCGGCATCCAGGAAGGATTGCTGCTCTGCAATGCGGTGCACATTTAGTTACTAATTGATTTTGCCACGTCGCACTTCCAAAATCGCTGAAAACGGCTTCAAGTTTTGACGGGCTAACAGGGATGGACGCTTCTTCCGTTATAAAATGTCCGAGAATTCTGTATTCCCAGCGTTTGCGTCGCCGCTTTTGTTGGCCTTCGATCCAGTTGATGTAGATTCCCATTCTCCGTCCATCGGGCAAATGTCCGCTGAAAACCATCTCGGCGAGTGCTCTTCGTTCATCCCACGTCATCTGATCGAAGTCTCGATTTAATGGGGCACATGCCGCTCGAATTTTTGCGGTTGGCCAAGACTTTGTAACACCCTCCGACAGGGCCGCTATTTGTCGCTTGGTGAGAACGTTTTCCAAAGATGTGCAAATTCGTTCACGCTCAGTGCTAAAGTAATGTTCTCGTTCATTGAGTTGCTTGAGTTTCCCCAAGCACCAACTTTCATACCGTAGAGCAATAGCTCACCTCTTTCCGCTCGCTTCATTGAGAGCAGTCGTCGATGCTCCTGAAGTGATTCTTGAGCTTCGGCACTTCCTGCCTCAACGGCTTTGACCTGTCCTTCGCAGATCCCAACGTCGAATCCAAAAACACCCAACGCCAATACCGCCATCAAGAAAGTCTTCATTGGTGACTCCTTCCTCTTTTTGTTGGCAAACCGGTTGATCAAACTCGGTGGAGCTGAATTACCACTATAGTTGGCAGACGCGAAACGGGTCAATCACTACGCTCCTCACATGCTCGGGGACGAACTACGTAAGGCACGACTGGCGGCTGATTTGACGCAGGAAGAATTGGCTCACAATGCCGGCGTTTCTCGGAATTACGTCAGCTTGCTGGAGAGAAATCTGAAATCCCCGACCGTCGTCGTTCTGTTGAAAATTTGTCGGGCACTTGGCGTTTCTGCTGGCCGAATGATTCTTCGCTTGGAGAAATCCAAGTTGGTGTGAATGTTTGGAGAGGTGCTTAAAAACCCAACAACGAAAAAACCTGTGGCGTGTGCTAATGTCCGAGCGGCAAAAGACGAACCACTGCATTGCACCGTCGATGTACACATTTTTTGTTGATGCTTTGTCAGTTGGTGGATTTTCGTCGTGTTTTAAATCGACTTCCCGCAACGTCATTGTCTAAAAACCCCTAGTGTAGGAACCACTTGATGGGCAAGGAGACACCAGCGGCAATTGGCATCTACTTTTGCAAACGGGGCACGAAAGCTAACGTCTCGACCGGGTTTGCCCATTTTTCGTTTTGTGTGGGCAACGCAAAAATGCATAGCAATTAAGAGCCATCGAGAACATGCCGACGATGCACATCAGTGCCACGCACCACTCATGCAAATTAGCATCTTTCGCATAAACGCCGACCAACTCGGCCAGCACAACACCGGCATCGAGTGCGATCGCATACAACCATGCCTGCCAGGTGGCCGACTTGGTAATCTTCTCGATCGCTGCGGCAAGGTGAGACAGAGAAACGACAAGGACCGAGACTCCGATCGTGGACGCAAAGACGGCCAACATGTCGTGCCCAGTCCTGGCAAGACATCCGGCAAAGTGAGAAGCAATCAGGCTCAACACCGGTGTGAAGATGCCCAATCCGATTGTGGTTGTTAGATCGAACCGTTCGCCCAAAAATGCAGCGAGTTTTCTTACCGACTCTGGGCAGCAGCCGGCGGCAACCATCCAAGCAATCTTGCTCATGATCATGTTCCGCTTCCGTTTCTTACATCCTGGTTTTGTCTTCTTTGGGCGACCGCCCTTTCGACCTCTAAACTCTTGAGCCCGAATTACTCGATGGCTTTCGACCTCTTTAGCTGGTGTGTCAGGATGCAGGATTGTCGCGAGGTGTCTCCTCCGTGTAATCCACTTCAATTCGTCCAATTCAATGTCCGACGGCCAAACGTGTGGATTGTTTTTCGTGTTGAAGTCGACGTTCCTGACTGCTCGATCCACAGATTCCCACACAAGGACAACGTTCCCCTTGCTGGCCTCGCTTAGTTAGGCCGGTCGATGGGCTCTCCGAATCTGTCGACGACGTAGCCGGAAACACCGTTCTCTGGAACGCACGCCACCACTTCACCGCCAAGTCGCTCCACTTCGCTGACGATGAATGCCTCTTGTGATTTAATGTTTCCGTTCCTCGCTTGTTTTCGCCCGGACACGCGACTGCAAACGACAATTGGCAAGTCGGGATGTGCCTGAATAAACGCTTCATACGAATGGAAATAGTCGCTCGGCCGTCCTGGCACACAATCAACGGCAGCCTCACGTAATTTCAAATTTCGCTTGTTTGAGCGGACTGGTAATCGTCTTTTACTCTGCATAACCGTCTCCCTTCAACGGATCGATCCCTGTTTGGAATAAGTGATGGGGCAGGCGGACAGGGAATGTTCCGCTTTTCGGCCCGTCGGCCTAGCCCCATCAATTGTTGTTTGTGGTTTACTATTGCCTGCTCGGTTGCATCACGACAAGTCAGAACCCAAGTTCGAGGAGAGTGAGAATGAAATCGCTTACAGAAGAAATTTGGATGGACGTACCACAGCGACGTGCCATCATTTCCGTTCACGACAAAGTGGAGACGCTCGTGACCAAAAGCGGAGTAACGGATGGCATCGTACTCGTTAACGCGATGCACATTACAGCCAGCGTGTTCATAAACGACAACGAAACCGGGTTGCACCACGACTACGACAAGTGGCTGGAAGAACTCGCCCCGTTCGATCCATCCCCGGATCGATACCATCACAATCGCACTGGCGAAGACAACGCCGATGCACATCACAAGCGGCAGATCATGGGCCGTGAAGTGGTCGTCGCGATCACTGACGGCAAACTGCACCTTGGACCTTGGGAGCACATCTTTTATTACGAGTTCGATGGCAACCGTCGGAAACGGATTCTCGTAAAGATCATTGGCCAATAACACGATCATCCCTCACTAGGTTCCGTGGTTCCAGACAGAACAAAAGGAATGAAGTAACAAGATGTGCTTTGTGAACGCGATGCACATTACTGCCAGTATTTTCATCAACGACGACGAGCCGGGCCTGCATCACGACTATAAGAAGTGGTTGGAAGAACTCGCGCCGTTCGATCCGTCACCCGACCGCTATCATCACAACCGCACTGGCGAAGACAACGCCGACGCACATCACAAGCGCCAGATCATGGGTCGCGAAGTGGTCGTCGCGATTACCAAAGGAAGGCTCGATTTCGGCCCTTGGGAGCAGATTTTCTACGGCGAGTTCGACGGCCAGCGATCGAAGCGAGTTTTAGTGAAAGTAATCGGCGAGTAATGTCGAACCGTAGGACGGATTGCCCATCCGTCCTGCGAGCATAAGCCTAATACCGCACCATGCACCACAGTGCTCGAACCCCATCGCGCCAGCCGATCTTCTTCCCTTCGGCGTAGGTGCGTTTCGCATAACTGATCGGCCGCTCGTAGAATCGAACACCTTTCATTTTTGCGAGTTTCGCGGTCATCTCGATCTCGATCCCAAACCGGCATTCTCGCAATCCGGGGACCAGTCGATCGACCAGATCGCGGCGAAACACCTTGTAGCAAGTCTCGACGTCGGTGAATTTCAGACCCGTGAACAAGTTGGAAAGCCAAGTGATCATTTGGTTGCCCGTTTGATGCCAAAGCGGCGAGTCGGACTGGTCGTTATTGCAAAATCGACTACCGTACACCACGTCTGCCGTGTCCCCAACGATCGGTTCAATCAAGTACCAAAAGTCGCGCGGGTCGTATTCCATGTCGGCGTCTTGGATCGCAACCACGTCGCCGCGGACGTGCGTAAAGCCAGTGCGGATTGCCGCGCCTTTGCCTTGATTGTGCTCGTGAAACACAATCGTCAAATCTTCTTCGTCGCGCAGTCCGTCCAAAACATCACGCGTCCCATCGCTACTACCGTCATCCACCACAACCATTTCACACGGTAAACCGACATCGCGCACACGCTGGATTACTTGTTCAATCGTCTTGGCTTCATTGAAGACGGGTATCACCACTGAAACCAAATAGCCCGGCGGCATCGGAAAGAAACCAAGACGGCGGCATTTGTCCCGGCCGAATCGTTGTTCCAAAAAGTCGTAACGTCTTGCGTCATCCACCAACGCATCTTCGGTGAGGCATTCACCTGCAACTTGCAGCAGCGCGTCGCGCGCTACATGTGCGTCGGTTGCGGAATATTCGTTGTCAGTCGCAAAAGAAAGCATCTGTTTCAACAGTGAATAAGATTTCAACAGTGAATAAGAAAGGTGATGTCGGCGCTTATCATACATCGTACTCTTGCGGCGCAATCCTGTTAACGAGACGCACCCGATCCGCATAGAACGACACACGAGGAAAATGCAATAGGGATCACTCGAAGATTCGACAAGAAAATGAAATGTGAAAAAGTTCTCAATTCGTTGCTTGACAATTCTCCGTTCGTCCGCACAATGTGTTCTTTGTTACCACTTGCAACTTCGCGAGCCAAACTCACAATCCAAAAGAACACTGTTTGCTGACCAAGCCATTCTGGCGTCTTTTTTAGTTTAAAACACCAAAAGAGCAGTTAAGTATTTGCGCTGCGGTTGTGCGCATTTGGAGCGGTTCGTTGATAGTTTCCGTCGTTGGTAGTAATTGTTTTGGTTATTTTCTTTGAATAACAAAGGAGACTTGGGGGGCGGCGACCGCAGGGATCGACAGCTGGCGAATTCGTTCGAGGCTTGGAGGTCCCCCCCAGTTTTTTAAAGAAGTCGCCACGCACGGATCGCGAAGCGACGTACTTTACGGCGGAGAGAAGGATTCCTCTCCGCCGTTTTTTTATGCACTACGAAGCTTTTGGGTTGATCTTGTGCTGTACGGTGTGCTACTCGCCGGCACCGCGGTCACGTCGGAAAAGAATGTGAACCAAAATGACTCGGACAAAGAAACAACTGAGTAGTGCCTCGCTGACGCCTCTGTTTTTTCTTTCTCTGTTCGCTGGCGCTGCCGAGCCACCGCGGGTATTGCCCTTGGGACAACTGCCCGCCGACACCCGGCTTGGACCGTTGCACGGCGAGCGCGGCGACTTTAATCTCCAGCCCACCGAGTCGCCGCAAGCCTGGCAACAGCGGTCGCAATGGGTTCGCCAAGTAATGCAAGTCTCGCTCGGTCTGTGGCCGATGCCAACCAAGTCACCGCTGGGCGCGGTCATACACGGCAAGATTGATCAAGGCGATTACACGATTGAAAAAGTTTATTTCCAAAGTGTGCCCGGACTTTTTGTCACGGGAAACTTGTACCGGCCGGCGGGCGATGTGAAGAAACGCCCGGCTGTCTTGAGTCCGCATGGCCATTTCCCCAGCGGACGCTTTCAAGACGCTGGACGAGATGCCGTGCGACGTCAGATCTCGCATTTGGCCGAGCGGTTTGAAAACGGCGGACGAAGTTTTATGCAGTCGCGCTGTG
>CAYFJO010000191.1:0-19697 GCA_964343305.1 uncultured Pirellulaceae bacterium | reverse complement strand
GTGTTGGTCGAGACGGCGCGGCGATTCGTCGACGTGTTTTACCAGGAACTGGTCCGCGGCCGACGGATTGGCGAGGCGATGTTGGCGGGTCAGCAGGCTTTGCACGGCGACCCTAATCGAGGCCGATCGATCGGCGGCCAATTGCAATTGCAGGATTGGTTCGTGCCGATCTTGTTCCAGGAACAGGCCGATCCGCCGCTGGTCACCGAAGTGCCCGACGCCCAGCTTGCGGCGATCCTGGCCCGCGGTCGCCAGTTGGCGCTGGGCGAAGTGCCCGCCGAGCCGCCGCACACGTTTGTTGGCCGCAGCCGCCAGTTGCTGGCCGCCGAGCGGATGTTGTTCGGCCCGGCGAGCGACCGCCGGTACGTGCTGTTTTTGGGCGAAGGGGGCGAGGGCAAGACGACGTTGGCCGCGGAGCTAGCCCGCTGGCTGGTGGCGACACAGCGCTGCGATCGGGCGGCGTTCGTCAGCGTCGAACACCTGACCGACGCGCGGGCCGTGTTGTGGTCGATCGGCGGGCAACTGGTGCCCGGCTTTGAATCGGCGGCGGGCGTTAGCGCCGAGCAAGCCGAACTGCTGGTGCGTCGCGCGTTGCAGGACGACCGCGTCGTCATCGTCTTGGACAACCTCGAATCAATCGTTCCTCCCGACCGTAGCTACGTTCGCCAGAACGTGGACGATTGCGAGAAGGCCCCACGCTCTGGTGAGCGTGGCTACGAAGAGAGCGTTCTGGACGCCGCTTTCGATCCCGAACTGCTCGACGCGGTGCTGACCTTGGCGGCGGAGCTGGAACAAGTCGGCGAGACACGGTTGATCTTCACGTCGCGCGTCCGTCTGCCGGAACCGTTTGGGCTGAAGCGGGCCGTGCTGCCGATTGACCGGCTGACGCGGCACGAGGCGATCGAGCTGGTCGGCCGCGTATTGGGCGAGGGCAAGTGGCGGCCGGAAGAAGACGACCCGGAGACGACCGAGCAGGTAGAGCGGCTGGTCGAGACGGTCAACTGTCACGCCCGCAGTTTGAAGCTGCTGGCCGAAGAAGTCGGACGCGGCGGGCTACGAGCGGCGACCGAAGACATCGGCCACGTGATGCAGCGCCTGCACGATCGCTATCCCGACGACCGCGAGCGTTCGCTGTTCGCTTCGGTGGAACTTTCCCTGCGACGATTGCCTGAAGACGTGCGGGCGAAACTCGGCCCACTGGGGTTGTTCCACGGCGGCGGGCATGGTTACGTCATCGCAGAGGTGCTCGGGTTGGACTACCAGAACAACGAGGAAGTGCATCTTGCCGAGCAACTCGAAGCGGTCGGTTTGGCGGATCAGGTTGCCTATGGGCATCTGCAGTTCCATGCGGCGTTGTGTCCGTACTTGCGGCGGGAACTCGACGATGCGGTCGCGGCAGAACGGCTGGTCGTCTGGGCCGAGGCGATGCGGCAATTGACCGGGCATCTTTACCAGCAGAAGACCAAGGACGCTCACCGGGCCGCGCTGCTCACGCTGCTGGAATTGCCGAACTTGACGGCGGCATTGGAGCAACGCTGGCAATGGGCGCAAGCCGACGATCCGTCCGTCCCGCCGGTGTCGCTCGACGAAATCATCAACCAGGCAACCGATCTTGAAGCCTTGCTCGCCAATCTCGGTCGTCGCCGCGCGTTGGCCCGTGCGGTGGCGGTCCGCGAGGCGGCCAGCCGGTTGCTCGACCATCCCAACGCCCCCTGGAGCCACGCTCGCTTCAACGCCGAATCCGCCGCGATTGACCGCCTGCTCCAGTCCGGCAACTTCCCCGCCGCGCTGGCCGCCGCCCGCCGTCTGGTCGACCAAGCCGCCGCCGTTCCCGACGACGCCTTCCCAGAAGCGACCTCCGATGCGGCGATGGCACACGTTAGGCTCGGTCGCGCGCTGCAAATGGGCGGGGAATCCCAGGCGGCGATCGCGCCCTTGGACGAGGCCCACACGCGGTTCGCCCGCCTGGCCGACGACGGAAATGCCAGCGCCGCGCGGATGGCGGCGGTCAGCCTGACCGAAAAGGCGGATTGCCTGATGCTTCTCGGCCAACTCGACGAGGCCGCCGCGTTGTACGAGCAGACGATCGAAGCCGCGAAATCCCGCAACGATCCACGTTCAGTCGCCACGAATACCGGCCAACTCGGCACGGTGCGGATGTTGCAGAAACGCTATCCCGACGCCCTCGCTCACTGGCGCGAGGACCGCCGGATCAAGGAGCAACTCGGCGAACCGGCCGGGGTCGCCACGGCCTGGCATCAGATCGGCATGGTCCACCAGGAAGCGAAGCAATACGACGACGCCGAGCGGGCCTATCAGCAGTCGTTGGCGATCAAGGTCCGCGAGCGGAACTGCAAAGGCGAGGCCAGCACCCTCGGCCAACTCGGCAACCTCAACGCCTTGATCGGCCGCCGTGAGGACGCCGTCCGCTACTATCGCCAGGCGGCGGACATTTTCGACAAACTGGGCGATCTCGCCAAGGAAGGGCTCACTCGCAGCAACATCGCCGACGAACTCGTCGCCCTCGGTCGCCATGACGAGGCGCGGCGGGAAATCGACCGGGCGATCAAGTGCAACCGTCCCTTTGGCCTCGCCGCCCAGCCGTGGAAAACGTTCAACATCCTCACCGATCTCGAACGCGCGGTCGGCAACACCGCGGCCGCTGCCCAGGCCCGCCGACAGGCGATCGCCGTCTATGCCGACTACCGCCGCCAGCGCGGCCAGGTCACCCACGGCGCCGGGCCACAACTCTGCGCCCTCGTCCACCAAGCGATCACCGAGAGCCAAACCGACGACGTCGCCTCGCAACTCGAACAGTTCGCCGCCGATCCCGAATCGCCCGACTACCTTCGCGCCCTCGTCCCCGCCTTGCAAGCAATCCTGGCCGGTTCCCGCGACCCCGCCTTGGCCGACGATCCCGACATCGACTACGACGATGCCGTCGAGATCGTGTTGCTGCTGGAGCAACTCACAACCTGATTTCCGTAGTGGAATTCGCCAGAATTCCCTCAGGGAAAGGAATTCTGGCGAATTCCACTACGGCGGGTAAGAATTCATCTGCCGCTCGCCTTAATGGATTGATATGCTTGCAGCGAAAGGAAAACCGGCAAATCTCCATCCATGCTAATACTCGCCCTCGAACCCTATTACGGCGGCAGTCATCAAGCGTTTCTCGACGGATGGATTTCACACAGTATCCACGATTGGACAGTGCTCAGTTTGCCGGCACACAAATGGAAGTGGCGGATGCGGCACGCCGCCATTACATTTGCGGAAGATGTACGCCAGCACGTGGCGAACGGAGAGTCGTGGGACGCGGTCTTCGCCAGCGACATGCTGAATCTGGCGGAGTTTCAGGGACTCGCACCGCGCGCGGTCGCCGAGTTGCCGGCCGTCGCCTATTTTCACGAAAATCAGCTCACCTACCCGAACCAAGACCCGCGCGAACGCGATCTGCATTTCGCTTTCACGAATCTAACCACCGCGTTGGCCGCCGACCAGGTTTGGTTTAACTCAGCGTTTCATCGCGACAGTTTTCTTGACGCGTTGCGCGAATATCTGCCGCGGATGCCCGATTATCAACCTCTCGACGCGATCGATGAAATCCAGCGCAAAGCAATCGTCCATCCTCCGGGATCGAAGACGCTCCACCGCGGCCCCCGTCGAGTCACAAGTCGATGAATATCCTGTGGGCCGCCCGTTGGGAACACGACAAGAATCCGGAAGACTTTTTCGCAGCCATCGGCCAGCTCGAAACACAGGGTGTGGAATTCGGGCTGAACGTCATTGGTGAGCGGTTTGCCGATTCGCCGCCGATTTTCGATGCGGCGCGAAAACAATTCGAACCTCGAATCGGCCGCTGGGGATTTCAACCGTCACGCGCCGAGTACCTCGCCACGTTGCAAAAATCCGACGTGATCGTCTCCACGGCCAACCATGAATTCTTCGGAATCGCGGTGGTCGAAGCGATCGCAGCGGGAGTCCGTCCCTTGTTGCCCCATCGCCTGTCGTACCCGGAGATACTTGCCCTGAAAACCGACCCGTCGAATCGCATGTTCTGTTACGACGGCTCGGTTGAATCTTTGGCAGAGAGGCTTTTTCAACTGGCTGAACAATTCCAGAACAAAGATAAATGGCGGGACGAGTCGAGCATCGCCAAAGAGCTTGTTGCCAAGTACCTGTGGCCAAACTGTGCGGCGATGATGGACCAAGAGCTGTCGCTCGCTTGCAATTCATCCACGTAGCCATGAAAATGGCCGCCAAACGATATTGCACATTTGGAGATACACCATGCTTAGGATCGCTCGATCAATTCGTAGCTACGCTCGCCAGAGCGTGGTCTTCCGCCGTCTGGCGACGGCAGCTACATCAAATCGGACGCGCAACCACGGATTACTTTTTGTGTTGGCACTGCTGGTCATTGGACTGCAAGCGAACGCGGCGGTTGGTCCGGATCGACCGCCGAACGTCGTTGTCATCTTCATCGACGACATGGGCTATGGCGACATCGGCCCCTTTGGTGCGAAAGGCTACGAAACACCGCATTTAGACCGGATGGCGAAAGAGGGCCGGATCTTCACGGACTTTTATGTCACCCAGGCAGTTTGTTCCGCGTCACGCGCCGGGTTGTTGACCGGCTGCTACAACGTTCGTGTGGGGATTCTCGGCGCACTGGGCCCGAAGTCGAACATCGGCATCAGCGACAAGGAAATGACGCTCGCTGAAATCTGCAAACAAAAAGGCTACGCGACGGCTTGCTACGGCAAGTGGCATCTGGGGCATCACGAAAAGTTCCTGCCGATGCAACATGGGTTCGACGACTACTTTGGATTACCGTATTCCAACGACATGTGGCCATATCATCCCAACGTGTTGCATCTGAAAATGGAACAGCGTCTGAAACGATGGCCGCATCTGCCGTTGATTGACAAGAACAAAACCGTCAACGCCCAGGTTTCCGGCAAGGACCAGGAGCAACTGACCACGCAATACACCCAGCGCGCTTGCCAGTTCATCGAAGAGCATAAGGACGAACCGTTTTTTGTCTATGTTCCGCATAGCATGGTTCATGTGCCGCTCTACGTGTCCGACAAGTTCAAAGGCAAGAGCAAGGCCGGCCTGTTCGGCGACGTCATGATGGAAGTCGATTGGTCGGTCGGGCAGATTCTGGAAACGCTCCGCAAGAATGAACTCGAACAAAACACGCTGGTCATCTTCACCGCCGACAACGGCCCGTGGCTCAGTTACGGCGATCACGCGGGAACGGCCGGTCCGCTGCGCGAAGGCAAAGGTACGATGTTCGACGGCGGCTGCCGCGAATCGACCGTCATGTGGTGGCCTGGCACAATTCCCGCTGGCACGAAATGCAGCGAGCCGGCCATGACGATCGACATCCTGCCAACAGTCGCCGAGTTGATCGGTGCCAAGTTGCCAAAGCACAAGATCGACGGCAAAAATATCCTGCCACTGATCAAGGGCGAAACGAATGCTGAGAGTCCGCACGAAGCATATTACTTCTATTACGGTCGCGAACTACAAGCCGTCCGGATGGGCAAATGGAAGCTGCACTTTCCGCACGGCTATCGAACCTTGAACGGTCGCAAAGGCGGAACGGGCGGCATCCCAGTCAAATACGATTCCGCCCGAATCGAGTTGTCGTTGTTCAACCTCGAAGAAGACACTGGCGAAACGAAGAACGTCGCCGACGACCACCCTGACATTGTGAAACAGATTCAATCGCTTGCCGACACAATGCGGAAGGATCTTGGCGATTCGCGCCTGAAAGTGCAAGGCAATGGAGTCCGTCAGCCAGGGCGGCTTTAACCATCGCCCCACGATCTAACGTCGCATTTCAGTTTCGTCCCCTGCCAGCTCGTCTGGCGGGAACCAACGTTTAGCAGCTAGACTAACGAACTGCGGCGCATCACGCCCCCGCTGGCTCGTCCGGCGGGTGAATCAGTTTTGTGGGCAACAAGGCGATTCGCAAGCCCATGAAACTCTGGCTCTTGCCAGGCAAGCTGGCGAGGGGCCGTATCAACGGATTCAGGGTGGTCAAGTTAGCTGCTAAACTAATCCACCTGTCTGACGAGCAGACAGGGGTATAAAAACTAGCGTGTGAAGTAGTTGCATAAGAATAGGATTCGCCATGGCCAAGAAAAAACGGACTGGAATCTCGCCAACCCGTTCGGAAGACTACCCTGAATGGTATCAACAAGTCATCAAAGCGGCTGACTTAGCGGAAAACTCCGACGCGTACGGATGTATGGTCATCAAACCGTGGGGATACACGATTTGGGAGAACATGCAGCAGATTCTGGACCGCATGTTCAAGGAATCGGGCCACGTCAATGCCTACTTTCCGCTGTTCATTCCGATGAGATTCATGGAGAAAGAAGCTGAGCACGTGGAGGGCTTCGCCAAGGAATGCGCGGTTGTGACGCATCATCGTTTGGAGCCGGGGCCAGACGGAGGCTTAGTCCCCGCGGGGAAACTCGACGAGCCGTATATCGTACGCCCAACTAGCGAGATGATAATTGGTGCGAGCTATGCGAAATGGATAGAGTCGTATCGCGACCTACCTGTCCTGATAAACCAGTGGGCGAATGTGGTTCGATGGGAAATGCGGCCGCGAATGTTCTTGCGCACGACGGAGTTTTTGTGGCAGGAAGGGCATACTGCTCACGCAACCGAACAAGAAGCGATTGATGAAACTCGCCAGATGTTGGAAATCTACGCGGATTTCGCAGAGAACTACATGGCCATGCCGGTCATCAAAGGTGTGAAAACAGAAGGCGAGCGATTTCCAGGCGCGGTGGAAACCTACACGATCGAGTCCATGATGCAAGACCGAAAGGCGCTGCAAGCCGGAACTTCCCATTTCCTTGGTCAGAATTTCTCGAAGGTTCAAGGAATCAAGTTTCAAGACGAGAATGGAGAAGAGGAGTATTGTTGGACAACGTCTTGGGGGGTGTCAACGCGCTTGGTGGGCGGTGTCATCATGACACACGCTGACGACGACGGATTGATCTTGCCACCGCGACTTGCGCCGAATCATGTCGTCATTTGTCCGATCTATCGCAACGACGATGAACGTGCCGACGTGCTGCCTTATTGTGACCAGTTGAAGTACGAACTGGAATCGATTGATTTCGCCGACGGCAAAGTCAACGTCAAGATTGATGACCGCGACATTCGCGGTGGCGAGAAGAATTGGCAGTACATCAAGAAAGGCGTACCGATCCGTGTTGAGATTGGTCCGAAAGATCTCGCCAAGAACGGCGTGTTTTTTGCGAGACGAGATACTGGGGAGAAACAAAGCATTGATCGCGACGAGTTTGTCACCAAAATTTCACAAACACTGGACGAGATCCAGAGCGAGTTGCTGAGCCGGGCAACTAAGTTTCGAGATGAAAACACCCGTGAGATCACCGACTTGGGCGAGTTCAAGGACTACTTCACTCCCAAGGATCGAAACAAACCGGAATTACATGGCGGGTTCGCGCTTTGCCACTTTGTTGAGGACCCGTCGGTCGCCGATATCCTCAAGAAACTCAAAGTGACGATTAGGTGCGTACCGCTAGAAGGCGGAGAGTCTGAAGGAAAATGTTTGTTCACGGGCAAGCCAACAACTCAGCGAGCATTCTTTGCGAAGGCATATTGACGTGAATGATGGCTGAAATCATCCCAGTGTTGTTCATCCCATTCATCACCGCTATATGTAACGTGTTTCATCCTTTCGATAGAATATCGGTTTCACCCTTTTTGTCGCTGGTTGGGTGGCAATACCGCACCAATCTTCAAAACGCCCTGCTTGTTTGGTGCCGGAGCATTCAGTTTGGCGTCGTACGATTCCGGTTTATTTCTCTTGCCCGGCATCTTGTTCCCGGCGAACGTGAGGTTTTCGCGTGCAAGTAATTCGCGAGGAAAATCACCGTCGATGACGCTCAATGTCATGCCTTTGAGTTTGCTCAGCGTCTGCGCGACGGTCTTTCGTCGTTCTTCTTCGAGCGATTGAGTGGAATCAACAACGACGAGATTGCCCTCGCCGTAGTTCCGAAAATCGTGGCTAGAATGTGGAACGGCGCGTTCATTGTAACGTCTAATTGTGGCCGAGTAGCCTGGCTTTTTCTGAATCGTAACCCGACGCGTAAGCAAGGGACAGACCGGATCCCTCGCTTACGGGTCGGGTTGTAAAGTTTTGCGGCACGAGAGCCAAGTTGATAAGCTAGAACCCACTACCTTTCCATCACGGACGCTGTAATGTTTAGATTCTCTGCGCTGATGATTGTCGCTCTTACGGCTGCCGATGCCCCGGTTGGCCAGGAATTACCCGACGGTGCGATCCGTCGAATCGGCGGCGGCGATGCGAGCGACCCCTTGCGCGGAGTTTATCTCGTTGCCTTCTCACCCGATGGCAAGCTGCTGGCAACTCGCAGCCGCGACCAAACCGTACGCTTGTGGGACACTGAGACCGGCAAGGAACGATTCACGTTGGACGGCCACGAGGATCGTGTCACCAGTCTGTCATTTTCACAAGACGGCAAAACGCTCGCCACGACGTCGCCGGGAACCAACGAGGTGGTCCGTCTTTGGAACACTGCGACTGGCAAGAACTTCGATGAACTAAAGCATGGCGGGGCCATCGTCAAATTCTTGCCAGATAGCCAGGAGTTGCTTGTCATCAATTCTGCCACAGCGTTTTACTACGACGCAAAAACTTATGTCGAAAAGAACTCCGTGTCATTGGGAAACTGGCCGATACAAATGCCGCTCGCCGTGTCACCAACAGGAAAGTGGCTCGCCTTCTACAAACCTCGTGCGACTAGTGACGAGCATTTCGGCGTGTTTGTCCGTGACATAAAAAGCACCGTGGTCTACTGTGTCTCGCAACATGAAGCGACACCGGTCACTGGCCGCTTTTCACCGAATGACACGAAGCTGACCGTGTCGTTTCGACGCGAAGAAGATGTTCATGTCCTCGTCGTGGGCAACTCGAATGATCATCGAACCCGACCAGCTCACGACGCGCAGATTCAGTCCATTTCCTATTCGCCGGATGGCCGATTGATGGCCACGGCAAGTTGGGACAAGACGGTTCGTGTTTGGGAAGTATTGACAGACGGACTCGTGGCAACCTTACCGGGACACACCGAACATGTTTGTGCGGTTGCGTTCTCGCCGGACGGCACACGACTCGCTTCCGGCGCATCGGGACCCACCGACAATTCAACCTTGTCGTGGGACGTTCGACGCATCTTGTTTGGCCCTATTGAACAAGAGCCAGCCAAGTTGACGGACGAGGAATTGTCGGAAGTCTGGGAAGACCTATCAACGGACTCGTCGCGTGCTTTTCGCGCGATGGCAATACTGGTTCATGCCCCTTTGCAGTCGACACCTTATCTGGTGAAACAAGTGAAGGATCTCGTGCCGAAGTCCGACCCAGCTACCATCGATCGGCTGATCCTCGAACTAGACAGCGACACATTCAAGGTTCGCGAAGCAGCGCATCGAAAACTGATCGACTTACGCGTGATCGCCGAAGCTCAACTTCGCAAGGCTCTGAAAGAGACTGGCTCATTCGAAGTCAGATCACGGATCATGCAAATCCTCGCTCAGAAAGAATCGGAGCGAAAACTAACCGACGGGGAACGAAAGAGAATCCACCGCATGATCTATGCGATGGAGCTGATCGGCACGACGGAAATGAAACAGCAATTGGTCAAGATCGCATCGGGATTTCCAAACAGCGAGATCATCGCCGCCGCAAGTGCCGCCGCAAACCGGCTTTCATTCGAAGTGCAGGAGCAGAATTGAAATTCAATACGTGGTGACCAGGTCGACAAGCTGAGACCAATCAACTTTTGTGACCTTTGGGCAGCCGTCGGATTAAAACAAGACCAACAATTGCAACTGCCAAACCAGAAACGATCCAAAGTATGGCGTTCGATCGGATCGTGCCGGCCGCGATGCTCGACGATTCGCCTTCTGGCAGGGGCGTTAATGCGCCCAGCTTCAAGACGCCTGGCTTTTTCGGTGCGGGCCCGTTTACTTTCGCATCGTAAGCATTCGGGCGATTTCGACGTGAGGGCATCTTGTACTCGGCGAAGGTGAGATTCTGTCCGCCGAGCACATCGCGGGGAAAGTCGCCGTCGATGACGGTGAGCGTCATGTCCTTGAGTTTGCTGAGCGACTGGTCGACAGTTTTTCGTCGCTCTTCGTTGAGTGAGTTGGTGTTCAATTTGTCAATGTCCGGGCCACGCAGGCCGAATCGCTCGCCAATTCGTAGCAGTTCCTTTTCACGTTCTTCGTGCGGCAGAGCGAGTTCACCTGTCGAAGCCGCAAGCATGTCGGATGCAAACAACTCGCTGGCCGCGCCATTCTTTGGGACTGGATTTCTTTCGGCGACGAGCGACCTGCGGCGATACTCTGGAATGTCTTCTTCCGTTCCGCCGATGATTCGCAATGGCAGCACATCGGTTAAGTTCTTGTAGAGTTGTTTACCGGATAACTGCCGAACGACGTACTCTTCGGGAATCGCGCGAATCTTGCGTGGGCCGTCGGTCATCAAGTAGACGACGTTTCGCAGCTCGCCTTGGTTGAATGCGGACAGACGCATCGGCACAACCAGTTCGGGCGATTGGAATCGAAATCCCATTCCTTGGACATGACCGTCGAATGTCGAACCCTTGGGCAGTTTTGAATTGACCTCGCGCTGACCTGGCTTGGGGTCGACACCGTCTTTCCGGCCGACTTTGGTCTTCACGGCGACAAAGCACCAGCCCGCGTCGACATAGTCGTTGCACGGTTTGTCCATGCCTTCGGGATATTGGAACCCGTGTTCGTCCAACCATCTTTTTAGCGCGTCCGCGCTACCCGCTTCGAGCACGGCAACTTCGTACATGCCGACAGCTTCGCGTTTGAGAACGGTGACTTCCTTCTTCCACTCCAGATCCTTGTCATCTCTCTCGCCTTTCGATTTCTTTCTTAGAAACCGGCGAGAGGCGGTGAAGGGTCGCGGTCGCAAATCCACCACGACTTCGGGCGGATCCACGGCGGCGGCAAGGTGCGTAAAAATATGGTCCGGCACTTTGCGAATTGCCGGCGGCGTTGGAAACGGGATCAACATGCCAAACTCGTCGACTTTGCCTGTGAAGCCGGGTCGAATGACAAATGTCTCGACACCGTCCTTGTAGAAGGCGTACGTTTGTTGAAGACCGACGCGTGCGAGCGGAATCGGCTGGCCTGACGGATAGATCGGCGGCACCATGCCACATGGATCAGCATGCGCCTGCTGAGCCAAGACTGACAACATCGCAAGTGTCAAAGAGATGCGCGTCAAAGAGATGCGCAGGCCGGAACAAGTCCGCACAGTTCCGGCATCCGACTCTATTCGCGCCGGAACTGCGCGGACTTGTTCCGGCCTACTTGATTCAACTCGCATTGCTGATCTCCGTTAGTTCGATTTGCACTTCGATTCGACCTTTGCAATCCTGCTGGCCGTCGCTGATCCAAACCTGGCCCAACTCTTGCCAATCGCCGCCGCTGCGATGAACCGCGAACCACGGTCCGGCCACAAAGTGGACGCCTTCGAGTCACAATCGTGTCCAGAGATGATGCAGTCCCACGCGTTTGACTGTGCCACTGGTCACCAACGGTTGCACTTTGTTGACGTTCATCGAAAACACGTGGCGACGATCCAACGGCACGCTTGTCCAAGGAAGTGACGAACGCACAACACCGTTTTCATCGACGACGCGAATCGTAATTTTCGCGTGGGTACGGGTTAACTCTTTTTGAAGTACCTCTGCACGCTCGGAATCGAGCGGACCGATTCCATGCTCGGCGATCATCTGCTGTGTTTGCCGACCAAAGAACAGTAGCGATTCCAACGCTGGGCTGTCTTCGCTGATCGGTTCGCGCAGGAATTGTTCGAGCAGCCGCCGATATGCGGTCTTCGCTAGCTCCTTGGTTGGGTGTCGGCTGACAGCACAACCAGACGCACACACTTGATCGCCGTGGGGTTCGAATAGCGCACGTTCGTCAGCAGTGAAGTCGCCTTGGGGCATGGGTAAGATCGCGGGGCCAGGATCCGATGGATTAAAAACATTTGCCGGTGGAACGAGTGGGTCGACATAAGTCGGATTTTCTTCGCCGCCAATGGGCGCTTTCGTGTCATCTTGCGATGAAAGACTCGACTCCGCATCCACCCAGCCGGTCAGTCCCCACTTGTATACCAACCCCAGCAAAACTCCGATCACGAGAATTGCAAGTCGCACCTTCACATTAAACTCCTAAAACGAGGTTGGGTCTCCGACCCGACTTTCTTACATGTTTTGCTTGGGTCCCAGACTCAAGCATAGGTAATTCTACTACTTTTCTGCAAATAATAAATCGATTTCTTGGCCGCTCACTCGAATCTTGCCATCCGCGAATCGCTCCTGAGCCGCCTGTTCGGCGGGTTTCGCTGGCGAGACGCTTGAATCGGAATCGGGACTGTCTGCTGGAAGCAGCGCATGAAATCGAAGTGTGGATCGACACAGGATTCAATGGTGACTTGGTGTTGCCACAGCAACAGATCGACGATCTGGTGTTACCTCAGTCGGGAACCGTCAAGGCGAAGGCAGATCGACCGCGTCGTCAACAACGTTGATGTCGTTCTGGATGGAGCGAACTCCCGGCTGTAAACGCACGATGAATTCGGCAAGTTTCTTCTGGTCCAGCGACGCCACTTCGCCGCGAACGACCACTTGACCGTCTTTGCCGGTCTCCGTCCTGATGGAAGTAAAAAAAGCATGCCGACTCGCCAGATGGGCAAACTGCTTGGAAATCGCCGCGTCGATCGCGCTCGGCTCGACGGCCGAGAACGAAAAAGCGACCCGTTCGCGCGCTCGGACTCGTTGACGTTGTCGCCCGGCGCTGGTGCCAGTTTGTTCCGAGGCAGTCGATGTTTGCTCGCTGGTCGTGCGCAATGGTTCTTGACGGCTGGACGTGGACGGCGCCCGCTGAGTACCACTTTGCTGGACACCGACAAATCGATCACTTGCGTTGCCACGTCCAATAAAACCACCCGGCGATGTTGGCGTGAGCGCGGCCGTCGACGAGGGTGAACCAAACGATGGGGACGTTGGTCGCAAAGCCGAAGAAGTCTGGCTAGTTGCTCCACGATTGCCGAACAGGCTCTGAGCTTGCGCAACGTTTGCGGTCCATACAATTCCTTGAATCACCAGGATTAGAAACAGAGCCTTGAAGCGGCAAACGAATCTCGCTTTCATCAATTCACTTTGCTTTCTAAAAAGACCACCAAACATCTCATTGCGGCACCGTAAAACTCTGAAATCCATTCGGTTGGTTAACAGAGCGACCGTGGTTTCTTGTATTTTCATCGAACCGATCGGCGGAAGAAGTTGACGGCAAATGATGCGCGTCTTGGCGAACAACCTGAATTTCATCAGGCCGGCCGGGCAACGTAATCTTCGCGACGTCGGAAGTGACGTTGGGGCCTGCTTTCGGTTGCAAGTGCACTCGCAGGGCGCAATTGGCCAGGTGTGACCCCGGACGGCTATATGGAATGAAGATCTGATAAGTTGGCCCCCAAGCCGTTTTGTGAAGGTGCGTGACCCAGGCGCCGTCTACGAAGTTGATTTGGTGCATCGGCTTTGTTTGCTTGTCGATGATCCGTTGATCTTCGAAGAGAAAAACCTGCACATCGCCATCCACCTCGACCGGCGTTGGTGAGTTTCGCGTCAGGAACAGAATCTGGCCCGCAAAACCACGCGTCGGTTTGTCGTCCAAACCTTTGCCCTCCGCGGGTTGCCACAGACAGACGATCTTTGCCACCGGATTTCGCGCGTCGGCTTTGGCAAATGTCTGGTCTTTTGATTTCCACAGTCCGCTCGACACACAGCCGGACAGGAAAACTGAACTGATGATCGTGACAACGCAGCGTGCATGAATCGACATCACAAAACTTCCGTTAAATATCAGCCAAGTCTAAGGTGTTGGTTGTACCGGGGTTGGTTGGTTCGGTACGGGGATCTCTTCCAAGTTCGGACCCGGAATGACGACCGGCTCGTCGATAATGTCCTCGAAAATCATTTCCTCCTCGCCCAAGCCGAACAAAGGTCCGTGGACTTCTTCCGCATTCTTTTGAATAAGATGCAGCCGGCCGGTCTCAACTTGCTTGATCATTTCCGAATCCAGATCGCAACATATGATGCGCGGTGTTAGAAAGATGAGCAGTTCACTTCGCCGGCTGACTGAAGAATCGTAACGGAAAATGTGTCCCAGCAACGGGACATCGCCGAGCCACGGGACTTTGCGTTCCATCGTGGTATCCGATGTAGTGATCATGCCACCCAGCACGATGGTCTGGGCGTTGGGCACGCTCACTGTTGTCTTGGCCGTCGTGATGTCCTTAATCGGAGAACGGACTGCGTTGCCAGAAACGTCAGTGAAAACGGGAACGCCCGCGTTCAAATCGAAGGCACTCTTTTCCGCGACCACCTCCATCACGATGATTCCCTCGGGACTGATGCGGGGCGTCACGGAAAGGATAATACCAGCTTGATCCTGACGGATCATGGGATTGGCCGCGCCGGTCGTTCCGACGGTGACACCGTCCACGATCGGAACTTGTTGGCCAACCTGGATCGTGGCTTGTTGGTTGTTGAGAGCCCGAATTTGCGGGCGACTTAGTACGTTGATCTTTCTGCGCGCGGCGAGAGCACGCACAAGAACGCTGAGGGATTCCGAACCGGCGGACAAAACAAGCCCACCATAGCCAAGATCGCCGTTGACCCGTCCCACCGAAAAATTGCTCAGTGCCTGCCCGGCGAAATGTTCTTGATCGATTGACGGGTTATTGCCAAGTGGCTGGTTATTAAAGGCAAAGCCAGGAATCGCATCCTTTGATACCAGAGTTTCCGTTGTCGTTAGTCCCGCTGCCGTAGACGTGGTTTCTGACAGCGTTACGAGATTGCTGATCGCGCTGCGATCGAAGAGGATAGAATCCTGCACGCCGAGTTCCACGCCGAATTCGTCGTCCTTGCCGAGCACGACTTCGACCAACAGCGCCTGGATAATCACCTGCGGCGGTGCGTCGTCCAGATCTCTGGCCAGCTTTTGAATTTCATCGAAATATCTGGGCGTGGAACTGATCAACAAACTATTGCTGACCGGCTCGGCAACCACGATCACTTCGCGTTCCAACAGTTCCACCGTGCTGACTAAATCCGGTTCGGCCTGAGCAAGGTCGCGCTGTGACGATAGGAATTGATTGATGGCCGCGGCCACGTCCGCGGCAGGGCTGTTGTGTAACTTGTGAACCGTCGTGCGTCGCTGGAGCAGATCACTTTGATCCAATCGCAACAGAATCGCCTCAACGACGCGCAGCGTTTCCGGCGCCCCTTTGGCGATGATGCTGTTCGTGCGTCCGTCGATCGAAAGTCGCAAGGGAATCAAGTTGCTGCTGGCATCCGCCGCCCCCGCAACCAGCGCCGCGTTTTCCGCGGCTTGGATTTGCGTGGAGTACAAGTCCCGCAACAGCCGCACCATCGCCGACGCATCGGCGTTGGCCAGCGTGAACACTTTGATGTCCGCGACCAGCGAGGTCGGTTTGTCGAGTTGGCGAATCAGCTCGGCAATCAACTGCATACTTTGCTGCGGCGCGGTCACGACCAGCTTATTCGTGCGAGGATCATGAGTGACGCGAATGTCTTCCAGAATCCCCGATCGAACGGCCTGCTCCACGTCATCGTCCTTGGTCAGGAACTGCAACACAACCGACTTAGCTATCTGCACCTGTCGCTGCGCCGCATCGCCCGGCTGTGTGGTACGTGGCGCGGCACCCGGCGTCGCGCCAGCTTGCCCGCCAACGTTCGCGGTCAACACACTCTGAATCGCGGTGTTGATCACCTCGGCCAATTCCTTGGCCACTGCGTTCTTCAACGGAAACAACCGCATTTGGCTAACCGACTTCGACTGATCCAGGTCGATCTTTTTGATCAACGAGCCCACTTCGACCAGGTCCCGCGGACTGCCTTGAACAATGATGGAGTTGGTGCGGTCGTCCGCCACTGTCCTGATTCGCACTCCCAAGCCGCTCTGTTTGTCGTAGAGTTTTTCCAACAGCGTCAGCACATGCGAGGCCATCGCGTTCTTCAATCGGATCACTTGGAAGCGCGCCGAGGGTGCGACCGGCTGGTCCAGCTCGTCGGTCAATTTGAGAATCGACAGCATGTCGGCTTCCGGGGCAACGATCAACACGGCATTGGGTTTTACAACGGGTGTCACCGAGATCGCTTGTTCGGCTTGCGGCGGACCACCGTACGTTCCAACCTGCTCGTACACGCCAGTCAACAGTTCGGACAACGACTCGGAGTTGACGTGCCGAAGAATGCGCAAATGAATTTCAGGCGTTGCAATCGCGCCCAGCCTCTTCATTTCCTGGACGATGCGGACAACGCTATCCACGTCGGCCTTGTCACCGCTGATGATCAACACGCCCAAGTCTTCGATCGCTTCGACGGAAACGTCGCCTTTCAATCCGGCGATCAATCCGGTGACATCCCGGTTCAATTGTTCGGGCTGACGATTGCCGTCGGGCGCCAGCGGCTGTGCTTTGCGTTGTGCTTGAGCAATTCGCTTCAGCGGCTCGCGAAGTGTCTCGGCCGCGTCCTTGGCATTCGCAACGCCCGAAACCACACGCGAATTGCCACCCGGCTGCGGTGATGGATTCTCAAATCGCTGAAGCAACTGCATCACGTTCGAGAATTGGTCCGGCGGCGACTCGACGACAAGCTGGTTGTGCTGGTCATCGACAGCGACGGTGAACTGAACAATCTTCATCGCTGGCGGGGATGGAGATTGGCCGGATTCCCTGGCAAGGCGATCACGTTTCGTGGGCCCGGGTGTTGCAAAACGGACTTGGAACGCTGGCAACCCGGAGGATCCATGTGTGATCGTGCGAACCGCCGGCCGGCAGGCGTGGTGGATGCGGGTGGCCACCGCCGCTGCCGACTGGTTTCGGATGGAAAGTCGGAACTCCATCGTAGTGCGATCGAAATCGCCAGGTGCCGTGTAGGCTGCATCAGGAATACGTTCGACTTGGTCCTCCGGAAATTGATGCGACGTCAAATTCACAGGATACTGCCGACGTGCCACTGGCGGGTTAACGGACGGTAATCGCTGCAAGCTTGCAAGGTTCCTCGCCGCAACTTCGTTGACGGTTGGCTGCGTAGGCGTTGGAGTCGCGGCTGGCTGGCTGGCAGCCACTCGTGGCGGCGAAACAATGGGCCTTGGATAGCGCGGGCGTGTCGCCTGGATCTGCAGAACAAGCAGGTAAGGCGGCTTGTGCAGAATCCTGAAACCTTTCGGCTGTAATGCAACGTTCAACACCTCAATCGCTTGAGCGGCCGAGTACTTGTTTCCGTCACGCCGCGAGTGCCTTCCAGGCGGAACGTCGGGCATCACCAACTGGGCATCCAGCGATCGGGCCAAGCCTTTCAAAATCGACGACCACGATGCTTCGAAATAGTTGAGACGGATTTCGGGCGATGGGGTGTTGGATTTAGCTTGCGGCGAGGCAGAATGCCATCTCGATGGGCTTGTGACAGGATCTTGCGCACGCAGCGACGGGGATGCCAGCAGCACCCATCCCACCAAACAGCGACATGTCATCGACCAACGACGTTGTTGGTCGACTCGCTGTATCTTCGCCATTTTTCCCCCTGATAAGCGGAAATCCGCAGTCACGGCATTCCCCGCGCGCAACAGGGCACGCAGTAATCCGCACAATCGATATTATCGTCACATCTTGACAGCCAGTTGAGGTTAAAGGTGAGAAGCGATGTGAAAATGGGTGGTGTAGTGAGATTCGACGCCAGCCACCCAACCTCATTTTTCTTTGCCCTGACAAAGCATTAGCCAGATTTGCGCGACGAGCGAAACTTCGGAAGTCTTGCACGGAATTAGCGCAATTCCGAAAAGGTGAAGAAGGGTTGTCATCCAGTGGGGATGTCTAGCTTGCAGGTTAACATTCTCCCGCATGAACGGGATTTTCATACAATGGGCTATACTCCAATAATGCCCAGCACCCCCGACAAGCCGAACCCTTACGAGCCGCCGCAATCGATAGAACCCGTTAGTGGCCAACAGAAGGAAAAAATGAGCCTGAACAGCTTCCTTCTAGCTTTGTTGTGGTTAATACCTTCCGCGTTGCTTGCCGCGACATTGGTCACGGGTTTCGTCTTGTACCTCCTGTTCAGTTAAACCAGATTTCACAGTGCCTTCTACGAACGACAATCCGAAACTCCGCTGGTGGCAGTTCAGCCTGCGGAAGTTCATTCTGCTCACGACGTTTCTGACTGTGGTGGCCGTGGCGTTTTGGCGGTATCGAGAATGGGGGCGAGAACTGTGCATTATGAGGGACAAGCTTGTAATGCCGACGGAGGCTGACCCTTATCTTTACCGGAGCATCCCACAATTCGAGCGCGAGTATTGGCTACCGATGAAGGTCTACGAATGGACTAGTCGGAAAGTGGATGGCACCCTCGACCCTGCCCAAATTGAGGTCCAAGGCCATTATTCGGGTCACCGCCCCACAAGGGAAATCGGTAGCAACAATTAATCACACACTACCACGGTGAAAGGCGCGGATCGTCTTTGGCGACCTTTTCGCCATTCAAATGCAGTGCCGTTGTCAGTCGGCATCGACTCATGCCAAGCAATCACTGCCTTTGCCATCCTGGCGACGGCTTCGGGGTGTTGAGCAGCCAGATTCGTCTTCTCGCCCCGATCACGATCCAGGTCGAAGAGTTGCGGATCAGCGCCGTCGTATTCGCAAAGGAACTTCCATTTGCCGTCGCGCATCGCAAGGTCCGGCAAGTCTTCAACTCCGTAGAAGGAGTCGCGATCGGGCGGACGACGGAAGAAAACCGGAGCCTGACGCGAACCGCCCTGGCCCAACAGCGTACCAGGAAGTGATTCACCATCGAACGTCACGCCATCAGGCCGAGGTGTCCCGGTCAGTTCCAGCAGCGTCGGCACCAGATCGATCGCAGAGAACACGGACTCGCGGTCAACGTAGCTGGTTTTCTCAAGCACTCCCGGCCCCCAAACCACGAGCGATGATCGTACGCCGCCTTCATAAAGGTGCGTCTTGAAACCTCGGAACGGCCCGGCGGAACCGGCGCCCAGTTCCGGCCCGTTGTCGGAGCACACGAGAATCAGAGTGTTGGTTCGAAGCTTCTCGTCTTCGCGAATGACGTCGAAGAGTTTGCCAAACTGACGGTCCATCTCCTGCAACACGGACAGGTACAGCCCGCGCTTTCCATCCGCCCACTTATCAACCGGTGGCCAGAAGGGACTGTGAACGTCGTCAGGCCAGAGATTGATATAAAAGGGTTTGTGGGCAGCTTTCGCCTTCTCAATAAACGGAATCGCTGCATCGACAAATCCGCTCGTGATCCTGGATCGCAGCATCCATTTGTAGCCTTCGCCCAGACGCTCGGCATCTGCCCAGATTCGTCCTGGTTTTTTCTGACCGGGCTTGAGAACAAGCGGCAAAAGTTTCGGTCCCATTCCTTCGAAGTTTGTCAGAGACGTGTCGAAACCATAGTCGGTGATCGGTGGCGCGTTGTCGACATTTCGTTGTCCGCCCATGTGCCACTTGCCAAAATGACCGGTGGCATAACCGGCCT
>CAYFJO010000190.1:0-19698 GCA_964343305.1 uncultured Pirellulaceae bacterium | reverse complement strand
AGTTGGCAGACGCCAAACGATCGAAAACTGGTTGGCTTCCGGCGATCGGTATCATTGACATTGCTGAATTCTGTTTGAAAACTGAAAAACCCAGGCCACTGAGCGGCCTGGGCTGTGTGGTTAGTCGTCTTGCGCCCGGTCTTCGACCTGAAGCTCGAAGATTTTCGTATTGGCAATGTCGAGCACCTTGGCGGCTTGCAACAGGTCGTCGCGGCCGAAGGTGTCCGCGTATTCCCAACCATCTTCTGCGTGGTACGCCCGCTGGAGCGTGACGTTGTACCACCGACCTTTATCTCCGTTGTTTTTCCAGATCGAAGCAACGATTGTTCCGAGTCTGACTTGTTCTACTGGTTTATTCTTGCTCATTTTGTTTCCTCCTAGATTGAGGTTTTCGTTCTTCATTCACCACTCGTTGGTGAAGAACAAAACCGAGGTAGTGAGGGAACTCGTCCGGCTTGGAGTCGAGAACAAACTGACCGCGAAAGGAGCAAATCTCAGTGACAGCATTTGCTGGCACGAGTTTGCCAGAGCGGATCAGAAACTCAACGACGCCGGACAGAGCAATGCGGAAGAAACTGTAGTCCATGTCAGCCAACGGAATTGCGGACTGGAAAACTGAGACATGGAATGGGGCTGCGAACTGCGGGCAGTGGTTAGCGAAGGACGGCAGGGACACGGCGTAACAAGGCAAGGTGCAAAATGCTTGCGGAGTGGGGCTTCAGTCAGGGGCGCAAGGTCGCATGATCCACGATCACAGCCGCGACGGCGAAATGAGGCAAGCGTGTTGAGTCAATTCGACGTGAACGCTCGCGAAAGACAGCCGAGTTGCTCGGAAGTCCAAGGTTGCGCGGGGAGAGAAATTCGCACCCTCCCTTTGTCATAGGCGGTTAGCGCGACGCCAGCTCGAAGGAAGTCATGGCGGATTTGCTCGGCGGATTCGTTTCGATCAGCAAGCGTTGGATGTTCAAGCAAAAGGATTCGAGACTGAAGCGACGCGTGCGGATGTATTGAGTGCCAGCCGGATTCGTGTGCAGCATCAAGAACGGCATCGGCATTTGTAGATTGAAGGTCGCCTTCCGGAAACTGCTTCGGATTCTCAGTGTCGAGCAATGCACCGTAACACGAAAACAATACGCCCAAGTTGACCGTTTCGCCAAAGGGATTCACTGCATTTGTCCTGGCCTGTTCCGTGAAGCTCAGCAATGGGTCGTCGATTGCGCCGCAATTTAGCAGACGTTCGATCGCGTCTTCGATGTAGTCGGCTGATCGATCGTTGCCGAAAAACCCAAGTCCCATTGGGTGAAACGCCCGCAGCCATTTGTGACATCCGGCAATATAGAAGTCGCAATAATCCTTCGCCAGTGAAATTGGAATATGGCCGATCGCCTGGGCTCCGTCGACCACCACGAAACGCAATTCGCAGCGACTTGAAATCGCTTGGACGCACTGTTCCACCGGAAAGCGAATGCCGAGGTTATCGACGGCTGGTAAGAAGAGCCCGTCGCATTTGTTTTTTACGAACTTGTCCACAACGATTTGCGCAACTTCGGAAGCAGAGATTGTGTCGCGAAGAATTCGGCGATGAAGTGGTAGACAAGTGATGCGGTTTCCGACGGCTTCACGATTGCTACGCAGGATCTTGGCATAGGTTTGCCAGGTCAAGTCGGTGGTGAGAACGTTTCGGCACGGGCCGAAAAGAAGCCGCGCGGCCAGTTTCATCAGTTGCGAGGAACGATTCGCGAGCAGCACGCGTGAATCAGGATGCGCGGCGGCGAATCGCTTCAACCGATGTTTCAGTGCGTCAATTCCTTCCCAGTTGTCGAGTCCAGGAAGTTCGCAAGGGATGGAATCTGAGCAGGCCGAAAGGCCGTGATGAAGGAATTGTTCGAAGTACATGGAACTACCGAGGTCGCCGGCGAAACGAATAAAATCGATACAGGCGAGCTGGGCTCCCGGCGACATTTGGCCCAGCCGCGCTGTGTCGAGATACAGCAGGTCGGGTAAGGGTAGTTCCCTTTCCGTGAAACTTCGTACCCGATCGTAGCGAGTTTAGTGCTTTTGATCCAGCAGATCTCGATAGGAAGTCGCATAAACTGCCAACCGCTCCCACGATTTCTCGGCCCGCTGCACGTCTTCAAAATCAAAACTGAGAACAAAACGCACGGTTCGACCGCTTACATCCAGGCGTTGCATTCCAACCGCGCGATTGCCGTAAATCCCATAGTCCGACAGCAGTTCCGGTTCGGACTGGACGGACGATTCGCGCAGTAGTCGTAGCCAAATCCCGTGCCGGTGTTGTTCGTCGACCCATGAATGGATAGGATCACAGGGAAAGGTCGAGTCCTCGGTCCATAAGTGGTCGGCAATGATGACTGTACGCTCGACACTTAGCGTGCCGGCGTCCTGAAGTTCCAGGTTTAGCTGCGTGCTCTGTTGCCCCGGCCCGTCCTGCCAGTAATGAGGCGTTTCGACGTGGGCCACCGACCGGTAAAGATGCAGGCCGGGACTACGCAGTAATTGTTCGTACACCAGGCGCCAAGATTCCGTGCTTTGAAATTCAATCCGTCCATCACCAAGCGCGACGGAATCATCGACGATCGACTGAAGCTGTTGCTTGGCCAAGGAACAATAGATATCATCTTTTCGCTCGGCAACATTGCACAATGCTTCGACAAGCTGCTCATGCACGTCGGATAATTCTTTCTCCGAAGCGAGAGCCAGCAATGCGCTAAAAATATCGGCGCGTGTGCCGTCGTTGGAACGTTGGCAGAGCATCCAGATGCAAATCGCCAGTACCGCGGAAACCAGCAAGCCAACAAATCCGATTAGCCACGAGTCCGGCGCGAACAGCCAAAGTATCAGAGTGACTGCGGCACAAACGATTCCGACGATTGTGGGTAACACCGCAGGACGTGTGATTTGCTTTCGGGACATGTATCGCACGTTACGCCAGTCTCGACGAGCGTACAAGCGGGAACAATCGCCTGGCGTCGAACCTCATAAGGTGCATTCGTTGATTCACGACCGCCCAATGCAAACGGCACGCTCGGCAAGCATTTGCAACGCTTCGCCTCGATGCCCGACAATAACGGCTCTGTGAATTATCGGCAGCTCGTCTGAATCGAGGATTGCCCAAAACGAAGCAGTCGTTGCTTTTGGGAAAAGAATCGGCGGACAGAGATCGTCATCCACGCGAAGTGAGCGCAAACCAGAACGGTCGAATGTGCCGAAAAATGACTGCAACATGGTATTGATGTACCACGGTCGGACAGCCTCTGTAAAGTTTCAAAAGATGTGTATGTTGTTGTCGATGCGGTGTTGGACCTCGTCGAGCGCCTCTTGTAGCGCCGCCTTCATCTCGTGGTAGTTTCCTTTCTTGTTCGCCGATACCACGATCTTCCAGCCGTCTTCTGTGGAAAAGGTCTGTTTCGTTACGCGCGATTTCGGTCGTGGTTTGCCGAGTCGTTGGCGCACAGCATTGGCAGTCTGCTTGTTCGTTAAGCCGCCCGCGGCGGCGTCAGAAAGTTCTCGTCGAACATGGTCGTTGGGAAGTTTACTTAACTCATACGCGGATCGAGCGGCAATCTTTCCTTCGTTCACTTGCAGTTGGATGTCTGCTGGCAGGTCTAACAGTGTGAGCGCTCGGCAGACTTTGGACTCAGGTATGTGCAGCGATTGTGCCACTTGCTTGCCAGTCCAACCGTGCAACTCGATCAATGCCGCAAAGGCCTGCGCCTCTTCAACGGGTTTCAGATCTTCACGCAACAGATTCTCGACGAGCTGCTGCTCCAACACCTCGGCCTGGTTCAAATCTTGTTCGTGAAAGTAGCAGTCGATTTCGGTCAGGCCAGCTGCTTTGGTCGCCCGCCATCGACGCTCGCCGGAAACAATCACCCACGTCTCAAGCTCAGACGACCACCGAACGTGAATCGGAGCCAACTGCCCCTTGTCGCGAATGCTCTGGGCCAGGCGCTGAATCGATTCGTCAGAGAATTCGTCACGGGGTTGATTGGGATCGGGTACAACACGTTCAGCGGCGATTCGCCCGACGTTTCTAAGTCGCGTTCGGCCGGTGTCTTTTGGAGAAGCGATGGGACTGAGTTGCGGTTGGAACGCGGCGTGTCGAACACCGATCGATTCATCCAAGTGGGCTCCTACTTCTTCGAGTGTGCTCCTTGTGCTGGCCATCCTATGCAACGTGCTGCTTTGTGTTTTTCATAGCAATACGGGCGAGAATCTCACGGCAAAGCGCGCGTGTCAAATCGGCCGCCGCGGAACGCGGGCTGTGAAACTCGACCGGTTTGCGACAAGTCAAGGCAACTTTGAACGCCGAAGCTTCGGGGATCACCGTATCCAGCACCATTTCACCGTGTAATTCCCGCAGCCGTTGTTCATACGAGCGATGAACGAGCAACCGGCGGTCGTGGCGCGTTACCAAATGGCCTAAACGGCGCAGCCCTAGATTGAGCTGTCGAGCATTGTCGATCGCCTGATGAACTGCTCGTAGGCCCTGCGTACCGAAATCTTCTGGCGGTACGGGGACGATGACGTAATCGGCGGCCAACAGCGCCGTCCAACTGCAGCGGTACAGGTTCGGCGGACAATCAATCAGCACGAAGTCAAAACCAATTTGCTCATCGAGAAACTCACGGAACGCGAATTGAGTAAGCCCGGTCGTCTCTGGGTTTGGCGTGTTGAAACCTGCTAATTGGTGATTCGCAGCGCAGACTGAGATGCGTTCGTGTTCCGTGGGACGGATTAGATTGCAGGGAGTGGATGTAAACGAATCCTCATCAAATAGCTGCGCAATCGATTCGTGCGGTTGAAGCTGTTCGACCAACAACGAACCAAAGAAGCCTTGGCTCAACGAGCCTTGCGGGTCAGCGTCAACGAGCAAGACGTCGAGCCCGGCGCGGGCCATCGCACCGGCGAGATGAAAACACGTCGAACTTTTGCCGCATCCACCCTTCTGATTGATCAGGCAAATCGTCGTATGAGCCACTGTTCTCCTGTGTTTCGGCAATTGCCACTGGCAATTCTGCCTAAGCCCGCGAATTCTCTTCTTATACGGTCGCACGCACTGCGGAAGGTCGTCAAGAAATACTCAATTCCGAGCGGCTCTTTTTTCGTTTCGGAAATCCGTTCGTACTGATAGGACTTTAACTCGGTTAAACAAGATGAGGCAATCAAAGATCGTCGGTGGCCAAGCGGCAGACAAAATGCACTTCACGAATCGGAAATGGCCTTGCCCAACTCAGCCTCGTCGAACACTCGCTTTGTCCTCTTCATAAAAACACTTCACTTCAGGAAAATCTGGCTCACCAGTGCGAATATCAATTCACCGACCGCCAAAAGCGTCGTCAGACAGCCCACGTAAAAGTCCATTGTGCGGCCGGATTGTCCTCTCACGACGAGTTCTTGCTTTGGGGCATGCTGGCGCTCACCCTGGCGCAAAAGCAGCCAACCTTCGACTTTTTCATAACACCTCATTACTGTTTGCGGCAACTGGGCTGTCTGTCGAACAATTCAAAAGGTGGCAAGAACTATGCGGATTTCCGCGGCGCGCTACGGAGATTGTCTGGGGTCACGTATCAGAATGACCGATTTTATGACCCGATTCGTCGAGAACATCGTTCAGTTAGTTTTGGTCTGCTCAGTTACAGTCTGCCCATCGATCCGAATTCGTCGAGAGCGTGGCGAATCGTCTGGAACCCGCTGTTCTTCGAGTTTTGTCAGGGGACTGGTAGTCACCTTAAGTTTGACCTTGACACCTATCGCAGCTTGACTTGCCCAACCAGACGTTTGTTCTTACTGCTCAAGAAGGTCTTCTGGTGTCGTCCCGTCTCGCCGGTTTTCGAGGTTAGACACTTGGCACGCGACATCGTAGGATTCTCAAACACACTTGCAACAGCAAGGCTGAAATCCGAAATCACACGTTGCGCGAAATCGCTGCTCGAACACGACATCATCACGCTTCCACATGGAATCAATTCCGTTGACGCCACGTTTGAAAAGCGGTGCAAGGGCGAATATTCCATACGATTTCACAGAGGAACCTACTTCGACACGAACCCTCGTACGTATTCAGGCAAGTCACTTCGCGAATCAGCGATACTCGATCCCCTGCGAGCAATCGGGTTCGACCCTCGGAGCATCGCCAGAATTGGGCGTCAATTTGACCATGCTCAAATCCAGGTCTGGGCGGACGTGACGCTGGCGGCAATGGAGCGCAAGGAGCGCGGGTTTTTCCGGCGCAGCCCACAAGCATTTTTCATGGACAACATCAAGAATGCCGCGAAGGGTAGGAGAACGCCGCCTGATTGGTTCAATGAGTTGCAAAAGGAAGAACAACGTCACCACGCCAAAGAAGCCCGACAATTGCGAGCGGGAAAAGACGGGCCAACTACAGATCCAAAAACCGAATTGCCGTTAGAAAACGGTCATGTGCGTTTCGAATCAGTTGTCGAAGACATGGTCGTTCACTTTCGCTCCGCTGGCCAGAGTGATGAGGACGCCAATCGAAACGCGCAGCGATTCGCCCATGAATTGGAAAGAAAAAAAATTGAGCCCCCGACTGCTTCTCGCTCCTGTTTGAAAAGTCTACGTGTCTAGCAGTCCCAAGAAGTGGTTAGATGGTGATAGCCAACAATCAACACCACTTTCTACGGTGGTTTCGGTACGCCTGGCCCTGCTGTGACGAAACCGCGGCGGAGTGCGCTACCGAATGCACGAGGCACTATGCCGTTTCCTACTTCGCTATTGTCGTCATGTGCGTGCAGCCGGAAATCGCCTGCGCGCTCATGACACGCCCTCCCAATGCACTTCCGCACCGACTGGCTGAGCAACTCAGGATGCTCCAGTTGATGGAATTAGCAAACTGCCGTTTCTGGCATCGGTCATTTACACCTGAGTGCGCAACCGATACATGCTAAGATGCGGAGGTCGCGATCACCTGCCTCAGCAAGCGATTACTGTGAGTGGATGTGACAGTGCCCGGAAATTTGACTTCGAGATCAGCCGCAAATCACATTGATGACACGTGTTAAGTGCGTTCGGTGTTTTTCACCTCCGCGATTTACACTCGAATGCAAACTGCTGAGGAAACGCAGCTTCAGCAGTCTGGCGCAAAGCGAATTGCGGTCAGCAAATGTACCAAGCGAAAACGCGCTGTATCATATTGGCAGCACGCGAGACATGAATTCATGGGATCGCGATACGAATATGAAATTCGCAAATTGGTTGTCCGCTTCGAGTCGAAAACCATGAAGGCAACCCCACTCATTACCACTGTACTGTTCATTGGTCTATGCACTCTCAACGTCGCTTCACGCGCTGCTAACAATTCGCCCAATCCGGCGGAAGCGTCGTCGATAACGTTGCGCGATTGGTTGAAGACGCGGTTTTCTGTAATGACGACCGCTCGGAATGCGGCGTTTGAAAAGTTGAAAGGGCGGAAGGATCTTCATCTCTGGCAAAGTGAACGGCGTACGTTCTTCCAGCAACAGATTGGGGCGTTTCCCAAACGCACGCCACTTAACGCGCGCGTTGTCGGTCGATTACAGGGCAAGGGCTATCGCATCGAAAAAGTGATGTTTGAAAGTCGTCCGCGGCATCACGTCACGGCGTCGCTTTATCTGCCTGAGTCCGATGGGCCGTATCCGGCGATCCTAATTCCGTGTGGACACAGTCATACCGGCAAGGCTTCCGGCCAATATCAGCGAGCGGCAATTCTCTTCGCACGCAATGGGATGGCGGCTTTGTGTTACGACCCGGTCGGTCAGGGCGAGCGGTATCAGATAATCGATCGTGAGGGTGGTCATACACACTTCGATGACATCCCACGCAAGCTGGCCGTGCCGCATCCCAACGTTCGGCATCTCTGCACGACCGAGCACACGTTGATGGGGATTGGCGGCATTCTGCTCGGCAAAAACATCGCCCAGTACCGCGTCTGGGACGGCATGCGAGCCATCGACTACTTGCAGAGCCGAAAGGACGTCCAAGCCGACAAGATCGGATGTACGGGAAATTCTGGCGGCGGCACTTTGACATCCTATCTCATGGCGCTTGACGACCGAATCGTGGCGGCGTCGCCCGGTTGTTACCTAACGACTTTTCAGAGACTGATCGAAGTGAAAGGACCACAGGACGCCGAGCAGAATATCTTCGGGCAAATCGCCTTCGGCATGGACGCCGCCGATTACGTGATGATGCGGGCCCCCGTTCCGATCCTGATCTGCGCCAGCACGCGCGATGCGACCTTCGACATCCGTGGCGCACGCGAGGTTTTTCAGCAGGCCAATCGTTTCTACTCGCACCTCGGTCACCCGGAACGCGTCGCCTTGAATGAAGCGGATGCTCCGCACGGTTACTACATCCAGCACCGAGAGGCAGTCGCCCGCTGGATGCATCGCTGGCTGGTGGGCCGCGAAAAGGTGATCTGGGAAAAGCCGCGTTCGGAGTGGCCAGAGAAAGTGACCGACGAGTTCCTTCGTTCTCTTAGCGAAGGCGACTGGACGCCGGAACTACTCCGGTGTTCTCCGCGAGGTCAGGTGATGTTAATGGACGGCCAACGCTCGGTCTTTCAGATCAACGCCGAAAAGGCAAGCGCCCTGGCGAGGCTACGTCAAGAAAAGTGGGAAGCTGCAACCGCAACAGAAAAACGGAACATCGTGCGCCGTGCGATTGGAATGAAGAACGTCGGCCCCGTCCGCTTTGTGACTACCGGCTCCGTGGAAGCGAATGGTTACACCATCGACGATGTAGAGATGCATCGAACGGATGCGATTCGACTCGCTGCAAAGTCGTATATCCCAAACGGCGAGATAATAGGGCATGTTCTCTACTTGCACGGGGAGGGCATGTCCGTTGACGATATGCCTGTGGCGTTGGTAAAACAGGGGCGGCACGTTCTGTCCGCCGAACTGAGCGGGATTGGATTGACGGACGTTCCGCACACCAAACGCACCTGGGGATACGGCCGCTTCGGCCTCGACAATCAGGAGATTCTCACCGCGTACCTCATGGGTGATTCGTTTGTCCGCATGCGGGTCAACGACGCGATTTCGTGGACACAACATTTTGGTGATACGAAGGTCGAATTGATTGGTGTCGGAGAAGCGGCTATTCCCGCGTTGCACGCCGCCGCGTTTGTGCCCGATCGCTTCCACAAGGTCAAGCTTAAACAGACGATTCGTTCCTGGACGGACGTTGTGTCGGCCCCGGAACACTACAATCAACTGGTCAACAGCGTCCATGGCGTGCTTTGGCATTACGATCTTCCGGATCTTGTGAAGCTGACGAAGGCCGAGGTGTCGAATCCTGTCGATGTCAATTGGCGTTCACAGATTGCGAAACCATGAAATTCATTTACGACCTCACATGAAATTTATTCGTTGTATCTCTTTGTCACCTTGCCTTATCCTGCTGAGTTTCCTGCAATCTAATGTTGCTGCGGAATTGGAAGTCGTAGTCAGTCCGCGCATCACCGTGATCGAGCGCGAAGGCATCACGGGCGGCGGCTGTCCGGTGAAGGTAGGGAATCGCGTTCTGAGTTTCTATCCGAATCATCCGGATGACTTTGGCGACTCGAAAGGGATGGCGTCGGCGATTTCAACAGACGGCGGCATGACTTGGACGAAGGGACGCGACAACTGGCCCATGCCGGGAATGATTGCCCTGTGGTCGGATCGGCTGAAGAATGACAACCTGCTCGCCCTTGGAATCAAATGGGCGCCCGATCCAAAGAAGCGTCGTGAAGCCAAGCTGCCGGACGTGCCCGCCGACGCGTATCAGATTGCCGTTTCCAAAGATCGCGGTCAAACTTGGCATCTCACGCAGGCTAGGATCGAGTGTCCGCCGGAAGTCGGCGTCATCGCTCGCCCTTTGCCCCACATCATCGAAACTGAAAGCGGCTTGTTGCTGATGCCCGCTTATGCCTGGAAAAAGACAGGCAACAAAGTCGTGCTGTTGCAAAGCGAGGACGGCGGTCGGGTGTGGAAGGTCCGCTCCATCATTACCACCGCCGTCGCGATGATCCAAGCGGGAGCCCACGTCACCACGCCCTGGTTGGAAGCAACGGTCTCGCCAACCAGAGATGGTGAGATGCTGGCGATCGTTCGCAGCGGTAGCACAGTGAAATCCGCCCTCGTTTCCGTACGATCGACCGATGGCGGAAAGACCTGGGAATCGCCGAAGGTGCTTTCCTTTGCCGGCAAGCTCCCCACTTTACATCTGCTGCGGAATGGAGTCCTCACGCTCACAACCGCATTGAGCCGCAACCATTGCCGCGTCTATCTCTCCGCCGACGGCACGGGCCGCAATTGGAGCCGCGCCTTCGTCATCAGCAGTCTGACGGGCGGCAATGTCGGGGTGACCATCGCCGACAAAGACAGACTCATCATGACCAGCCCCGCGAACCGCCGAATCGATGCTTGGCACCTGCGAATCGGCTCGGAACCTTTGCCCGCGAAAAACCTCGCAGCGCCAACAAACCTGACATTCAAAGACGGCACGCTTATCTGGACCGCGTCGCCGAATGCGGTGTCGTATCGAGTCACGCCCGTGCTCGTCAAACCTGGCAAGCTGTGGCCCACGACCTTGATTCAGCCCTACGCCGCCATCCAGACACCAGACGATACGTGTATCTTGAATCTCCGTCGCCAACTTCTCCTTGGCAGCATCTATGCTTTCGAAGTCGCCACCATCGACGACAAGGGCCGCGTGTCTTCCGCAGCGCGGAGTCAGGAATTTCAACTACCATAAATACGCGATCGCGTCGTGAATATGCACGGCATCGTCGTCCGGCACGTTTGCGCTTTCCAAGGTACAAGTTATTCTGTTTTGACGTGAACCTTGTTTTTACCGCCGAAATTCTGGAATCATTATGCAAAAACTTTTCGCGTCAATAACACACCTGGCGCTCTTGCTGCTCTTTGTATTCACGCCACAGACAGGGTTTGGGAAAAAGCAACCGATTCAAAGACCCTACAGCTTTCTCGATGTTCCCCGCGAACCGAAGAATGCGAAAACAGACTATGTGTGGACGACCGATCACATGCACGTCGGAGTCCGCTGGCAACCATTCATTGGCCTACCGCGGGCCAACGCGTACGACGCGACTCGCCCGGTGATCGCAAGTGACAGCAGTTACGTGCAGTTCTGGGCAAGTTGGCGTGCCATTGAACCGACGCGGGCTCACACGGATTACAAGAATCATCCTTCGCCAGGAGTTCAAGCCATCGAGCGGGCAGTGGACGTCTGCAACGCGAATGGACTCAAAGTGGAATTCGTTTTCTTCCACTGTCCCGCTTGGGCGTCGGAATCCGGCAAGGCGGGCGGGTTCAAGCCGAAGGACGGTCTTTTCGAGGGCTACACGCAACGGATCGCAACTCACTTCAAAGGCCGCGTCCATGCCTACCAGCTTTCGCACGAAGCCAATCTTCAGGGCTTGATGAATGGGGCGGACATTGACTTCATGATCAACGACATTCTTCTAAAGGGCGCTCAAACGATCCGCTCGGTTTACGAAGCCGAACCGGCCGTCCCCGTCCTCGTTTCCACCACGGGGATGTCGCCTTGTGAACCTTGTACGGTCAGAAAGGGACTGGATGGAAAAGGCGCGCGGGCCGTCAATCATTTTTATGATCTGATGATCGGACATTCGCAACTGATGAAAACGGTCGACGCTCTCAACTTAAACGTTTCCGACCACAGTAGCGGCTATGGGAACATGGACGGCAAGATCATCCCTTCGGTGTGGGCTCAGTACGATCTGGTCCGCCGGAAATTGGATGCCGCGAAGTTCCGATCGAAGTCCGTTCTGTCGTCCGAGTCATGGATCGTGTGGGACGACGCGGGCAACGCTCACGATATAAACGGCGACGGCGTGAAAAACGAGAAGGACGCATACCTCAAAGCGGTCACCATCATCGGTCAGTGCCTGGAGCGCGGCCTGAATACCATCAACCTACCTTGGTCGGACAATTCCAGTTCTTGGGCGATGGGACTCACCAAACGGCGTGACTACAACGGCCGCGTCCGCAAACTCAAACCGGAGATCGTTGTGGCGGCCAACGACGGCGGCCCCGACATCGTCACCCGCAAACTTGGCCTGCGCGGTCGCGATGACAACTTCACCATCGTTGACGGCGGCGGCAACGTGTTCACAGTCGACGATTACATCAATCCGCCCGATTCCAACCACCTCCATTACTACATTTGGAGATGGTATGCTCAAATCGCCGGCGGCTCGGACGAAGTGATCCGACACGCCATCGCCGGAGAAGCGGGCAACGACATCACCGTCGTAGGAGACGGATTCACCGGAGACGAACGCTATCGGGTGTCGTCCTTTAATCGGACGCGAAAGCTCTTCACCATCCTGGTCTATGCCAGCGGAGCCGACGGCAAGTCGTCCGCCACGGTTTCGATCCCGTCGAAGATCAAAACGGGAAAACACTACAACCACGACTTCTCCCGCGTTGACTTTCGAGGCGAAGGGTTTTCCGACGGTGACGTTTACTACGCCCGCATCATCACCAAGGACATCAGCATCAACGACGGCTCGGACGTGAATGCCGCTTATCTTGAAAGTAACGCACAAATCGTCAGCGACGGGATGCTGACCGTGACTTTGCCGAACATGAACCGGTTCACCGCGATCGAATTCGTCAAACGCGACAACCAACCAGCAAAGCCGGAATAGCATGATCGTATGACAACGCTTACGAAAGAACTTCCCCGTAGCCACGCTCGTCAGAGCGTGGTCCGCCGTCTGGCGACGGCAGCTACGAAGCGATTCCGGACACCAACGACGGCGGACGCTTGACGTCCGAGGAGTAGAAAACATGAACCGCATGAATTCGAGCGGGCTTCTAGCTGTAACCCTAGTCTCTGCGATCGTACTGGATGTTGTACCGCGGGTAGTTACAGCTGGGGACAAACGTCCTGCGAAACCGAACATCGTCCTGATCCTGACGGATGACCTTGGTTGGCAAGATGTCAAATGTTACGACGTCGACGAGCCAAGCCCGATGGAGACGCCGAACATCGACGCCCTCGCACAACGCGGCGTGATGTTCTGGCAAGCCTACGCTCCGGCTCCAACGTGTGCTCCCACTCGCTGCGCGATCATGAGCGGCGTTCATCCGGCTCGCGCGCAGAAGACGCATGTTGTCGGCGGACATCCACCGCGGCCTCATCACAAGACGGCTCACCCGATGATGCCGCCTTGGTACAGCGGTCGGATGCCGGAAGATGAATTCACGCTGGCCAAGGCGCTGCAGAAAGAAGGCTACATGACGGGGCATTGCGGTAAGTGGCATATGGCGATCCAACACAACGCTTTTCCGGACGCCAAAGATCAGGGTTTCGCGTGGTCTCGCCACGACCGCGGCGCGACCCACCCGATGCGGCCGCACCGCCTGACCGGCTTCGCGACCGACAAACCAGATGCCCCGTATCGTCTGGACGCGAACGGCTTCCCCTTTCACCAAAACAACGAAGACGCGCTGACGTTCCTGCGGGAAAACAAAGACAAGCCGTTCTTTCTCTACTACGCGACCTGGCTGGTTCACACGCCGATCCACACTCGCAGCCAACAGCTTCTGGATAAGTACTGTAAGAAGTTGGGTGTGAAGCCTGATCCAAAAAATCCTGGCAAGTGGACTGAGGAAGGACAGACAAATCCGTTTTACTGCGCGATGGTCGAGCAACTCGACTATTACGTCGGTCAGGTTTTCGATTACCTCGATAAGACCGAAGACCCACGCTGGCCGGGACACAAGCTCAGCAAGAATACGTACCTGATCTTCACTTCCGACAACGGCGGTATGGAGCAAGTTCCTGGCGAGATCATTACCGACAATTATCCGCTGAATCGAGGCAAAATCTCGCTGATGGAAGGCGGCACGCGCGTTCCGCTGATTATCACCGGCCCCAGCGTCCCGCAGGGCAAGCAGTCCGACGTTATGGTGAACGGGCTCGATTTCTATCCCACGATCCTCTCGTGGGTCGGCGCGAAACCCGCCAAGGGCAAACAGTTCGACGGCGCGGACATTTCGCGGCTGCTGGAACAAGATCCAACCGACGCGTCTTTAGTTCTCGATACGGACGACAAGCCGCGCGACACGATGGTTTGGCATTTCCCGAACAGTGTCGCCCTCGAAAGCACCATCCGCATCGGCGATTACAAATTGGTTCGCAATTACAATCACGTGCACGATCCACGTGCGGTACCGCTGGAGTTGTATCGGCTTTACAAGACCGAAAGTGGCAAACAGGTTCGCGTCGACATCGAGGAGTCGAACAACCTGGCCGGCACACAACCCGAACGCGCCCAGGCCATGAGCAAACGACTTTCCGAGATTCTGGATGACATGAAAGCCAGTTATCCGTACAACAATCCGACGTTTCGCGGCGTCGGTCGCGAAGGCAAGCTGGTTCCAACCGTGACCGCGCACGAGCAACACGGCCGTCGCGTAAAGTTCACCTTTCAGGAGCGCGGAGCCAAGGTGGTTCGAGCCAACCTGATCTACACCAAAAATGGCAACGCTAGACACGAAGAGTGGTTCCGCATTCCGGCGACGTTGGCTGACGGCAATAAAGTCACGGCGGAGCTACCTGGAGGCACAACGCACTACATTATCAACCTGATCGACGACAATAATTTCCTGGTCAGCTACCCGGATGTTCCTGATGGAAATCACATGAACAGGACCAAAGAAGAATTCGCTAAGTACGCCGTTGCGGCGAGCGGCAAGGAGCAACGCGGAACGCAAAGCCAAGAAGGACGAAGCAAATGAACATATTCAAGAAGTCCGTCGTGGCTTCATCAATGTTTTCCTGCATCACTCTGCTTCTATCGTTAGCACGAGCCGACGATACGTTTACTCCGTACAAGACGGGCGACGTTCCGCAAAACGTGACCGATCTCTGGAAGGACTATGACGCTCGCAAAGAACCGCTTGAGGTTAAGGTCGTCAAAGAATGGAAAAGCGAAGGAGTTGTCACGCGTTACGTGACTTTCAAAGTGGGAACGTTCAAAGGAACGGATGCCCGGATCGCCGCCTACTACTCCTTTCCCGCAAACGGCAAAAAGAGCGCGGCGTTTGTGTGGAGCCACGGCGGCGGTCAGCGTGCCGAACGTGGTCGCGGCGTCTACTTTGCGAAGCAAGGATTTGCAACCGTCGACATCAACTGGCTAGGCCGACCACTGGAGGAAGACATCGACGTCAATACCGACTGGGGCAAGGTCGATCCGACTCAGGGGCCGCGGTTCTACTCGAAAGCTCTGCGAAAAGGTTGGAAGCGGAACCTTCAACCGGATGAGCACTCAATCGATCTCGTTCCGAGCCCGCGAAATGCCAACTGGTTCCTGCTGACCGTCGCGGCCAGACGAGCAATCACCTTTCTTGAACGTCAGCCGGAAGTCGATCCGGATCGCATCGGTTTTTCGGGTTACTCCATGGGCGGCATGATCACGGCGCTGACCGCCATCGATTCGCGGCTCAAGGCGGTGGCTCCTTTCGTCGGCGGCTCGGGATTCAAGTACGTGGATTTCCCCGGCGGCATTGAAGGCAGCAGCATCCGACAGCACTTCCAGGATTTGGAGCTTTACAAAAGTACGATCGACGCCAGCGCGTATTGGCCGCTGGTGACATGCCCTGTCATGTTCATCAGCTCGTCGAATGATTTCCACTCGACGTTTGAACGCATCTACCAGTCGATGGCCCTGTTGAAACACATTGACTGGCGAGTCAGCACGAACATTCATCAGAACCATGGCCCCGGACCGGAACAGTGGGTGCTGTTGAATCACTGGTTCAATCAGTACCTCAAGGGCGTCGAGCAAAACATCCCGATCACGCCGCCTTCCACGCTCAAGGTCAACGCAGGAAAGGCAACATTCACGGTGACTCCCGCGGATCCGGATCGTTTGATTGCGACAGAGGTTTATTACAGCTACGACCCGAACTCGCGCACCCGTTTCTGGAACAAGGCGAAGACGCAACAAGCCGGCGGGACATGGTCCGTCGCCCTGACCGTTCATGATGACTTGCCGTTGTATGTATTCGCGTTGTGCCGTTACCGCATGGATGTCAACCAGCAACTTGAACGAGGCGAGACGTCGACGTTCGTGTTGAATTCGCTGGAGCACTCGATCGTTCCTGAATCGGTGGAGCTGAAATCGCTCGCCAAGCTGGTCGAGACAAATGCAGTATTCGAGGACTTCCGCGACGGCATTGCGGACTGGTCGAGTCGGGATCAGAGGTCGATCAAGACCTACAAGTTCCAAAACCCTGAATTGGATCGCTCGAACACCAAGAAGCTGTCCCTAACCATTAACCCTCAAGGAAGACGGCTGACTCTTCGCTTAAACGCAAGCTGCAAGTTCCTCAACCGCAAAGACAACCTCGGCGACTTTTCCTTGGTCAAACGCATCGACGGCGATAAACCTCAAGAAGTGATAATCGATCGCAGTGAATTCGAAAGCAAAGACGGCAAGACGCTGGAGTGGTCGAAGATCGCAACTTTCACCGTCGCCATCGTCGATCTAACGACTCGGCAAACCGTCAATCTGACAACAAAAGAAGGGCAAGCGATCCTGCAACGGATTAGGATGGTGGATTAGACAATGAAAATACCGACAAAAATCATCGTCTTCCTCTACGTGTTGGGTCATTTCGCGTCGAGTGTTTCGGCTGAAACAAATCGGCATCCCAACATTGTTTTCCTTTTTGCCGACGATCAGAGGGCGGATACGATCGGTGCCCACGGCAATCCTCATATTCAGACGCCCAATCTCGATCAACTCGCCGCGGAAGGTTTCAGCTTTCGTCGCAACTATTGTGCGGGCTCGTTTAGCGGGGCGGTGTGCGTGGCGAGCCGAGCGATGTTGATGACCGGTCGACACTGGATGAACCTTCCGAGGACCAAGCCGCAATCAAATTGGGGTGATGCCGTCACTCTGCCGGCTCTGTTGACATCGCGCGGCAACTACAACTCGTACATTATTGGCAAGTGGCACAATGGACGCGTCACTCTGAATAAGTCCTTCACCAACGGCCGCTCGATCTACATGGGCGGGATGGCTAATCACGCTAACTTTCAGGTACAGGATCTGATGGACGGCAAACTCAGTCCGAAACGAGACGCTGGCGGATTCTCCAGCACAGTGTTTGCCAACGAGGCTGTGAAGTTCATACGGAACGCCAACGACGATCAACCGTTCTTTCTTTATGTTGCGTTCATGGCTCCGCACGACCCGCGAAATCCGCCTGAAAAGTATCGCGAGATGTACTACAACAAGCGCCCGCCGCTTCCTGCGAACTTTCTGCCGCAACATCCCTTTCAGAACGCACCGCAGGCAACATCGGGGCGTGACGAAAGCCTCGCGCCGTGGCCAAGAACGAAGGAAGTCATCAGCGATCAACTCTGCGAATACTACGGCCTGGTCACTCATCTCGACGAGCAGGTCGGGCGCGTCCTGAAAGCACTCAAGGAAAGCCCACATGCCGAGAACACGATCGTCGTTTACACGGCGGATCACGGACTGGCGATGGGAAGCCATGGCTTGCTCGGCAAACAAAACGTTTACGAGCAAAGCATGCGTTGTCCACTGATCTTGAGAGGCCCAGGAATTCCGAAAGGGCAGTCAACGGGCTCGCCAACTTATATCCACGACCTCTATGCAACAATCTGTGACTTGACCGGAATCGAAACGCCTGACGGTATCGACTCCAAAAGCCTCGCGCCGATCATGAACGGCAAAGTCAAAATCATCCGTGAATCGTTGTTCCTTCCGTTTCAAGACAATCAACGAGCTGTCCGCGATGGCAAATGGAAGCTTCACGTTTACCCGCGAATCAACCACCATTTGCTGTTTAATCTGTCGAGCGATCCACACGAAATGAAGAACCTAGCAACAGATCCAGCCCACAAAGCGGACTTCGAAAGAATGCGGGCATTAATGGATTCATGGCGAGAGCGATTGGGCGATCCGTATCCATTGAATTCCGAGAACCCGGAACCCAAAGAACCTCAATACGACAACAACAAGAGAGTTCTCGATGTCTGGCAGCCGAAATGGATTCGCGACAAGTATTTCGACGGCAGAAGCAACCCGAATCACGGCAGACGACCTGCCCCAACATCACCAGCCAAAAAAGAGAAGCCGAGATGAGACTTTTCAAAGCGACATCAACGTTTGTAATTGTGTCAGCGATCGCTGCTAACTTATTGGCACTGGACAACGCCAAAGGTTCTGAAGCATTTAATCCCAAAGACCTGGACAACCTTGAGATGTTTCTTGAGTCCGTCAGAGGCCTGGCCGTTGCAACCAATACGTCACAAGAGGCCTATGAAGGGACGGGCGAGAACACGGTCCTCGAAGAGGTCTGGTCAGACAAAGAACGGTTTCTGAATGGCACGGTTCGATGGTGGCTGGATCAGTCGCCGTACAAGAACGATAAGAAGATCAGACCTAGTCGCGAGTTTAAAACCGGCCGGGATATTGGGCAAGATGATCACGACCGCCCTGGATATATTCCCGACGGATGCAACGGGAAGCCATGCGTGCGAGGCGGCCTGATCGGCACAGGCAAAGGCGAGAAGCACAACAAGCAACCCTGCTATTTCGAACTGCAGCTTGAAAGTCGCGATTTCAAGATCGAAGGTCCGTTCGGATTGTTCCTTCTCGTCCGTCCGATTCAGCAGGAGAATGATGCCGCAATCATGGGCGTGTTTCACTGGTCCGTTCTCATTCAGAGTGCCCGGAAGAATCGCCTGGAGTGGAAAAATCTAAAACAGCGAATTCCTGTCTCCGGCGACGAAACGCTGAAGACCGATCAGTGGCAGCTTGTGGAACTTCACCGCGACGCCAAGCACAACCTGCGGTGCGTAATCAATGGAAAGGACGTGACGGCGGGAAGTCCACGAGACGAGCTTCCCTTCGTGTTCATGTTCCTCTTCAACAACAACAAAGGGCAAGGATTCGCCAAGCAAGATCCATTTGCCGGAGACATCGCAGCACTTGTGATTTATCGAGACGAACTCGAAGAGAACGAGAAAACGCAAGTCCGTAAGTACCTTGGCACGACTTATGGTTTGAAATTACATTAACGGTTCCCCTTATTGCGAGTTTTCATGTTGCTTCAACAAGACCCGCGCTTCATGTAGGCGTCTCTCAACGTCTGCTGCAATCAAGGCTTTCTTAAGCTCCCCACTTTCAGATCCTTCGAGCTTGTCGATTGTGTTGACCAGTTTCTTGCCCGTATAGGCCTTGTAGAGATCTGATAACGTCCAAGAATCACTGCGCTGAGTGGCGAGCGGGAGCTTATCCCAGGCGGATACCAGGTTGGCGTGAGGATTGCGTGCCCATGCGTAACGGAAATGGACAGGCCTGGGCACCAGGGGACTGATGAGAACCAGCCGCGTCGAATCGCGGCGGGGCTTGCCTCGGTCATCCGTGCCCGTCACCAGGAACTCGGCGGTGGCGGGTTGGAACTTGCCGTCCTCTCCGGCTATCGCGAAGCCGACGATCGGGCCCTCGGGACTGGTGCCCAACGGACCTTTGACATTAAAGGCGAGGACAATCCTGCCGTCTTCGACCTTCATGTCCTTCAGGTATGGCGGCTCCCATCGGACATCAAAACCATATTGCGTTTTCAACGCCCACGCGGCGATCCGCTCACCAAC
>CAYFJO010000189.1:0-19829 GCA_964343305.1 uncultured Pirellulaceae bacterium | reverse complement strand
CGGACGCTGAATGACTCGGAAACACAAGTTCGCGGTCAAAACACCAGCGAGTCGCAATCAACATCACCGCTGCCGCTCGCTCCACCCAGCAAACGCGAGCCGTCCGGCCGCCGCTCCTCGACGCCCCGCACACCGACCGGTGCGTTGACAACGGTCGTCAGCAGCCTGGCGGTCGTCTTGGGATTGTTTTTGTTTGTTGCCTGGCTCGCTCGTCGGGCACTGCCGAACGCCGGCGGCGGACTCCCCAAAGATGTTGTTGAAGTGCTCGGCTTCGCTCCGCTGGCAAATCGGCAGCAAATGCAACTCGTTCGCCTGGGCAACAAGTTGGTGCTGCTTTGTGTCACGGCCACCGGTGCCGACCCGCTGACCGAAATTACCGACCCTGAAGAAGTTGATCGACTCGCCGGACTTTGCCAGCAGAACCAACCGGGCAGTATCTCGTCGACGTTTCGCCAAGTCTTGGCCCAGTTCGGCAGTGAATCAGACGACGTAGAAGTGCCAACCGAATTAGATCGCGACAACGTAGCGACTCCCCATTCTTTGCACCAAGTCGAGGCATGAACCAAGTGTGCATCAATCGCCAAATGTGCCTGCTCTGCTTCCTGATTGGGATGATGCTGTGCAGTCCAACCGCCGCGCAAGATTTTAATCGCGACCTCGGCTTCACCCCGACGCCGGACACGCCTTCCATGTCCGATACCATCGAGCCGTCCGATCCGGCCAGTTGGATCAGCGGCGGACCAGGCGAGTGGCTCAGCAACAGCGGTTTGAGTTCGACGATCAAAGTCATGTTGATGTTGACGGTGCTCAGCCTGGCACCGGCCATCATGTTGATGACGACGAGCTTTGTGCGGATCATCGTCGTTCTGGGACTTTTGCGACAAGCGCTGGGCACGCAGCAACTTCCTCCCAGCCAGGTGATCACGTCGATCGCGTTGTTTCTAACCTTGTTGATCATGGCCCCGGTTTGGACGGACGTTTACAACCAGTCCATTCAGCCCTACACGGCCGAGGGCAGCGAGATGGGGATGCTGGAGGCTTGGAATCGCGCCGTCGTCCCAGTGAAAGCGTTCATGAGCCGACAGATTGACAACAACGAAAACCGCGACGACATCTGGCTGTTCTACGACTATTTGCCGCCGGAGGAACAGTCGACGCTGCCGGAGCATTACGATGATGTACCGCTGAAGGTCTTGTTGCCGGCGTTCATGTTGAGCGAACTGAAGACGGCATTTCTGATCGGGTTCATGATCTATCTGCCGTTTTTAATCCTCGACATCGTCGTCGCCAGCGTGACCATTTCGATGGGCATGTTGATGCTGCCGCCAGTGATGATCTCGCTGCCGTTCAAGTTGATGTTGTTCGTGCTTGTGGACGGTTGGAATTTGGTCGTCGGGATGTTGTTGGAGAGTTTCGTACCGTACACGTAACGATTAGGAAGACATTGATGGAATCTCAAGACGCAATTGATCTCGGCCGACAGGCGATTATGCTCGCGCTGTTGATCGGCGCGCCCGTGTTGATCGTGGGCATGATCGTAGGTCTGGTGATCGGACTGTTGCAGGCACTCACACAGATTCAAGACCAGACGGTTTCGTTTGTGCCAAAGGTCGTGGCAATGGTGTTGGTGCTGGGACTTTCATTGCCTTGGCTGATCCAGGTCATGACGGAATACTCTGAAGATCTAATTGCAAATATTCCGCGTCTACTAAGTGGTGGGTAGACTTCCGAAGTCTTCCGAGACTTCGGAAGTCTGGGGTTGATTCATGCACGAGATTCTTCAGCCGACGCTCAACCAGTTTCTTATCTTCGTGCTCGTGATGACGCGGTTGAGTGGCGTGATGCTGTCGCTGCCGGTGTTTGGTTCGCGTAACGTCCCTGTGCGAGTGCGTGCGCTGCTCGTCGTCGGTATGAGCTTGCTCGTCGCGCCGATGTATTGGGCAACGACATTGGAACATCCGGGCTCGCTGCTTAACCTTGCCATCATCTTGGCAAAGGAACTTGTACTTGGCCTGTCACTGGGACTTGGAATACTGATCCTATTGTCGGGAATTCAGTTGACGGGACAAATCATCGGACAGATGAGCGGCATGCAGTTGGCCGATGTTGTGAATCAAAACGTCGACACCAACGTTCCCGTGTTTTCGCAATTGTTGGACATGGTCACCTTGGTGGTGTTTTTGGCGATCGGCGGGCATCGCCAGGTGATGGGGGCACTGCTCGATACGTTTTCCTGGATGCCGCCCGGCCACGTGACGTTGTCTGGCGACCTGGTGATGGCGTTGTCCGACGTCACGACACAGAGTTTCCTGCTCGGCATTCGCGCCGCGGCACCAATGATGATTGCGTTGCTGCTGTCGATCTTGATTATGGGTTTGATCAGCCGGACGCTTCCCCAGTTGAACATCATTGCGGTTGGATTCAGTTTCAATTCGGTCGTCCTGTTGGCAACTTTGTCGGTTTCCCTGGGCGCGGTCGTTCTCATTTTTCAAGATCAGGCGGAAGACGCGCTACAAGCGATCACCAGCGCGATGCTACCCAGCGTGGAATAAATCGTGGCCGAACAATTTGGCGACAAATCGCACGAACCGACACCGCATCGTCGTGAACAAGCGCGCAAGCAAGGCCAAGTACCAAAGAGCAACGACCTGGTGTCGGCCGCGTTGTTGATCGGCGCACTAATGACGCTGCTCTACCTCGGCAGCGGACTGGTCGAGTATTTCTCGCAGCTTTCCCAACGACAACTCGGCGGACAGGCATGGTTGCAAATGGACCGCGACACGGCCCTTGTCCATCTGTATTCGATCACCTGGGGGCTCGCTCGCGCGATCTTGCCGCTGTTTGGATTGCTGTTCCTGATCGCCATCTGTGCCAACCTGTTTCAAGTTGGCTTCCTTTTTTTGCCGGAAAAACTCGGCTTCGACCCCAGTCGTATCAACCCGCTCAAGGGTGTCACACGATTGTTTTCGCTGAACAACTTCATGCGTCTGGGTTTCGGCATCTTCAAAATCTTGATCGTGGTAGGCGTCGCGTTTTGGAGCCTGTGGCTGGATCGCGAAAGGATCCTGACATCGACCGCTATGTCCATCGGTCCTTTAGCGTTTTTCCTCGTCGAAGTCACACTTTGGACCTGCCTCAAAATCGGCATCGCGTTGTTCCTGCTTGCCCTGTTGGACTTTGCTTTCCAACGCTGGAAACACGAACAGGATCTACGCATGACGACACAGGAAGTGCGTGAAGAAATGAAGCAACTCCAGGGCGATCCGCAGATCATCGCCCGCCGCCGCGCTGTACAACGTCAATTGGTGCTCAATCGATTGAACACGCTTGTGCCCAACGCCGACGTCGTCGTCACCAACCCGACGGAACTAGCCATTGCGATCAAATACGATCCGGAAAAAATGATCGCCCCGATCGTGGTTGCCAAAGGCGCCGGAGTTTTGGCCCAACGCATTCGCCGGTTGGCGCTCCAGAACAGCATTCCTGTCGTGGAGCGAAAAGAACTCGCCCGGTCGCTTTACAAAAAGGTGGACATCAACCACGCAATTCCGCAACAACAATACGCCGCAGTCGCGGAAGTTCTGCGATATGTCTACGAACTGAAAGGCGAAACGCCAGAAGCCTTGCAGAATGTTGCATGACATCAACTGCACCGACGGCACTAGCTCTCGATTCGTTAACCCAATCGCGACGCGACACGTTGATTGACTCACGGCAAAGTCGATGAGTTGGCGGTCGAAACAACCTCCTTACTCATCGGCTTTGCCTGCTTCGTAGAGCCGTGCAATTTCTTTCGCCGACAACGCCCGGCCGTACAAGACGAACTCGTCCATCTTCCCTTTCCACGTGTAGCCAGATTTGTCTTTGCCAATCCACAGCGAATTAGACGAATGCCGAATCGGGGCAGCCATTGGCGCGGCTTCTCCTTCGTCGGGTTTCCCTTCGTCGCCGCCGCCTTCGCCAAACGGATCGAGGGCGGGGCGTCCGGGAATCGGCACGGCGATTTCGTTGATCTGATCGCCGTTTAGATAGATCGTTAGGTTTCGACCGTTGAACGTGCCAGCCAAGTGCGACCACTTGTTGCGCGGGACCTTCGCCTTTGCCGCGGTGCCCGAGTAACTGTTCACAAAAAAACGCAGTTGCTCCGCCTCTCTGGAACTGCGGACGAAACCGTATCCATTGGACCACGAACCTGCATCGGTTTTGGCGGCCAGCATTTCATACCCCGTGTCGGTGTTCGTCGGATAAACCCACATCGCGAGGGTCAGCGTCGCTGGGCAGATGTCGCCGTGATTGGGAACTTCAATCATCCCCGATCCATCCAACTCGACGGCCCCACCACGTCGTCCTTCGGCCAACCATCTCACGCCGCTTGCCTTGGCATGATGTTTGTCATCGGCAAGGTTTACAATTCTGCTGCTTTCTTCGCGGTCGAACGAATAGTAGAGGACAAGGCCACGCTGCGACGGCAACCAGCCGAGCAGATTCGCCGGCACAACTTCGAGTGCCTGCATGTGCTCGACTTTCAATTCGACGTCACCGAACAGCGTTGCTATCTTTCCCGGTGCGGCAACGACGCGCCCGGTCAAAACGTCGCGGTTCGTCAGTTCAATGCGAATTTTACGGTCCTTCTTCCACTCCGCCTGTCGAATTCGCGACAGCGGAACGTCGAGTTCGCCGAATCCCACATCGATCGTCAACGATTGCTCGACCGGCGTGCCCACGATCCGCGATCCGTCGATCAAATCAACTTGTAATTTCCACTCGGGCTCGGCTCCATTGGCAGGTTGAAGAATCAGCGGGAAGAATACACATCCAACAGCAAAGAATGACAACGACTTCATAACAAACTCCATCGAGATAATTGACAAGCTGGGTCGGTTTATTATTGCCTGCTCATTCCACTTTTGCGATGTAAAGCCACATGTAGACGATTCATCACTGATAGAAGTTCCCCACGTGTGGGACGTTCGTGATTGCCTTGAAATTGGCGGGAAACCTCTAATGCGTGTAAAGGCAAAGGACCGAACGTACGGGCAAACGGAATGAGGGGAAGTTATGAAGCATTCTTTTCGACCGTTTTGGCCGAATCTTTTTGGGCGTTGAGGCCGGAAAGCTATTGCGCGTCAAGACGTTGCTCTGCATCGTTGGTCACGCCAAAGACGGCAAGAGTAGATTAGGCAAGAGAATTCTCCAGCGCTGCCCGAATTACGCCAGATAACTTCAAAAAACGCATAAAAGTTCTTGTATCTATTTCCTAATTCGGTGAAAATCAGGCGAACAGAACCACGTCTCAAATTTCACACCTTATACTCACTCCGCTTTCTCTCGGAAGGATTCCCATGCCCCTTTGTAGATATGTGCGAGTCATAACAGTTGCGTTCTCCGTTTTTTCGACATTTCTATTGGCTCAAGACACCGTTGAACCAAGAGTTGAATTTCCGGGTCTCGGCGCACCGGGAAACTTGATCGCCCTGGAGATCGAGAAGGCTGGCGAACCGAAGTTTCGTGGGCGCGATGCACGGCGACAACTCGTTGTAACCGGCAAATACTCTAGCGGGCAACTTGGCGATTTGACCCACGACGTAACCTACACGGTTGCCCCCGCGGGCATTTGTCAAATCGATCGAACTGGTTTCGTAACCCCGCTCAAAAGTGGAGAAGCAACCATCACCGCCGCAGCATCAAGCGGTGTCAAGGCAACGTTGAAATTGAATGTTGAAGGAATCGAAGACGAAATCCCGATTAACTTTCGCAATCAAATCGTTCCGCTGCTCACCAAGAGCGGCTGCAACACAGGTTCCTGCCACGGCAAGTCCACTGGCCAGAACGGTTTCAAAATGTCGTTGCTCGGTTTCTATCCCGCGGACGATTACGATTACATCGTCAAAGAAAACCGTGGGCGGCGCGTGTTCCCGGCAGATCCGCAGTACAGCCTGCTGTTGTTAAAGGCGGCGAACCAATTGCCTCACGGCGGGGGACATCGCGTTGATCCCGAGTCGTATGAGTGGCAAGTGCTGACGCGATGGATCGAGCAAGGCATGCCTTACGGCACGGAAGAGGATCCGACGATCGAGCGGATCGAAGTGTTCCCCAAAGTGCGCGAAATGAACCGTGATTCGACCCAACAACTGGCCGTGGTCGCTCATTACAGCGACGGCACGGTCACCGACGTGACGCGCATGGCGAAGTATGAATCGAACGACACCGAGATGGCCGAGTCGAATACTTCCGGTCTTGTCACGACTTTCGACGTGCCGGGAGAAGTCGCCGTGATGGTTCGATTTCAAGGCCACGTGACGGTTGCACGAGCCAGCATTCCGCTCGGACTCCTCGTCACGAACTTGCCGCCCGCGAAGAGCTTTGTCGACAATTACGTCTTTGGTAAGTTGACGAAGCTCGGTATCCCGCCGTCGCCGCTTTCCGACGACGGTGCATTCATTCGCCGCGTGACCGTCGATATCGCCGGCCGGTTGCCAACTGCCGACGAAACTCGCGCGTTCTTCGCCAGCACGGCAACAAACCGGCGCGACCAATTGATCGATCGTTTGCTCGAAAGCCCCGGGTATGGCTATTACTTTGCCAACAAATGGTCCAACGTTCTACGTAACCAACGCGTTGCAAACGTGAATAACATTGACGGCACGTATCGATTTCACGATTGGATCCGACGCGCGTTGCAAAAGAACTTGCCGTACGACGAATTCGTCCGCAACATCCTCGCGGCGACGGGCGATGTTGAAAACCATCCACCGACCGCCTGGTATCGCAACGTCAACACCGCGACCGAGCAAATGGAAGACACGGCCCAGTTGTTCCTCGGCCTGCGAATCCAATGCGCACGTTGCCACCATCACCCGTTCGAAAAATGGAGCCAGAACGACTACTACGGTTTCCAAGCATTCTTTGCCCAGGTCAACCGAAAGCCCAGTCGCAAAGGCATCAACCAAGCCCTAGTCCAGCGAGTCGTCCATCGAGTCGGTGTCGCGCAAGCAACCAACCCTCGCACACAAAAGCCGCTCAAACCGACAGGCCTCGGCGGTGAACCTCTCGAAATCCCAGACTATGAAGATCCGCGCCACCAACTCGTCGACTGGATGTCGGATCCGGACAATCCGTTTTTTGCGCGGGCACTGGTCAATCGTTACTGGAAACATTTCTTCGGCCGCGGCATCGTCGATCCCGAAGACGACATGCGAGTGACCAACCCACCGTCGAACCCGGAACTGCTCAACGCTCTAGCCAAGAGTTTCATTGACAGCAAGTTTGATTTGAAAGAACTAATCAGAACCATCTGCCGATCCAACGCCTATCAACTCAGCAGCACGCCGACGCCGTACAACAAATCTGACAAACAAAACTTCTCCAGCTTCTACACGCGGCGTCTCAACGCGGAACCGCTGTACGACGCGATCAATCAGGTCGCGAACACCAACGTCAACTTCGCTGGCATGCCCCTCGGCACACGAGCCGTCGAATTGCCGGACAACGGTTTCAACGACTACTTTTTGAACGTCTTCGGCAAACCTCAAGCCGCCAGTGCCTGCGAGTGTGAACGCAGCAGCGACGCGAACCTCGCGCAGACATTGCACTTGCTCAACTCCACTGATGTCCAAGGAAAACTGTCCGTTGCCACCGGCCGCGCCGCGACTCTGGCTGCCAACGAAGAACTGACCGACGAACAACGCATCACCGAGCTTTACCTGTGGGCCTACTCCCGCAACCCGACGGAAAAAGACCTCGCCGTGATCACCCAGTTCATCAACGATGCACCCAACCGACGTCAGGCCTACGAAGACCTGCTATGGGCAATTTTCAACACCAAAGAATTCTTGTTCATTCGGTAGTGTCCGCTGTAGGACGGATTGCCAATCCGTCCACTTGGCGGTCGGATTAGGCAATCCGACCTACAGACAAAAAGGAATTCCCATGTCACACCCTCTCCGACTCGTCAGTGGCATCGTCCTCACACTCATCGCCACCACGGCCCATGCCCAACTCCCCGCCGCGCGGCTGACATCCATTTTCCCGCCCGGCGCGAACCCAGGCAAAACTGTCGAAGTCACCGTCACCGGCGTCGACCTCGACAACGCAACGACCCTGCACTTCTCAGCGCCTGGCATCACCGCAAACCAAAAAATGGCCGAACCGGGGCCGTTCGACAAAGGCCCAGTCCCCGTCGCGAACACCTTCGAAGTCACCGTCGCCGCCAACGTCCCCGGCGGCATCTACGACGCGCGAGTCGTCGGCAAATTCGGTACGTCCAACCCGCGTGCATTCCTGATCAACGACCAGCCGGTCGTCGTCGAAGCGGAACCCAACAACAAAAGGGGCGAAGCCACCGAAGTCGAACTGCCTGCGTTGCTCGGCGGCCAATCCAACGTCGCGGCCGACGTCGACTATTACAAATTCACAGCCAACGCCAGCCAACGCATCCTGGTTGACTGCTTTGCCCGCCGTCTCGATTCGCTGGCCGACATCGTGGTCGCGGTCTACGACCCGGCCGGGCGAGAACTCGACAGCAGCCGCGACACCCAATCCGGCGACCCACTGCTCGACTTCATCACACCAGTAGGCGGCGAATACGTCATTAAAGTCCGCGACTCGCTCTATCGCGGCAACAACGCTCAAAACCAACAGTATTTTACTTATCAACTGGCCGTTGGTTCCTTCCCGCACATCGATTTCGTTTTCCCACCCGTCGCTGCTGCGGGATCAACCGCGTCGTTCACGGTTTATGGACGCAACTTGCCCGGTGCTCAAAACGCTGGCATTTTCCTCGACGGCAAACCCCTTCAACGGCTCAACGCCACGATGCCGCTACCAGCCGCTGGCACGCTCGCGTTTGGCTCACGCCTCGAACCCGAAAGCTGCGAAGTCGACGGCAAAGACTACCGCATCAAAGGCCCGCAAGGTTGGTCGAACCCGGTGCTCGTCGGCATCGCCTCGTCGCCCGTCGTGATCGACAAAGATCCCAACAACACCACCGAACAGGCTCAGGCGGTCAAGCTGCCGTGCGAAATCGCCGGACAATTTTATCCGTCGCGCGATCAAGACTGGTACTCGTTCGAAGCCAAAAAGGGCGACGTCATCTGCCTCGACCTTTTCTCACAGCGCCTCGGACTGCGAACCGACCCGAGCCTCGTGCTTCAACAGGTGATCGTCAAAGAAGAAAGCGATCCCGAACTGAAAACGATCGTCGTACAAGACGACGCCGGATCGACCGAAGGCGGCGCGGAGTTCGACGTCCGCCACGACGACCCGACGTATCGATTCGTCGTGCCCGCCGACGGCACGTATCGTGTGCTGGTCCGTGACACGTACAGCAGTTTCCAAAGCGACCCACGCAATGTTTATCGCCTGACGATTCGTCCCAAAACACCCGACTTCCGCCTGGCCGCTGTTCCAGTCGGACCGGGCAGCGCGATTCACATTCGCAAAGGTGGCCGCGCTGCCGTGCGCGTAATCGCTTTCCGTCGCGACGGATTCAAAGGCGAAATCAATGTCACCGCGACAGGGCTGCCCGGCGGTACAAGCGTTTCGCCTGCGATCATTGGTCCTGGGCGCAATTCCGCCACGCTTGTCATTTCAGCCGCTGACAATGTTGCACCCGCAACGGGCCAACTTCAGATCAACGGCACGGCACGCATCGGCAATGCCAATGTCACACGACCAGCTCGGGTCGGCACGCTTGTCCATCCCTTGCCGCCGAGGCAAAACAATCAACCGCAACTTCCTGGCGAAGCCCGACTAAGCCGCAATCTCGTCATCTCGATCTCCGACAACGAACCTGCGCCGGCCACCGTTGCCGCCGGCGAAAACAAAGTCTGGGAAACTGCCCGAGCCGGCATCGTCGAGATCCCGTACACGATCGTCCGCCGCAACAATTTCAAAGGCAACGTCGTTCTCACACCAAGCGAGTTACCCGCCAACGTCAACGCTCCCACCGTCACCGCCAACGCCAACACGGCGGCTGGCAAAGTCAAACTGACACTTGCTCCAACCGTGATCCCTGGCACGTACACCTTTTATCTAAACACGCAGGCACAAAACTACTCCTACGCCCGCAACCCCGAAGCTGCCAAAGCCGCTGCCGATCGCAAAGTCGAAGTCGACAAAATCAAAACGGACGCAGACGCCGCAGCAAAAGCCGCCGCGACGAAAAAGACGCAAGCCGACCAACTGGCGACCACCACAACTGCCGCTGTCACCGCAGCGACGCAAAAGAGAGCTGCCGCAGACAAGGCGGTGACCGATGCCGAAACTGCTCTCACCGCCGCAACACAAAAGGCCACTCAAGCTAAAAGCGCTGCTGCGGCAAATACGGGCGACGCAAATCTAGCCAATGCCGCGAAGACCGCCGAAGCCGCACGAGTCGCTGCGGCCACCAAAGTCCAAACTGCAAAGACGGCCGCGGACACGGCAGCTAAGGAACTCGTCGCAGCCACGGACAAAGCCAAGGCTGCCGCCGATGCCAAAGTCGTCGCCGACAAAGAAAATGAAGACGCCATCGCGCTGGCCAAAGCTGCCGCCGAAGCCAAAGCCGCCGCCGACAAGCTCGCCACCGACACGGCCAATCGCGCCAAACCTGCCAACCGCAACGTCTTCTCGCCGTCCACTCCCATCACAATCAAAATCACACCCGCTCCGATCACGATGGTGGCCACTTCGCCAACCACGCCGCTCAAACAGGGCGACAAGGTCGAAGTCCCGGTCACCATCACGCGACTCTATGGCTACACGCCGCAAGTCGCGATCAGCGGCGTCATCCCCCGTGGCGTCGGCGGCCTATCGATCCCCAATGTCAACATCGCCGCCAATCAAACTGCCGGCAAACTGGTCATCAATGCCGCCGCCAACGCCACGCCCGGCCAACACCAACTCACCGTGCGGATCACCGTCCGCTTCAACAACCAAAACCTCACCGTCGATCAACCCATCACACTCAACATCCAAAAGGTTGAGCCCGCCAAATGAATCGATACCAATCCGCATTCGTAACCGTCGCTCTGGCCTGCCTTCTCGTGCAAGACGCCAGGGCTCAACAGGTCATCCCCGTCCAAGGACTCAACCGTAGTTCGCTCGTCAGTTTCGACCGCGAAGTGTTGCCGATTCTGCGCAAAAAGTGCATCACTTGTCACAGCCAATCGGAAGCCGACGGCGAGTTGAATCTCGAAACGCCGGCCGCAATGATCAAAGGCGGCGACTCGGGTCCGGCGTTGATCGCTCGTAACGGCAACGACAGTTTGCTGCTCGAAGTCGCTTCGCATCGCGACGATCCCAAGATGCCGCCGCCCGGTAATGACGTCGGAGCGGTGAACTTGACGGCGCAAGAACTCGGTCTGCTCAAACTATGGATCGATCAAGGCGCCCAAGGCTCGGGCGGCACTTCTGTACTTTCGCCACAAAGTTGGCGGCCGTTGCCCAAGGGACTCAATCCGATCTACGCCGTCGCTGTTTCGCCTGATGGTCAATACGCCGCGTGCGGCCGCGCGAATCAGATTTTCATTTACCACGTTGCGACGGGTCAACTTGTCACGCGGCTGACCGATCCGTCGCTCATCAAAGAAGGCGAAGATGATCGCCCGGGCATTGCACATTTGGATGTGGTTCAATCGCTAGCCTTCAACAATCAAGGAGACATGCTTGCATCCGGCGGCTTTCGCGTGGCAAAACTCTGGCGACGCCCGCGCGATGTCCAGCGACACAAGTTCGCTGCTGCCGACACGGTGACCGCAGTCGCCGTGAATCCCGATGGGACGGTCGCCGCGACAGGTGCCGCCGACAATTTGATCAAACTTTGGAATGTTGAAACAGGCGAAGAAATCGCCGCGCTCGAAGGTCACACTGCGGCGGTGTCGAGTTTGAAGTTTTCAGATGATGGCAGCCAGCTGGTTTCGTCGTCGCTCGACAAAACGATCCGCGTGTGGAATCCGATCGACGGACAATTGCTTGGCCGCATCGATACTTCGTCTGAAGTCAATGCTGTCACGCTCGTCAACGAATCGATTCCGCAGAAGGACGAGGAAGGCAACGACATCGATCCGCTGACTGTAACGCACATCGCAACCGGCGGTACTGACAACTTCATTCGGCTCTGGCGAATGCCGACCGAGTTGTCGGAAACGCTGGCCCAGATGCCGGAGAAGACGAACGTCTTGGCCGTCAGCCCGGTTCGCAAGCTGCTCGCCCTAGCCAATGCCGCCGGCCAAGTCAGCGTCATCGATTTCGAAACACGCGAAGTTGTCAAATCGTGGAAGGCACATGAAGTTGAAATCACCAGTCTGGCATTTCGTCCGCTTCCAAAACCAGCCGAAGCAGCGGAAGGCGAAGATGCGGAACCGGCTCCCGTTGTTCGACAACTTGCCACCGCGAGCGCAGACAACACGATTCGAATTTGGAACCTTGATACCGGCGAGCCGCTCGACGTGATCTACGGCAGCCTGGTCGTTCCGCAGTCGATCGCGTTCTCACCCGACGGCAAGTCGCTTCTTTCCGGCGCAACGGATGGAACGGTTTCCATTTGGAACCTTGAGGCTCCAACTCCAGTCGATTTGGCGACCGAAACGACGGGCGTTGCGGCTGTTTCGGCGATCAGTCCGGATGGCAAACTGCTGGCAACGACCGGCGAAATCAACAAGCGGCCCGCAATCGTCGTCCGCGACGTCGCAACGAGCGAAACCAAGCATCTGTTTCTCGGACACCTCGCGCCAATTACGTCGCTGGCGTTCAGCGTTGACAACACGAAACTTGTGTCGGGATCAACTGACAAGACGGCGCGCGTTTGGAGTGTGGCGGGCGGCAAGTTTCCCGAAGTCGCCACATTTGCAGGACACGAACAAGCGGTCAGCGCCGTCGCGTTCAATGCCAATGGTGCCCAAGTTCTGTCTGGCTCGACAGATGGTGTGCTGAAGCTTTGGAACGTCGTCGGGGAAACGGAAGCAATGGCGTTTGCCGGGCACACCGGCGCGATTGTCGCGGTTGCGATGCCGCCCAATAACCAGCCGATCTCCGCGTCGGCGGACAAGACAGTGCGAGTTTGGAACCCCGCCGATGGCAAACAGCTTCGCGCAATCACAGCTCCAGCGGCCGTTACGGCGATGTCGGTCACTCGCGAAGGGGCGCGGGTCGCGGTAGCTTCGACCGACAACAAAGTTCACTTGCATCAAGTTTCTGATGCCAAGCTGTTGTTATCGCTGGAAGGGCACACGGCCGCAATCAAAACGGTCGCGTTCAGCGCGGACAACTCGCGCTTGGTCACGGGCGGCGCGGACAACCGTGCGGTCGTTTGGACCTCGGCGGATGGGCGATTGCTTGAAATCTTGCCACTCGAAAGTGATCTCGCGACAGCGATCTATGGGCCGGATTTGACCAGCGTTTTTCTCAGCGATGCCAAAGGTGGACTCGCGCGACAGTCATTGCGATTTGCGCTTGCCCTTCCTGGATTCACAAAACCGATCAGCAAAGTGGCTTGGCATCCGACCGCCGCGCTGGCTTACGCGACCGGCGAAGAAGGTGTCGTTCGGGGCTACAACACGACCAACGCAAGTTTGACTTTCACCGCCAACCACGGCGCACCGATTCATGACCTCGCGATCGCTCCCAGTGGCGCCCAATTCGCCACTGCTGGTGAAGACAAGTTGATCAAGACTTTCACGGCAACAAACGGAGCCCCAGTCGCGCCAACGCAGTTGACGGGCTTCACAGGTCCCGTCAAAGGCGTTTGTTATTCGGCCGACAGCACGCGTGTGATCGGATCGGGTGACGTTGCGATTGGCGAATTGTTCGTTTTCAGTTTGGCCAATGTGGGCGAACTCGAACAGTCGCTCGTTGGCCACGCGGCGTCGATTGCGGCGGTCGCCACGATCGGTGACGCAGACGAACGATTGATTTCGATCTCGGCGGATCAATCGGTTCGAGCGTGGCAGTTGTTGGCCATTCGTCGAGTTGCCGGACATTCGCAGCCAATTAATTCGCTGGCGACGGTCACCACGGCGCCGATGCAGATTCTGTCCGGCAGCAATGACGGGACCGTGCGGCACTGGAACATGACCACGGGAGCTGCGATTCGCAACATGAATCATGGCGCGCCAGTGACTGCGGTTGCGGTGCGACCGGACGGTCAACGATTCGCTTCGACCAGTGAAAACAAAACCGTCCGGCTGTGGAACGCGGCGAACGGTGCCCAAGTCGCGCTCATGAGCGGCGACATTCAAGCGAAGAACCTGGTCGCCAAGTTGACGCAGCAGCAGACCGACGCGACAGCTCGTTTGACCGCTTCGACCGCGGCTGCAAAAGCGGCCGTGGACGGATTGCCTGCGAAACAAACTGCGGCCAAGACGGTGATGGATCAACTGACCGCAGCCAACGCGGATGTGCAGGCCAAGATGACCACACTGACGCAAGCCACCGCCACGAAGGCAGCCGCCGAGCAAGCGGCTATTCAAGCGGCGGCTGTTGCACAGAAAGCCGAGAACACGAAACTCACCGCGACTCAGGCCGCGACCGAATCCGAGGCATTCGCACGCGTGGCGATGGACAAATTCACGCGTGCTCAAGCGGCTGCGACGGCCAAACCTGAGGACGCGACGTTGGCTGCTGCCGCGAAGGCTTCACAAGATGCGCTCAACGTGGCCAATGAAAAGATGGCGGCGGCCAAAGCCGCAGTCGCAACTCCGACTCAACAAGCAACAAGCACCTCAGCAGCAGCGGCGGCAGCAGCTCAACGGGCAACAGCCACGAACAAGCCGTTCACTGACGCATTGGCTGCACTACGTGCCTCGCAGAACACACAAAACCAACGAGCCCAAGCGAATGTGTTTGCTCAGCGCGATTTGAAAGAAGCCACCGAGGCGATTCCAGCGACCAAAGCGATCCAAACGGCCGACGAAGCGGCGCTCGAAAAAATCAAAACGGACCTCGAAGCGGCCAAGGCGGCGGAGCTTGCGGCTCAGATGCCGCTGCGGACGTTGGCCTTCTCGCCTGACAATCGGCAGCTTGCCACGGGTGGCGATTTCAACGTCGTGCACACTTGGAACGCGGAGAATGGCGTTGCGGTGACGAGCTACGTTGGGCACACCGGTCCGATTCAAACGCTGGCCTACGTTTCCAACGAAGAGCTACTGACTGGTTCGGTCGACAAGTCGGCGGCCGTGTGGGATTTGAATCCCGGCTGGATGCTTGAGCGGACAATCGGTAGCGTCGACGATCCATCAAAACTGGTCAATCGCGTCGTCGCGGTCGACTTCAGCAATGACGGTGAACTGCTCGCCACGGGCGGCGGCATTCCGTCGCGAAGTGGCGAGATCAAGATTTGGAAAATTGCTGATGGTTCGCAGGTGCATGCAATTCTCGACGCTCACACCGACGCGGTGTTCGGCGTCGATTTTTCGCGCGACGGCCGATACATCGCGACGGCTGGCGCGGACAAATATGTACGATCGTTCGATGTGGCCACGGGCAAGCAGGTCCATAAGTTCGAAGGGCACACGAACCACGTGCTGGGCGTGACTTGGCGAGCCAACGGCAAGATGCTGGCCAGTTGCGGAGCCGAAGGTGCCATCAACATCTGGAACGCCGAGACGGGCGATCGGATTCGCAACATCGCGACATTCCGGAAACAAGTTTCGTCCGTCCAGTTTGTCGGCGACACGAACATCATCGCGACTTGCTCGGCCGATCGCATTCTGCGGATGCACAATGCGGACAACGGCGGCGTCGTGCGGAATTTCAACGGGACGGGCGAAGATTTCCTGTACAGCGTCGACGTGACGCCGAATAGTACCGTGTTGGTCGCCGGCGGATACGACAGTGTACTGAGGATCTGGAGAGGTACGGCCGCCAACTCACAACCCATTCAAGCCATCGAGCCGCCAAAGGATCCGGCCGAAGAAGAAGTTACGCAAGGAACCGCGCCTGGAAATCAACAAGCGGCGAATTAAAATCGACGCACAGAGATAAAGGCGGATCTCGTCAGATTCGTTCCGCCCGGTTCACGGGCAAGTTTGGTAATTCATTTGTAGAACAATTGTCCCAACTGTTCCGCGGCTTCGGGAACAGTTGAGAAAGCTGTTCTACATTGCGCTCATCATTAAGGACTCAACGATGCGGACTGGAATACTTTGCCTCATAATCGCGCTCGTCAGTTCGTTTGCTCAAATCGCTGCAGCTCAACAGGCGCTCGAAGGTCACACCAGTTCGGTGACGGTCGCGGGCAGCACGCCGGACGGCAGGGTGATCGCGACAGGCAGCTTCGATCGCAATGTGATCCTGTGGCACGCGGGCACGGGAATGCCGTTGCGGACGCTCGCCGGGCATCAAGGCCAAGTCCTCGCACTAGCCGTCAGTCCCAATGGGCGCAACCTTGTCACCGGCTCGCGCACCGGCACGATCAAACAATGGGACACTTATCTTTATGAACCACTTGCGTCGCTCGCAGGACATGAGATGCCCGTCCAAGCCGTGCTGGTCAACTCGGATGGCAAGTGGCTGGTCACCGCCGACAAAGCCGGCGGCGTCAAGACGTGGAAGTACGAAGACAACTCGCTGTTGTTGGATTTGAAGGGGCCAGCCGCTGGAGTCGCGAGGCTTGCCATCGCCAAGGACGACTCGCAAATCGCCGCCGGCGACGAAGCGGGCGTGATTCACTTTTGGAATCCCGAGGACGGCACAGTCCTCGGCACAATCGGTGGTCACGCCAGCCCGATCAGTGGCTTGGCGTTTCATCCCGGCGGCGAAATGGTGCTCTCGTCCGACCAGGCGGGCTCAGTCAAACTTTGGCAACTCCCGCTCGTTCCGGCCAAGACTCTGGCCGGTGCCACGATGGCGGTCAACGCCGCGGTCATCACACCGGATGGCAAGCTTGTCATCACAGGTGGGGCCGACGCGATGGTGCGCGTTTACAACACCGAGGCGCCTGAAGAACCCAAAGTGCTCGCAGGTCAAACTGATCCCGTGAGCACCCTCACACTGAGCGCCGACGCCGCGATCGTCGCCAGCGGCAACGCGACAGGCACGGTCCGCTTGTGGAACGTGGCTGACGGCGCTGATCGACTCACGCTGCTAGGCCACGTAGGCCCAATCAAAGGACTCGCATTCAATCCCAAGGCCGAACAGATCGCGTCGTCCGGTACGGACGGAACGATTCGCATCTGGCGTTTGCCCGTCGCGGCAACACCGCTGGCCGGACACACAATGCCCGTGCAAGCGGTCGCCGCAAGCGTCGATGGCAAGATGTACGCCACCGCATCGGCCGACAAAACAGTGCGACTATGGAACGCCGCCGACAACGCGATGCTGCGGGCGATCGAAGCTCACACGGACGTAGTCGGCGTGGTCGCATTCAGCAAAGACAACGCACAACTCGCCAGCGCCGACGCCACCGGTGCGATCCGAATTTCCAATCCCGCCGACGGTGTGAGTCTTGGCGAATTGTTTGGACGAGTCGGGCCGCTGACGAGCCTGGTTTTCCATCCAGATGGCAAGTTGCTGTTTACGAATGGCCCTGACGGCGCGATCACTACGTGGCAACTTCCGCACGTGCCACCGAAACCACTCGCGGGTCACACCGAAGCCGTCACATCGGTCGCCGTTTCCACAGACGCCAAAGTCACCGTTACCGGCGGCGCGGATGCGGCGGTGCGAGTGTTCGACGGCACGACAGGTGCACTCGTGCGAGCACTCGAAGGACAACCCGGACCTGTCAATTCTGTTGCACTCGGCACCGACGCAGCGCTCATCGCCAGCGGCAGCAAGACGGGCGTCGTGAAACTATGGAACGCGGCCGACGGTGCCGATCGATTGAGTTTATCCGGGCACACTGGCGCGATTCACGATGTCGCGATTCAGCCGACGGGCGAACAACTCGCTACGGCGGGCGAAGACGGGACGATTCGAATCTGGCGATTGCCAGTCGCCGGAACACCACTCGCCGGGCACACGATGCCGGTGCAAGACATCGCGGCCAGCGGCGATGGCGAGCTGATCGCCACGGCGTCGGCCGATAAATCCGTGCGGTTGTTCAACGCCGCTGATGGTGGCGCCGTGCGAACGCTCGCCGGTCACGCTGAATCGGTCGGCAGCGTCGCGTTCAGCAAAGACTTTGCCCAACTCGCCAGCGGCGACGCAACCGGAGCACTGCGACTTTGGAACGCCGCCGATGGTGCGGAGCAAGGCGTCTTACAAGCTCACACGGGGCAAATCACCGCACTGTCCTACAACGCCGACGGCAAGCTACTTTATTCGTCAAGCGCCGACGGTTCGCTCAAAGCCTGGCAGTTGCCACCAGTTGCTCCCAAGGCTCTCGCCGGAAACGCCGAAGCGGTCAACAAAATCGTCGTCAGTGCCGACGGCAAGTTCGCGATCACGGGCGGTGCCGACGCGACGGTTCGCGTGTACGACGCGGCGGCCGGAACACAAACACGAGCGATCGCAGGACAGGTTGGCCCGGTGACCGCACTTGCACTCGGCGCGGCTGGTGCGTTGGTCGCAACGGGCAATGGTGAAGGCGTGATTGAGTTTGCCAACGTCGCCGATGGCGCGGACAAGTTGGCAATCGAAGGGCACACAGGCGCGGTCAGTGATCTGGCGTTTCATCCTGATGGAAAACAAGTCGCGTCGGCAGGTGCGGACGGGACGGTTCGATTGTGGACCTTGCCGGTCGCTCCGAAACTCGTCGCAGGCACAGCGACGAAGGTCGGGCCAGTCGCGTTCACGGCAGACAAAACCCGCGTTGCCATCGCCGGCATGATCGGCGGCTGCGAGACGATTCAAGTTCGCGACACAGCCAACGGCAACGTGGTGGCGACGATGCTGGGACACGAAGGCGTGGTGACGAGCCTCGCATTCAGCGCCGACAAGACAAAAATTGTCAGCGGTTCGGCCGACACGACGGCCCGCGTGTGGAACCTGGCCGATCCCAAATTCCCGGAACTGGTCCAAGTCAAACTTCCCGCGGCGGTCGCGGCCGTCTCATTCACACCGGACGCGACGGGCATCTTTGTTGCGTCGGGCAACGGGATCGCGCATCACGCTGTGGCGGATGGTGCCGAAGTTCGCAAGTTGGCGGGACACACCGGCGCGGTCACGTCGCTCGCGCTGGCTGGCAATGTTTTGGTTTCCGGTTCGGCCGATATGACCGCTCGAACATGGAACGCAGGCACAGGCGCAGCCGTTCGCAGCGTCAATCATGCAGCCGCAGTGTCGAGCGTCGCCATCTCCGCCGACGGAACAAAGATCGCATCCGGCGGCGCGGACAAACTGGTGAAACTCTGGAACGCCGCCGATGGGGCCGCGATTGCATCACTTACCGGGCATGCGGCTGGAATCGTCAGTACAGCGTTCAGCGCGGACAATCTGCGTGTCGTAAGTTGTTCGAGCGACGGCGTTCGAGCATGGGATGTCGCTGGGCAAGCGATCCAGCGGTTCAGCACAGGCGACATCGCGGCGAAGGGCGTGGCGGTTGCGGCGGACAACAAGTCGTTGTTGTCGATCGACGTGAACAATGGTCTCAACACTTATACAACGTCGCATACGCGCGTGTTCGCGGGGCACGAGGGTGTCGTGACGTCGCTCACATTCAACGCCGATGGAACGCGCTTGATTAGCGGCGGAGCTGACAAGACAGTGCGAGCGTGGAACGTGGCTGATGGAAAACAACTGGGTACTTACGGTGGAGCGACCGATGCTTTGACGAGTCTTGATGTTTCGGCGGACGGAAAATTCTTGGCGGGCGGAAGTGTCGACAAGTCGGCACACGTTTGGAATCTTGCCACGCCGCTGGCTGCCGCTGCGATTGAACCCACCGCGACGTTCACTCACGCGGCGGCCGT
>CAYFJO010000188.1:0-20046 GCA_964343305.1 uncultured Pirellulaceae bacterium | reverse complement strand
TTACCATTCACCCAACCAAACCACGCGGCAGGTAAATCCTCATCTGCCGCTCGCCAAAAACCCTGTCTTTGTCATTCTGCCATACATCTATCCTGCCAGTTTTTGGGTAGTGGTCTGCTGCGCGTTTAGTGTTGAAATAAAAACTCGTTCATGTTCACAATGGCCCAGCACACATCTTCGAGGCCAGTCATACGGTCTTCCTTAGACTTGATGTGATTCACGGCGGCGGCCATTTCCGAATCGCTGGGAACGCGGCTTGGTACAGCGTCGTGACCACTTCTTCGTCGGTCTTTTTGGCGGACACAAGTTTTCGGAAACGGTTGTTGGCGTCGCGCAGCTTTCCATGAACCAGCGGCCCGTTGTAAAGCTGAAGCGCTTGGCCGAGATTCGACTCGTTCGATCGCTCGCAAGCACAAACGGTCTGCCGCTCTGGTTGGCCAAAAATCTTCAGGAAATCATTCTTCGCCAAATCGGGCGACGGCAATTGCGTGGCCTTGGTGCCGGCCGGCAACGTGCCGAATTTCTCGGGCACCGCCGTCACGTGACAAATCACGTCCAGCAATTGTTCGGCACCCAGCAGCCGCGGCTCGTAGTGTGAAAAATACTTCGAATCCTCATTTCATTCCATTACGGCCTGAGCTTGTTCTCTGGGCCGTTTTATTTGGGTTACCGGCGCAATCAGCAGGACCGCCAGGTTCGCTCGCACCGGAATCGTCGTTTTCGACAAACGCGCATGAATCCAAGGCAGTTCACGTTTTAAGTTGTAACGGCAACCTATTAATTCTTATACGTGTGGATACGTGTGGCAGTCTAAAGGGAAATCACCTTATGAGTGTTGAAACGCAAACCAATGCACAAGCCGACGTCTATTTGAATCGCGAAGTCAAAGACGCCGAAGGTGCATTGTCGAAGTTGGAAGCTCAAATTGCCGAGCTGGAACAACGCGTTGACGAAGCACTCGCCGACGACCCGTTCGGGCAGCCCGCCGAAGCACCTGTCAAACCGGACGAAATCGAAGTCTGGGGTGTTCCGTATTCGTATTTATCGCTGGCTGACACACTGCATCACGTCGATCAACTGATCGCCTGGGGCGAACCGGGTTACTTCATCACGGCGAACTTGAACTACAACATGTTGACGGATCGCCATCCGGAACTGCGCGAAGTGAATCGCAACGCGTCGTTTATCGTGTGCGATGGCATGCCGATGGTGTGGTGGTCGCGTCGATCGGGGCGACCGTTGCCGGAACGTGTGGCTGGATCGGAGTTGATCTACGCGTTGACGAAATGGGCGGCGATCAAGCGGCATCGAGTCTTCTTCCTCGGCGGAGCGCCGGGAGTTGCTCAAGCGGCAGCCGACAAATTATCCGAACGTTATCCAGACTTGCAGGTCGCGGGCGTCGAGTCGCCACCATTTCGGCCGCTGACCGATGAAGAAGAAACAGAAATGATCCAGCGCATCCGGGCAACGAAGCCGGACATTGTTTACGTCGCGTTCGGTCAACCCAAAGGTGAACTTTGGATGGCCAAGCATCACGAAGCGATCGGAGCGCCAGTTTGTGTACAGATCGGGGCGTCGTTTGACTTCGTTGCTGGCGGCGTCGCACGAGCACCGCGTTGGATCCAACGAATCGGCATGGAATGGTCTTATCGCTTGGCGCAGGAACCTCGGCGGCTGTTCGGTCGTTACTGGAACAACGGGATGTTTTTGTTGAAAGCGATTTTGCGGGGGAAGTAGGACGAAATGCTATTCCGTCTGGCGGGTGGTTTGCTGGCCGTGACGTTGCATCGCGTGTTGACGCCGCTTCCAGGTCAGGGCGTCGCCGAGTTCTTGCCGATTAGTTCCAGTGGCACGTCGTGATCGCGGCCGATCTCTTGTCAGTTTGAGACTCGCCATCATGCAGACACGCGGCCGCATGTTTGACAAACCGGTTGCAAAGCGACACATTGAATGGCAAGTCGCTCCCCATCTCATATCTATCCAAGTTCGACGCACACAACCGAAGGGGCAAGTCATGACTCATTCGACAACCGCTTCAATGACGGACGCATTCACTCAACGTTCGAGACGATTTGTGTTGACGGTTGGCGTCATTTCGATTCTCGCGTGGTCGACGACATTCGCGCAGGGCATCAGCGTCAAAGGAAAGATCGTCGATGACGAAACCGGAAAACCGATCACGCAGATGATGATCCAGGCCGGTCGCATCGATCCGAAAGACCCAAAGAAAATCACGTGGGGATACAGCGAGCGGCGCACCCAGTCGAAGACGGGTCAGTTTCGCGCGACGATCAAGTGGTGGGACGGATGGACGGCGCGCGTGGTCGTTGATGGATATTTGCCGCAGCCGATCATTTCCGAGGCGCCGGCTGAAGGCACTACTGAACTCGATCTTGTGGTGCGGCTGAAACGCGGCGCGGCGATTCGTGGAAAAGTTCTGGATCACGAAGGAAAACCAATCGCCGGCGTCAACGTCTTCGCAGTCAGCCCCCGCGGGTTGAACCTCTATCAAGGACAGGCGCACGATCGCTACATGAACCGCGCCGACCCTCGCGCCAAGAGCGTCGCGACCGACGGCGAAGGTCGATTCGAATTGCCTTCGGGCGGTTCCACGTCGCTGGCCCTTTCCTCAAAGTCGCTCGACGCCTGGGCCGTGAACATCGACCCCGAGTCCAAAGACGAACTCGAAATCGAACTACCCGCGCCGACGAAACTGACCATCACCGTCGACATCGAAGGTGCCGATGCCGAGACCAAGATCTTCTACCAGTTGCTGACGCACATGATGGACGGTTTCAAAAGAGTGCAATCGACGCGAACGTTCACAGTCAAGAACGGCGAGTCGCTCGAGATGACTTCGTTGCCGCCTGGCAGATACCAATTCTGCCGATCGAGAATGCATCGTTACGGAAGCGTTGGCAACGGAGCGTTTGTTGATCGTGAGTTTCTCGAGCTGAAGTCTGGCGAGTCCCACGAGTTGAGTTTTGTTCGTAAAGCGGGCAAGCGGGTTTCTGGGGTCGTCAAATGGCCGAAGGATCTGGAGTTGGCCGGGGTGATGCTGAGCGTCGAGTCGGTCGAACCTGTGCAAGATCCGTTCAGCAGCCAAAAGTATACGACATCGTTCGATTCGCAATTGATCGCAGGCAAACCGCAAGTCAAAGTGATTGAGACCAACAGCGCGGAGTTCACGACCGAAGCTTTGAGCTCCGGCAAATACCGAGTCAAAGCAATCGCGTACGCGCCGATGACTCCAGAAGACATGATGTTCTCCGGGATCCGAGGCCCCACCTGCACGTCGTCTCAAGTCGTGACGGTCTCCGAAAAGAGCGGTCCGAACATGCTTGTGATCGAATTGAAATCACCGAAGAAGTGAGACCGCGAATCCGAGCGTCGTTTGCGGATTTCCTCAATCTGATCCGCGCGTGAAGGTGTGGAGCGTGAAGCCTAGTCGTCCGCACTGAGCCACTCGATCCCCATTCGCATCTTGCCATACGGATCGTCGCGCCAGCCGTGTCCGCCTCGATACGTCTGAAGTTTGACCGCGGCGCCGTTCTCTTTCAGCTTTGTCTCGGCGTCTTCCGCCATGCGGATGGGAATGAAATCCTGTGGCGAATGCAGGATGAAGTAACGATGGCCTTTGGCACGCTCAAGCGATGGAAGCTTGTTCGGTTTGAAGACCGACATCGCGATGAGCGAGCCGGTGACGCGAGTTTTCTCATGCAGCGAAATCGCGTAAGCCGCCGGGCCGCTTGACGACCACGTGAGAGTAAAAACGTATCGGGCGTCGAACTGGTGCTTCGTGCCGATGTCGTCGACTACCGAGTTAATCAACTCTTCGGTCGAAAACTTCATTCCTTCCCAGGGGTTCGTCTTAGTGGGCCAAACCAGCTTTTTCGCTTGCTCCGGGGTCCACTCCGGCGCGATGATTTGTGCGGCGAGATAGTTGTCTGGCAGAACATGCTTGTAAATCCGCTTGATGAACGGATGATAATCCGGACTCCCATCGCCACCGGGCATGATCAGCAACAATCGCCAACCTTCATCGGGCTGCTCGGCCTTCGCCTTCGGACCGATCAGCACATATCGCTTTCGTGCGTCGTCGTCGATCCGCGTGTCGACCGAGGTGATGTCCTTGACGTCGTCGGCATCGGGCAACTTGCGAAGATGTTTCGGAACATCGATCTGATCTTCGTCAACGGCACGTGAATCGTTCTCAAGAAAGTGCAGCAACAATGAGCAGCAAATCATGCTGGCCGTCGGCAAACGAAGTGTCGACATTCTTTCCGCTCCTAGCTACTCCGCCGCTGGCTTTTCTTCATCGTCCGGCGAGCGATCGCTGGCAAAGAGCAAATAACGACCGTCGGGCGAAACGACCAAGGAGTACATCTGTTTTTCTCTCTCGCGATCCGGTTCCAGCAGTTTCGGCTCTTGATCGTGACCAGGTCGAATTGAGTATAGCGCGTTACCTTTTTTCGCACCAATGAAGAAGTAGGTATCGGTCGCGGCCGAATAAGCAGGGCACATCGGGTACAAATCGCCTTCGTAGATCATCTGCTTGATTTTCGCATTGCCCGGTTCGCTGATGTCGATCGCCGCCAGGCCTCGGCCGCCTTCCCAGGCGACCGTGCTCAGGATCGTCTTGTCGTCCGCGCCCCAAGCGGGGACGGTGTGAAACGTGTAACCTTCGAGCTGGATCGATGTTTCCGCTCCTGTCATGGGGTCCATCAGTGTAAAGCTGGAACTTCTTCCAAAACTGGCAATCAAAATGTGACGGCCGCCGGGCGACCATGCGGGGCGGCCGTATCCACCGAGATGTTTCTTGTTGGCGCCATCGGCGTCCATGACCCAGATGCCGCGCTCGCCGACGTTTGACAGGTACACGATCTTCTTGCCATCGGGCGACAGTGTCGGACAGTTGCCGGCGCCGATCTCTCGTGGCTCGGCGTTCATGTTGATGATGTCGATTGATTGCAAACGTGTTGCCGCATAATTCTTTCCCGGCGAAGCGTCGAACAGGATTCGTCGCCCATCGCGCGACCAGCACGGTGAGCCGCAATGTGCAAAACTCTCCATCGGCTCGATCGCGAGGGCTCGCGATTTGCCCGTCTTCGTATCGACGATAAGAAGTCCCAGCGGCTCGTCGCCCGTTACCTTGTTGACGGAGCGCTGATCGACCAGTTGAATCATTCGCTTCACCGACTTGGTCACCGCCTCATTCGCTTTCGCGGCAGAGTCATCCTTTTTCGTTTCTGCCCAACTCACAGATCCAGGGAGATGACAAAACAGCAATGCCGCAAAAAGAATCGATTGCCAAGAACACATAGCTTGCTCCTCAGGAAAAAGTTCGACGTTTTTGTTCTGTCCATAAAGTTTACCGGGTACAGCCGCCAGAAACAAAACAAAATGTCTTGAATGTTGCCGTGTTTTAGTTCGCCCGTCACGATCGAAAAGAACTTGCGTTTAAGACATTCTGTCTTTACGTTAAACGTCGGATGTCAACCAGGAAAAGTTACCTAGAATCGGGCGAAGGAAGATCGCAAGAGTTTTTGACCAGTTGCTGTGAGCGAGTAGAACTGAGCATTGACAACGTGTCGTTTTTTGGCACGCGGAGAGTTGCATGAAGACAAGACCATTCTGGCTGATCGGTGGTTTGCTATTCGTCGTCGTGAGGTTTGGTGACGCGGACGAATTGACCGTCGACCAACAGTCGTGCATCGCGGCAATTGCAAAGATCGGTGGAAAGATCACGATCGACAACGATCGTCCTGGTAAACCGGCCGTCGCCGTAGAACTCATCGGACGCGACATCAAGGACACCGATCTTGTTCATCTCGCCGGACTGAGTGATGTGGAAAATCTGACGATCACCAGCCGGCGGATTACCGACGATGGCTTGAAGCACCTTGAACGACTGTCGAACTTGCGTTCGCTGCGGCTGAAGAGCAACGCGTTCACCGGAACTGGGCTCGCCCATCTGCACGGATTGATGAACTTGCGCGAGCTAGATTTGTGTTGTTCGTTTCATTACACCGACGAAGGTTTTGCGAACTTGCGGAACCTGATCAATCTTCGCAAGCTACGATTTTTCGGAGTGAATCTCTCCGACGAGACGCTGCGGAACCTGACTGACATGTCAAGTCTCGAAGATTTGCAAATCAGTTACACGCATGTCACCGATCTTGGACTTGAACATCTGAAGGAAATGAAGTCGCTGCGGAAACTGAATCTACAAAACCAGTCGAAGGTGACTCGCGCCGGCATCAAGTCTTTGCAAACGGCACTGCCAGATTGTGAGATCACGAGGTAGGTTGTGATCAGCCCGGCCAGGACGCAACGCCGTGATCGATTCTGGCCGTAGGCCACTTTTTACCGTACCCTTGGGCAACGGCTAGGAGTGCTTGGCAATTTGGCAATGAACATGTTTTGCCGAAGTAGGAATTCGATGAACTACCAAATCCGACTGCTGGCAGCGCTGATGCTCGCCGCGTCACCAGTGGTGTTTGCCGCCGAAGTCCCGCAGTCGGTCGAGCAGACCTGGGCGCAGTACGATCCTCGCGCGGAGCCGCTGGAAACCGAGGTCATTCGCGAGTCGATCGAAGGCGGCATCGTGTTGCGGCACATTCGCTATGTCGTGGGAACTTTTGCGAAGAAGAAAACCCAAGTCGCCGCGTTCTATGCGTTTCCCAAGGACGGCAAGCGGCTTCCGGGAATCGTGCAGCTTCACGGCGGTGGCCAGCGAGCACAATCGGAAACGGCCCGGTTCTGGGCATCGCACGGTTACGCGACCGTTGCGGTGAACTGGGGCGAGCATGTGATCGGAGAGAAGGACGATCCGAATACGGACTGGGCGGGAATCCCGGCTGGCTTTGTAGCTCCCAAGCATCACAACGGAGCCACGCCCGCGGAAGACACCATTCACGACATCCCGCACCCGTGGAACAGTAGTTGGCTTTTGTATTCCGCGGCGGCGCGGCGGGCGATCACGTTTCTCGAACAACAGCCCGAAGCGGATGGCTCGAACGTTGGGTTGACGGGCCACAGCATGGGCGGCCGGCTGACGGTGCTGACGGCGATTGACCCGCGCGTGAAAGCAGCTTCTCCATCCGTCGGTGGAAGCGGCTATCTTTATTCCGACATCACCGGTGTGCCAGGTTCCGCTCGACACATGATCGAAAATCGCGATCTCTACAAGCGGACGCTCGACTGCAAGGACTATTGGCCGCTCATCCAATGTCCGCTAATGTTTCTGGGGGCGACCAACGATTTTAATTCGCCCATGGAGAAGGTGCTGCGGGGGTTTCGTTCACTTCCGAAACAGAACGGCGCGATGTCCTTCACGCCGCACATGAATCATCGTTTCACCGCGGACAACTATGCCGCGCGCGTACGATGGTTCGAAACGCACCTGAAGGGCACCTTTGCATTTCCCAAAACAGCCACCGCTCGACTGGATCTGAAGTCAGACGACGGCATCCCACGGTTCACCGTGCAGCCGGATCTTTCCGTCCCGCATCCGCTCAAATCGGTCGCAATCTTCTACGGCTACGACCGCGATCCGCGCGCCCGTTTCTGGCGGTCCGCGGAAGTGACGCGTGAGGGCGAATCGTTCACCGCCGCTTGCCCCATCATGGAATTGAGCGAGCCGCTGTTCGTCTTTGCCAACGTTACGTATGACACCGGCACGCCACTCAAGATGCCTCGGGGACACGCGGACACTTCGCGGCTGACGGTCACGAGCCAGTGTCGCAAAGCCTTTCCGCATCAACTTGCCGACGCTGGCGTCAAACCCAGTAGCGATCGCCAGCGACTGATCGAAGATTTTCGCCACGGCTGGCGGGACTGGTCGCTAGTCGGCATCGGGCACACGGTCCACTGGAATTACGAAACTCACAAGTTGAACGACCCGGCATTTGTGGGACCGCGTGGAGCTTCGCTGGCTCTTGAGATGGAAACGACGTTGCCGAACAACACGCTGGCGATCGTTCTGGACAACGACCGCTGGCGTGGATACACCGGACGTAGGCCCAGGCGCTTTACGGCTCTGGTCGAGTTGCCTGAAGCCGGCGTGCATTCTTTGAAACTGCCCGCGGACCAGTTTGTCACGCCCGAAGGTGAAGTGTTGAAAAACTACGATTTCGTCACCAGTTTGATTCTGACTCCCGGCCAGAAAGAGCGTCCGGACAAAGTGCCTGACGTCTGGCGCGGCAAAGTGCCGATTTTCAAAGACATCCGCTGGGAAGGTGGCAAGTTCGCCGCGCGGCCGAGGCCGTATCTCAAACAGGGTGCTTCCGAAATCGACGCTGACGCAGCCTTTCGGGAGCAGTTTGAAAATGCGGTTGATGAATCCGTCAAGCGAGAAGAACAGGACCGATAACGTATTCCAATCGCGGTGGCTGCCAACAACGAAACCGAGGAAAAGCGCCATCGGCTCCCGTTAAGTTCATGCCATCGGCGGAGCGACGCTGGCCAAATATCCAAAATTTCTTTAAATTTGGGGTGCACGATTCTCCCCGTGTAGACGACAATCAGTTCTGCCCCACAATTGATGTGGTTATTGCAGCTTATTGAGGGAGACGCCCGAATCTGATGTCCATTCGCCTTGTTGTTGCCGATGATCACCTATTGGTACGGGAGGGAGTGCGCTTTACTTGTCGACAGACTGAGGACATTGAGGTTGTTGGGGAAGCGAAAACCGGGCACGAAACGGTTCAACGCGTACGCGAGCTTGAACCAGATGTTCTTGTTCTGGACATCCGACTTCCCGACATGACTGGATTGGAAGTTCTTGAGTGTCTCGCCCAAGAAGAGTTAGAACCCGCGGTTGTTGTGTTTTCTGCCTACCGCGATTCGTCCTACATCACTCGAGCGCTCTCCTACAACGTGTCGAGTTATCTGCTAAAAGGCTCGTCGGCCTACGATCTCATCGCGACGGTGCGTGAAGCCGCCGGGGGACACTCAATCGGGACGAGTCCGGAAACTCGCCAAATCGCCGGTGTGCTGACTCACAGGGCGAGGAGGCTATAGCGGTGTAACCGACGCGTCGGATTGGGGTGGTCGTGGCGACCGCTTTCCAAATTCTGTCGAATCCGGCTACGATTCATCGCCGGGACGCTGCCTGGTTCTTACGTGTTCTTCGCGCACGGGATCGGTGATTGCTTTGTACATCTCGGGGCGGCGGTCGGCGAAGCGGTGGATTTCGTGTTTGTTCGGGATGCGGACCAGATGTTTGTTGCGAGCGCGGGCGAGATCAATTTCCGCGTAGAGAATCGTTTCGTCGTCGCCAGGTGCAAAGGCAAGATCACGGCCGTCCGTTTCGCAGATGCGGCTCTTGCCAATGAAGGGGAATCCACGTTCGGTCCCGACGCGGTCGACAGCGATGTAGTAGACGCAGTTTTCCATCGCCCGGCAGTTGATTGCGTAGTCAGCGAACGTGTGTGCACCCGGCGGCCAATTGGTGGGCAACGCAATCAAATCCGCTCCGGCCAACGCCATCACCCGCGCCGATTCTGGAAACGAGCCGTCGTAGCAGATGTTCATGCCAACGCGCACATCGCCCGCTGTGTGGATTTCGAAGGGGCGATCACCCGGCGTAACAAATCGATCGATCCCCAGAAATGGCAGGTGAACCTTGCGATAGCTGCCAACGACTCCGTCGGGACCAACCAGCACGCAGGCGTTGAACAATCGCTCGCCGTCTAACTCCAACAACCCGTAGATTGCAAACGAGTTGTATTCACGGCAGGTCTCGGCGATTCGCTGTGTGCTCGGACCCGGCAATGTTTCGGCACATGGTCGTGCTTCCTCCAGACTGTCAAAGCCATAGCCCGTCAATGCACATTCAGGAAACACCGTGATGCTCGCTTCGGCCGCCGAGGTTTCCTGCAACTTCTGGTCGATTCGGTCTAGATTGGTTTGAACTTCGCCCAGGGTGACATCCATTTGTACACCCGCGATCTTGACGTTTTGTGTCATCGTGCTTGTTTCTATTGCATTTGGTGAACTTCGAGCTGCCGACAAACCCCCAATGTAAGACGCTCGTGGTCATGGTAAAACCCGTCAACATTTGGTGTTGGCAGCCGAAGATTGGGGAATTCCCCGATTGCTTGCAAAGTGCACCGCCAGTCAAAATAATAGAATCCAATGGGGATTGAGCAGGTCTTGACAGTTTGATTCGTCCTGCAATTTCCAAGTATCCTGGGAACGTCACGTGCTCGAAGAACAGATTGCTCCGCTTGCCGAACTGGGCCTATCCGAAGAGCAGCAAGCGCGGTTACAAAACGTCTCGCGGCGATACACGCGCCGCCTGCTGGCCTTGGCACGCGACTACCAGTTGGTGGTCAGCAACGAACAACGGCTTGCCGGCCGTCGCGCCGTGCGCCGCGCGATGGTCGAGGGACAGTCGGACAAAGACCAATTGCGCCGCGTCTATCAAATTGCGGCAGGCGTTACCGACGATCACAAAACCGAGTTGGTCCGGCTGAAACGAGAAATGCTGGCCTTGGAAGCCGAAGCCAAAGAGGTTTGCAGCGAAGTGCTGACCGAAGAACAGGTCGCGGCATTGGGCGTGCAAGACAATGGCCGCTTCGACGTGACAAAACTCCAGGCACCGTCCAACGAAACGGCGGACGCGCAAGTTACTCTGGGAATTGACCCATCGGCTCCACCCGTCAATGCCCTCATTCCTGATTTGAATCTAGCCGATTCTCAACCAGCGTTTGCCAACGAAGTCCGCGACGCTTTTGATGTGGACGAGCTATCGGGTGATACTGAGACGTATGACATGAGTCTGATGTCCGTCGACAGCGAGCTGGACATATTACGCTCGTCGCAAAGCGCACCTCGACACGTCGATGAATCGACGGTTGAGATCCGCGCCGAAGAAACCGTCGAAATGCAACTCGACGCGGCGATGTCTCGTGCGGGTAAAGTTGCACCTGTCGTTGAAGAGCCACCGATTGTCGAAGATACGGTCGCGGCGGCATCCATTGCGGTCACCGAGCCAGCACAACCAGTTGTTGTGCCGTCGACGACGCCCGTCGAACGGCGTCACGATTTCAGGAGTCAGGAGGATTTTGCCGAAATTGAATTGCGGTCCGTGGAAGAACTTCGAGACGCGATCGGTTGTGACGAAGTTCGCTGGGCCGCGACCAGCGCGCCGGTTTCGGCGCTGAGCGGCGATCGCCGGTTCTTGGAATTCCTCGCGGCAACGCAACCCGATCGGATTTTTGCCGCCGATTTGCGAACGGCCGTCCACTGGCTGAACGAATGCCTTGTCGATCTTGGCGCTGTGTCGCGAAGAGAGGCATTCTTAGATTTGTCGACGGTAAACACCGCGCATCCGGACGGACGGGCAATCGTATCTGCGGCGCGACACATTTTGGCAAGGCTGAATCGTGCGAACAACGACCAAATCACGTTGGATCAAATCCGTGGCAGCGTCCACGCAGCCAACGCGGCGGGGCTGGAGACTGTCGCGGCTCAAGACACGGTTTTCGACCAGCAGGCCGACGAAGAGCGGGAGCGAATGGCGTTGTTCGAGCGGTTGCGGCCAAGAATCGATCAGTATTTCAAACAGTGTTCCGTCGTTGCCTTTGATCAACGAATCTCCGATCAAATCACGGCGGCGGGCGACCAGTGGAGCGATGTGAATTGGAGCGATGCGGAAGCGATCGACCAGCTATTGGAGCGTGCGTCGATTGCTGTACCGCGAAGCGACGAAACGCTGCGATGGGATCAGCCATTGAATCCGTTTTACACTCGCGAGTTGCATCAATTTCGTGACCAGGTGCTGCAACCGATGCTGTTTTCGGAGACACATTTGTCGCAGCGGCAGTGGACGGAAGTCAAGCAAAAGTTCGCGCCATCGGATGACGACAAACCACTGTCCGCGGACGAAAAGGAAGCCGCCGCGCTGCTGGAAAAGCTGGTTCTGTATCAAGCCAACATGGTAGATTTGGCGAACAGCTTTGTGAGCTTTGCGCAGTTGTTCCAAGGAACCAACCGGCCGTGGTCCGAGATGGGGTCGTTGGTCATCGACGGTCAGCGTTTTTCACTGGCGATGCCGGTGGATGATCAGGTCGCGCACCAACAGGCGGTCCGCACATCGTATGTCGATCTGGTTTACGCGAGCGCGGACAGCGAAACGATGGCGCTGCCAATCCTGTCGGGCGACTTGGACAAGATCGAACCGGGATCGGCCGGCCTGTTCGAATATGCGGACGGACGTCAAACCGCGGCGACGGTCACCAAGATCGCGCGGAATCCAGCGGGTGGCTGGGCCATGTTGAAGTCAGTGACCGGCGGCGTTTGGCGGTTTACCCAGCGAGTGTGGCAAGTGCTGTTTGTCTCCCATCCCGCGTCGTCCGGCACGTCCCAGCCGCAACTGACGCTGGCAGGCCGATCCTTGCGCGCCATGATGCGGACGTTTGGAGGCCTGCTGATTTCGGCACTTGGCGGTTTGGTCGCCTTCCTGGCGTATCTGGCCAGCTACGTCGAGCCCCTGACGCTGGCGATGTCGGCGGTTCTGGTCTTGGCCTTGATCCTGTCGCCAATCATCACGGTCGGCATTCGTCGCCGTCGCCGCCGGAGTTTGAAAAGACTGTTCGAAGCAGCCGGTTGGATCACGAATGCGTCACTGCACGTGACACCGAAAATGATCGAAAGATACGATCTGCGACGAACGGGGCATCGCTTGGGCGATGGAATGTAGGACGGATTGCCAACCTGTCCTACTGACCGCTCGCGCTTCTACCAAAGCACAAAGACAACACCGCTGATCAGTGCCGCGATGCCAACCCACATCCAGGGAGAGATGATTCCTTTTAACTCGGGCGGCTCGTCGTGCCTGCCCTTCGCCGGTTGCGATTTCTCCGACATCAGCGCGACTTTCACCAACTCGCCAGCGCCGGCCTCCAGGAATTGACATCCGACCACATGGCCAATCACGCATTCGTTGCACCACTGAACTTCGGTTTTGACCATCGAAGTCTTTCCGTCCGCCACGACTTCGAGACCGAGAGGAGAGCCAACTTCCAGTGTGTGAGGCACCAGAATACAGCAGCCCTCCCCTGAGTAGTTCAACATTTGCACGTTCAGAGGTTCCGCGTCTTCCCCATCATCCGCGAGGCGAGCCCGGATCGTGACATCACTACGGTCCCCTTGTCGACGTTCGATCAGGTCGAGAGTGACAAATGTAAGGAAGATATCGTCAGGAAATTCAGCGGCCAGCGTCACGCCCACCATCCAAGCGTCGGGACCAATGCAGGCGTTCCAACAAACGACGCCCGCCGTAATGTATTCCAAATCCACTTCTTCGATCTGCATGCGAATGCCAATCGAATGCCCAACTGGCATTTCTGTCGACAACGTCAACCTGGCGCCATTCCGCGAGATGTCGATCAATCGCCCGGAACCGAGATAGAGTTCGCCTTCGACTCGCCGGAAAACTTCGATTTTCAGCAGCGGGCAGTTGGTGTTGACCGCATCAGAATCGGCACTATGCGCAGATTTTGCCTGATCGTTATAGCGATCGGTGACACGAAACCTCGGTTCCCCGCGCTGATCAGTATTTGAGATGATCGTATCCAACATTGGGCATTACCACGATTACTGCCCCGATTCAGTTGACTCTATCAAAAGCGTAGCTTGCCAAATAGCACGAGCAAGCTGACTTCGGAGGTTAGCCTCGCCATCATTCTCGACTGCCGTAGAATATGGCCGCACACTATGGGGCAATCAATTTGCCAATCTTCATCCAGGCCGCATATCCGCCGGCCAACAGCATCCCGGCCATCGAGATCCAGAGCAAAACGTCCCAAACTCGTCCCGGTTCGATCCGCTTGTCGCATCGATAATACCGAAAATACAACGCCGCTCCGGCCACCATCGGCAACATCGTCGCCTGCATAAAGCCGCTGAACAGAACTAAACCTTGCGGCTCGAAGCCCATCCAATAAAACGAACAGCATGTGATTGGCAGTATTCCGCTCAGAATTCGCACCCGCGCACGATGTCCTTCGTCACCGTCTCGAGCCAGATTCAACACGCGCAGCACATCGGAGAACACTCGAGCCAAACTGGCGTTGGCAACGAAAAACGTCGAGTACAAAACGGCGAATGAACCAAACAGAAACATGCCCTGGGCAATGCCGCCAAACACCGGCTCGTACATGACCGAGAGATAGCGAATCATCTCCGGACCCTTCGGATCCAAGCTCGTGCGGCCCAGAATCGCCGCGCCCAACAAATAGAACGCGACCGTGGCGAAAGTGTAAACCACCATCGAACACCAGGCGTCCCATCGCATTACACGCATCCAGCCACGTGCCCGCTCGGCCCATTCCGGTGAAGAGTTTCGCGGCCCCGTAAATCGCGCATACCCTTTTTCAATACACCAGTACGGATACGTCACCAATTCGCTGGCCCCCACGCCAATGATGCCAAACGTCGCCAATGCGGTCGCCAACGAACTCCATGTATTGCCCTCCGGCAAACGAAATCGCATTCCGTCGATAATATCAGAAAAGTCGACTTGCCAAGTCGGATGCGTTTGCAACATGAACAAGTTCACAACGGTGATCAAAGTGAACAAACCGACCATCGCGGTCGAAAAGGACTGGATCAAGCCATAGCGTCCCATGACGAGCACGACGACCGTGATCGCCGTCACAAGCGTGGCCCACAATTTGTCATCGATCGGGTCGGGTGGGCGCGATGACTTCCGAGCGGCGGTCAATTCCGCCAATACGGACGAATTGGTTTTGACTTCCAGCCCATCGATCAGCCCGCGTAGATAATCACAGCGATCACGCAGTTCTGCCGCGGACTTTGCCGCAAACTCATCCTTCTCATCCTTCTCAAACGACTGCCGTGCCGTTTCCAGCTTGGCATCATAGAAGATGTAAAGACTTGCGTACGCGACCAGGCGCTGCATGTCTTCGGTTGGCTCTTTCACGAGAAACTTGGCGGCGGATTCAATGGCCGCCAGTTCCGCGACAAATTGCGCTCTCTTTTCCGCGTCGTCGGCCGCGTCGCGTTCGGCTTTCTTGAGCGGCTTGAAGGCTGCGTTCGCGCGTCTTTCGTAGTCGTATGTCGTGGCCAGCGCCCGGATCATTTCTTTCGCAGGATCTTGCTCGCCGTCGTAATCACGGTTTGTTGTCGCGTCGCGCCATAGTCCCCACTCCGATTGCACGACGATCAATTGCGTTTCGGCTTCAGCATACGCATTGTAATTCCGTCCGCCTTCGGTAATCGGCGCGCTAATCGCCAACGCCTGGCCGACAGCACCTACGATGCCGCCGAGCTGCGCGATGCTGGCCATGAACATCAGAAACCAATACCACACGATCCAATTGCCGCGCAAAGGCTTTTTCTTCGGATCACCGGATAACGACAAACTGATCACTGGGCCCGGAACGGAGTTGAGTCCCGTCATCGTCGTCTGGCCGGTCACGAGCGAAAACCGTCCCAATTCAACCTGGACAAAAACCTTAATCACACAGCCAATCAAGATGAGCCATAACAACGTAAACCCGGCTTGAGCACCGGTCGCCGTCGTAGCGATCAGTTCTCCCGATCCGACGATCGAACCGGCCACAATCAAACCCGGTCCAAGCCGCATCAGAATGCCGCCAATTGTTGTCGGCGGCGTCTCGATCAACTTCATGTCCGCCGAGTCGCTGGCCGGCCCAGATGGTTTTGGCGCCGGCGCGCTGGGAGCCGTTTGGGGCATGGTTTGCTTTTGTTTATTGCGTCGAGATTTCTTCTTGCGGGCCATAATGCGTCGATTCGTGTGCCACTGATTTTGCCAGTGTAGCTAAGCTAATCCACATCCTGGGGACTCCACTGGCAGAGCCAGTGGCACACTTTAAGGCTGTGTGCAGAATACGAATGCACCACGGTAACCCACCAGAATGTCGGTGAAAAGGGTTTACGAGAAGAGACTTGCGAACTTTCCTCGTTCAACTATTCGTGGATTTCTTGTTTTCCTGCGCGCATTTCAATTCAGAAATCCGAATATCGAACTCCGAAACAAATTCAAAATACGAAATCCGAATGCGCAAAACTCAACCATCCGCTCCACAACTTCGTTGCCAAGCTCGTCCGACACACCGACAGCTTGCCCCAACTTCAAACCGCTGCCCAACAAGACGTTGCTGAACGTGCTCGGCGATCACATGGTTCACCGAACGCAGCAACACGGTCCGGTCCAGCAGCGGAGCCATCCGCTTCAAATGTTCGCACTGCGTGATTTACTTTGTCGGATTTTCGTACCAAATGACGCCCAAGTTATCTCGCTCTTCGCAACAGATCACGTCCTGATCTCCATCGCCGTCCAGGTCAAGCAACTCGATGCGATCAAACTTGACACCCTTCGGGCCGCTAATCTCGTGGTCTTGCCATTGGCCTCCCTCGTTTGACAGCCAACGCATTCCCGACTTGCCGCCCGACGCATTTTCGCACGAAAAGACGATGTCTAAATTGCCGTCCAAGTCGATGTCGTCGACGGCGACGCCCTTGCCAGTACCACAGTTGGGCGGCATCGCAATCTCTTGATGCCTCCATTCGGGATTCGTTTCCCGATCGCGCTTCAACAAGCTGATGCCATTTCCTCGGACTGTACACAAAACATCACCTTGACCGTTCTGGTCCAGATCCGTGACGGTCAAAAACATGACTTCTCGGTCGGAAGCACCCGCTCGATGGATTTTCCACGCAACGCCGCTCTGCGTTTGTTTCGCGCCGGGATTTTCAAGCCAAAGAATGCCGCGATTCTTTCCCTTGCGATCAGACGCCAAAACATCTTGATCGCCATCGCCATCCATGTCATGTGCTTGCAGCGACATGATCCATCCGGCGTTGTACAAAGTGTGAAACTTCCAGGCCGCGACATCGCGCGGGTCTTCCGGTGCTTGCAGCCAACCGATCGTCGCGCCGCCGCCCTTGGAACTGACGATCAGATCCAAACCATGCCGCCCGTCCACTTGCATCGGCAAGGCGAACATCCACATTTGTTTTTGTTCGGTACACGGAATCGACGCCGTTTGCCAACTCGAAGCATCCATGTATTTTTTTCGATCGCTGGGAGCCCAGTGGATGAACATCGTGCGCGTGCGCCCCTCGCAACTGCTCACAACATCCGTCGCGCCGTCCCCGTCCAAATCAGCGAAGACGGCGTCTTCGGGAGATTTGACTTTGCCGACCGTGACTGCCGGCCACGTTTGCTTGGCGAGCTTTCGACCTGGGTTGATGTACACACGAATCACGCCGCCTTCTTCCCAGCCAGTGACAATGTCTTGAAGATCATCGCCATTGACGTCTGCCAGGCGAACTCCGTCCGCTCCGCGTGACGAATTGTCAATCGTGTGCCGTTGCCACGGCTGGGCCGCGGCGAGTTGTGGCCAGAGCATCAGCGCGGTGATCGAGACGATGAGGTTTGCTTTCATTGGTTCCATCAACAAGTCAAGGAATGTGGGGAAGCTTGATGATATCATTCGCAACAGCAACTGTTATACTGCTTGCACGGTAGTTCATTCAAATAGGAAATCAGCCATTTCATTTAAGGTGGAAACAACATGCTAACACGACATCCCTTCTGGATCACGATTTGTTTCACTGTCTTGACAATTATCCGTGTGGGAGTGGGCGAGCAAAATGAACCACTTGCCAATACAAAGTCATTAGAGATCGAAGGCGACATCGCGATGCAGCTTGTCGCGGGTGTCGACAAGTTTTTGTTGCGCGAGATCGACAATTCGGTCGAGTCGCGAGCGAAACATTGGCAGCGCGATTATTCCTCGCCGGAGAACTACAACAAATCGATCGAGCCGAATCGGAAGCGGCTGGCTCACATTCTTGGTGTGCGTGACGAGCGCGTGGCGTTTGATGGATTGGAACTCATTTCGACAACTTCGCAGCCGGCGCTGGTGGGACGCGGCGACGGTTACAGAATCTACGCCGTCCGCTGGCCCGTGATTCGCAACATTCACGGCGAAGGGTTGTTACTGGTTCCCGACAACAGGAAGGCAATCGCCGCCGACGTGATCGCCATTCCCGATGCAGATCAAACTCCGGAACAAATCGTTGGTTTGACGGACGGGGTTGCGGCCGAGTCGCAGTTTGCTCGGTGGCTAGTTGGGAACGGTTGCCGCGTTGTCGTTCCAGCATTGATCAGCCGCGACATGCAGCGACGGCACGCACCCGACCGATCGGGCGGACCTAATTTGACTAACCGCGAGTTCTCCTATCGAGCGTCCTTTGAACTGGGAAGGCATTTGATCGGCTACGAGTTGCAAAAGGTTCTGGCGGTCGTCGACTGGTTCTCGAAAGAGGCGGGCCGCAGGAATCCAAGCATCGGTGTCATCGGCTACGGCGAAGGCGGGATGTTGGCGATGTACGCGGGGGCGCTCGATACGAGGATCGATGCGACTTGTGTCAGCGGCTATTTCGGACCGCGCGAAGGGATTTGGAATCAGCCGATCGATCGCAGCGTCTTTGGGTTGCTAGAACAGTTTGGCGACGCCGAAGTTGCCTCGATGATCGCGTCGCGGGCGCTGGTAATCGACAGTGCCAAGGGGCCGGAATTGAAGTTGCCCAGCGAAGGTGGAGCACCGGCGGAGTTGAAATGGCATTCAGAGGAATCCATCAAGGGCGAGGCCAAACGCCTGGCCGATTTGGTGCGCGAACTAAAGGTCGGCGATCGCCGCGCGGACAGTCAATTTGTTATCGATACAACGATTCGCGATGATTTCTGTAACGAAGAGATGACGATGACTTTTCTTTGGTTGACAAATGGCACTGATCTACAAAGAGGCGATCCGATCCCACCGAACCCACTAGGCGACGCGCCGACCAACTTGCGCCCGAGCTTTGATCCAAAGACTCGCTTACAACGCCAGATTCGTGAGATCGATCAGCACAATCAATGGCTATTGACCGAAGCGAGTTACGTCCGCCGCGACTTCATGAACATCGGCTTGACGCGCCACGATCGCCAGGACGGCGCAAACGTCGTCGACACGAGTTCCATTGAGAAATATGAAGAATCCAGCGTACGATTCCGTGACAACTTTCGGCACGAAGTGGTTGGTCATTTCGACCACAAGTTGATGCCGTTTCATCCGCGCACTCGCAAGGCATACGACGAAGCAAAGTGGACGGGCTACGAAGTTGTGTTGGATGTGTTTCCCGACGTAATCGCGTACGGCGTGTTGCTGCTGCCGAAAGATCTGAAGCCGGGAGACAAACGCCCCGTGGTTGTCTGTCAGCACGGCTTGGAAGGCCGTCCGGCCGATGTCATCAGCGGCGGTCATCGTGCCTATCACGACTTTGCCGCCAAGCTGGCCGAACGCGGCTTCATCACGTTCGCGCCACAAAATCTGTACATTGGTAAGGACAAGTTTCGCACGTTGCAGCGAAAGGCTTATCCGCTCAAGAAGACGCTGTTTTCGGTGATCGTGCCGCAGCACCAGCAGATCATCAACTGGCTAAAAACACAGCCCAACGTCGATCCCGATCGCATCGCGTTTTATGGATTGTCGTACGGCGGCAAGAGTGCGATGCGAATCCCGTCGCTGGTGACGGACTACTGTCTTTCGATTTGCTCGGCCGATTTCAATGAATGGGTCTGGAAGAACGCATCCACGCGCAGTTGGTTCACTTACATGTTTACCGGCGAGTACGAGATCTTCGAATTCGATCTTGGCAGCACTTTTAACTATGCCGAGATGGCGGCCTTGATTGCTCCGCGGCCATTCATGGTCGAACGAGGACACTTTGATGGTGTCGCGCCGGACGAAGCCGTCGCGTATGAATTCGCCAAGGTGAGGCATCTTTACGCGGCACGCTTGGGATTGCCCGATCGATGCGAGCTTGAGTTTTTCAAAGGACCCCACACGATCAACGGACAAGGCACGTTTGATTTTCTGCACAAACATCTGAACTGGCCCGAGCCGTAGGAAATTACAAATCACAAAAGACAAATCCCAAACAAGCTCCAAATTCAAAAACTCAAGTGATGCGGAAAAGTCTTGGTCCTCAAAACTTGAA
>CAYFJO010000187.1:0-20062 GCA_964343305.1 uncultured Pirellulaceae bacterium | reverse complement strand
CAAAATCGCAAACACGGCGGCGAGACCACAGATTGTTGTTTCGACCATTGGTGCTTTGGATTTCGGATTTGTTTCGGATTTCGACATTCGGATTTCGTGTCTTGTGCTCCAAATAACATCAAAATCGTTGATAACGGATGTAGAGACACAGTCGTGCGTCCATGCTCGGTTTTGGGCACGGTTCAAAAACGGGGACTGGCTCCGAGCTAATCCACGAGAATCGTTGGAATTAAGTCGTGCTAGCGAGGTGCCTGTTCCCGTTCCTTGCCGAAGCGTTCCGCCTCACGTATGTTCATGGCAACGTGCTGCATGATATCCTTGCTTAGGATCGTTCGAGGTCCGCTCGGCGAAAACAAAACCGCGACAAACAGGAGTGGGAGTTGAAAATGAGTTGCAGAACCGCTGTTCCTATCTTGATCTTGCTTTCGAGTTTTGGCCATTTGGTCGCGGCAGATTCGCTGGCGAACTGGCCGCGTTGGCGTGGCCCGCAAGACAGCGGCAGCATCGAATTGGGCAACTATCCTGTCAAATGGGCCGCGGATCGTGTGTTCTGGAAAACCGAGTTGCCGGGCAAAGGGTGCTCGACACCAATCGTTTGGAACCAGCGAATCTATGTGACCGCACCGACCAAAGGGATCGATTCGTTGATCGCTTTCGATTGGTCCGGAAAACGACTTTGGCATGCCGAGTTTGGCAAGGAGAACCCAGGGAAACACCGCAACGGATCGGGTTGCAATCCGTCGCCCGTTACCGACGGTGAAAATGTGTTCGTGAACTTTAAGAGCGGAACGCTTGCCGCCGTCGGCCTGGACGGGAAGATTCGATGGCAAACCAACCTGGTCAAACGTTTCGGGCCTGACACACTGTTTTGGGATCATGGAACATCACCCGTGCTCACCGAAAAGTTTGTGGTCATGACGAGGATGCACAAAGGCGAGTCGTGGTTGGCGGCGTTCGACAGAGTGACGGGTGACATGACTTGGAAGGTACCACGCAACTATGAGACGCCCGTCGAAGGCGACCATGGTTACTCGACACCTGTTTTGATTCAATATCAGGACACCGAAGCGCTGTTGGTTTGGGGTGGCGAACACCTGACGATACACGATGCGGCCAACGGCAAAGTGTTGTGGACGTGCGGCGATTTCAATCCCGAATCTCACAAGCTCTGGCCGTCCATCGCCACGCCCGTTGTGTGCGGAAACATGGCCGTCATCGCCTATGGACGCAACGACCGAGGCATTCCGCGGCTGCACGGCATCCGGCTTGATGGAAAAGGCGACGTTACGGCGACAAACCGCGTTTGGAAGCGAGACGATGTTGGGACGTTTGTGCCGACGCCGGTCGCTTACGAAGGCAAAGTTTATGTGGTCGGCGACAAAGGCCGGGTCACGTGCTTGGCCCCTGAAACCGGAAAGACGCTGTGGACTGACACGTTCCCGAAACACCGCGCCAAGTTCTATGGTTCACCGATGATCGCCGGCGGCAAGCTCTACGCCCCGCGCGAAGACGGCACGGTGTTTGTGGCCGAAATCAAAGACGGATTCAGGTTGCTTGCGGAAAATCCAATGGACGAATCGATCATCGCCTCGCCAGTCCCAGTCTCAAACCGGCTACTCATCCGTGGAACGCAAAACCTGTTCTGTATCTCCGACGAGTAGTTTTGGGAGCTTCAATGCTGGCGATTTCCATTGACCCACTTCCAGGCTTGTGTTGGGTCCTCAATCATCGGTTCCCCCGGGACGGGCTCGATGGTGGCCAGTTGAAGACGTGGTATTGACTCGAAACCCTGCTCATCCGGTTTTTCTGTCAGATCCGTGCGCCGGCCTTGCCATCCGTGGGCGTTGTTTTCCGGCGTTGCGCCCACGGATGGCAAAACCGACCCACGGATGAAGACGCACAAGAAGCGATTCATCACAGCCAGTTTTTGTCGGTGTCAAGATCAAGTTCTCAACACGCCAGCCCGACGGTGACCTGCAACGGTTTTGTGCTTGGACAAGTGCTAAGGCGCTTTTGCCAACTCGTCATCCCCGCAAACGGACCGGGATTCGAGGCAAGCCGCAGTGCAGAATACCGCAATGGCGAAGCCAAGTAATTTGGAGCACGAATTCATGTTGCGTCCTCCCGCGTCACACATTCGTTGGTTCCGGGCGAGTGTCCATTGTACCGCGTCCCGCGGTGCGTTCGCGAAACGTTTCTCACGACCGGCCAATTCTTAGAGCTTGACATTCGAGTTCGCTCGACATACTCTAAATATAAGAGTACTTTCAATCAAGATGCAACTGAACACTTTCCCGCTGCCGAGGGGTGAACGATGAGCCAAACAGAACTCCAGCGCGTCAACACCGACCTGGCGACCATGAAATCTGTCCTCGGTGACGATCCACCCTATGACCGAGCCGATGCGATGGTGCAGTTTTGGGCTGCCGGAGCTGGGGCGATTTGGGCGGGGTTGGAACTGGCGGAACTACGCGGATTCGTCCGACCGGTGATGCTGTGTTACACCGTGATGCTGTCTGTGTACCTCGTGCCGCAATTTCGCAAGATGCGTGAGCGACGTGCCGAACGGCCGCGGCGTTGGCGGACATTCCGCGCCGAGACGATCGGCTCACTCGTCGCGACGCCATTGCTGATCGGTTACGTCCTGTGGATTTCGCTGGTGGTTCATCCCGGCGAAACGTGGGACCACCGAGCGTGGCTGTTGATGCTGGCAGCGCCCATTGCGCTGTTCAGCGGATCTCTGGCGATGGGATCGGCGATCGCTGACCACACGTATCTGCATCGTCTGGGATGGGGCGTTGCTTTGATTCCGGCAGGCTTTATCTTGACTTTTTGTGAAAACCGAATCCAAAGCGCGGTGGTCTTCGGTTCGGCGGCGATTATCGGCGGCCTTTCGGCCGGACTGATTTTACTGTGGCAATTGCGAAGACTGGAGACGACGCGTGGCGATTGACTTCAACGGTCTCGACACGGCGGTTCACGGGCCCATTCGCCTGGGCGCGCTGACTGCGCTACATTTGGACGGCTCGCTCGATTTTACGACACTCAAAAAGCTCCTCAACGTGACCGATGGCGCTCTTGGCACTCATTTGCTGAAACTCGAACAGACCGGGTATATCGTCTGCAAAAAGTCATTCGTCGGGCGGCGGCCAAAATCGACCTATCGAATCACGGCAGCCGGGCGTAAGGCGCTGACGAAGTATCTTGAACAAATGCAAACGTTAATCGACGCGATCGAACATAATGGCAAATGAATGTGATAGGATTTGTCTTGGCTGGCCCGGTTGGTTCAACGCTTTCAAATCATCCTAGGAAGTTTGAGATGCGATACTGCAACATCTGCTTGGTGGTTTTCATTGCGACTTTCCTCGTCATAGGCGGCCAACCGTCTCAAACCCGTGGCGAAGAGGGCGAGATTCTCATTTGTCCAATGATGCGCGCAAAACAAATGCCGCAGGACCTTCGCGTCGAAGCGATGAGATTTACCGGGCCATCGGGAGAAGGTCGCCGCGGGTCGGCGGGGTTTGTCGTGCAGACGAAGGACCTCATCAAGGGTGGCGGGGCACGGCTGGCGTTCGACTTTCAGCGAGATGCGAGCGGCTTCTTTTTTCAAGTGATCCACCCGTTTGAGAAGGGACACATCGTCGTGTCGGTTCACTCCGGCGTGTCGATTCACCGTGGTGGGTTGTGGGAAGACATCGGTTGGGGCAATCCCGCGACGAGCGACAAAGTGGAATTGGAAGAAGGTGCTGCAAAGGTCTTGCCGCTTCAGGTGGACACACCGCACAAGATCGTCAGCCAGCTTTCCGCCAGTGGTCAGTATCAACTGTCCATCGGAGAAAAACTGATCTGCCGCCACATGATCAAGGAAGCCAAGCCGCTTGTGTTGCGGATTCCGATGGACACAGGATTCTGGCTGGGCTCGACCTGGGATAAGACCCCCTTTGCCGGCGAGAACTTCAAGCCCACACTCGAAGCGGGACATGCTGGCCTGATTCTTGGCCCCATGGATGGCTCCGGCCCGAAGCAGCACTTCAAAAACATCACATTGTCTGTGGCGACGATCGACGAGTTGATCTCTAAACATTTCGAGCCATTATTCAATCGCATCGACGACGCGCGTGAATTCGACAAGCTCAAGAAATCGAAACGCACGGGCGGCCCAGGCGGCGGTCCATTTGAAGTCGTTCCGACGAAGCCATCGTTGCTGGTCGGATTCGACTACACGACGTCGACATTCTACGGCGGCCATCTGACCGTGAAATCCATCCGGCCGATTTTTCGATCGAGCGAGGGCGAATCAGTTGGCGAATGGCACGGCTTGCCGCACGGACAAGCCAGTCGCATCAAGGCGAAAGACGAGTATGTGGTGGCGGGAATCATTGCCAAGAGCGGCCATCGCGTCGACCGCGTGCGCGTCATTTTCATGCGCGTCGAAGGCGGGCGGCTGAACCCAGACGACACTTATCGTTCCGAATGGATCGGCGGGCTAGGCGGTGGCGGAAAGACGCAATATGCGGGCACGGGTGATCCCATCGTAGGGATCTACGGCCGCAAAGGTCACGACCTCGACGCCGTCGGCTTCATCCAAGTTGAAACCGACTGATCCATCGACCGTCTGCGTGAACTAGAGGATGCATCATGATTCAGTTTCTTACCGTGTCGCGAACCATTTGTTGTGGATCATTTGCCATTTTGTTGGCCGGGATCATCGTCGCGATGCCGATTGTCAGCGCCGAGCCAAGTGATCATCCTAATATCGTTTTGATCATGGTGGACGATATGGGCTACGGGGATCCCGGTTGTTACAACGCCAATTCGAAAATCCCCACACCGGCGATCGATTCCCTGGCTCGCGACGGCATGCGTTTCACGGACGCCCATGCGCCCGGGCCGTTGTGTCACATGTCGCGCTACGGCTTGATGACCGGCCGCTATCCGTTTCGCACCAACGTATCGCTGTGGCCCAAACAGCCGTTAATCGAAAAAGGCCAAGTAACGATCGCGTCATTACTGAAGTCTCAAGGATATCGAACGGCGATGGTTGGCAAGTGGCACCTTGGATTCAAGGAAGATGGCTACGACAAACCGCTGCCCGGTGGCCCGGTGGATGTTGGGTTTGACAGTTACTTTGGCATTCGGGCGTCGACCGATATTCCGCCATACTTTTACATTCGGGGCAACAAAGCGGTCGCCCCTCCGACGGATCACATTGACGCAAACAACAGCGACGGCTGGACTCCGATTCAAGGTGCTTTTTGGCGAGCGGGCGGAATTGCACCGGGCTTGGAGTTGAAGGATGTGTTACCTCGCTTTACCGACGAAGCGATCAAGGTCGTCAAAGACCACGCAACGAGCAACGCGAGGGACAAAGTCGACGAACCACTGATGCTGTATTTGGCCTATCCCGCGCCGCACACACCTTGGCTCCCGTCAAAGGAGTTCATGGGCCGCAGTGGTGCGAGCATGTATGGCGACTTCACCATGATGGTCGACGCGATGATTGGGCGGGTATTGAAATCCTTGGACGAGACAGGGTTGTCCAACGACACGCTTGTGGTCTTTACATCGGACAACGGCCCCGTGTGGTACGAAACAGACGTCGAGCGGTTCGACCACGATTCATCCGGCGGACTGCGTGGCATGAAGGCGGACGCGTGGGAGTGCGGCCATCGCATGCCGTTTATCGTTCGTTGGCCGGGCCAAATCAAAAAGGGCTCGGTCAGCAACCAGACGATTTGCTTCACCGATCTATTGGCGACGTTCGCCGCGATTACCGATGCCGATCTTCCGAACGATGCTGGTCCAGATAGCTACAGTTTTCTGCCCGCGTTAAATGGGACTCTGCCAGCAGACGAGCCAATCCGCGATCAACTCGTGATTCGATCGGGACGCGGCACGATGACGATTCGATCGGGCGATTGGAAGCTGATCACGGCGCTAGGTTCCGGCGGGTTTTCAAAACCTAGCCGGGTTAAACCAGGACCCAACGATCCCAAAGGCCAACTCTATAATCTGGCAGACGATCTCGGCGAGACGAAAAACCTATACAATCAAGAACCGGAAGTCGTTGAGCGATTGCAGAAGTTGCTTGCCCGCGTTCGTGACATGGCGGTGAGTCGTCCGACAGCGAATTAGAGTCTCATTCTGTAACTCTTGCGCGCCGTGCACGCATGTTTGTAGGACGGTTTTCCAAACCGTCCAAGACGGATTGGAAATCCGTCGTACGGTATATTCTCATCTGTTGCTCGCCTAATGACGGTGTTCCATGAACAGCTTGTTCTTCTTGTCACCTTTCGCGTACATGTAGGCGAGCAAGTCGAGAATCTCTTCTCGCGACAATCGGTTTAACAGACCTTTCGGCATGATAGAGTTGGGCGACTTGAGTTGTTCGTCAATCGCCGTCTTTTTGATCACGATTGGCGGGGCTTTGCCTAGCGGGTCGTTGAGGACCTTCAACTCGGCAGGCTTGTCCTCGACGATCATTCCCGTGATCACTTTTCCGTTGACGAGGGCGAAGGTGTACGATTGGTACTTCTCGTCAATCTGCTTCGATGGCTCGAGCAGCGACTGGAGAAGGTGTTCCGTCGTGTGCTTCTTGACATCGAGCTTGGTCAAATCGGGGCCAAACTTCTGTCCTTCGCCGTTCATGTGATGACAGGCGACGCAGTTGGCGACTTTGAATAACTGCTTGCCCACGTCAAAATTGCGGCCCATGGGCAGCGGCTTGATCGCGTCGGCCAGCGTTTCGAATTTCCATTCGGTGTTTCGCTCGTTGTATTTGAGCAACTCGTCACGCATCGGCAGCGGGTTCTTGGCGAGGTAGGCTTCGGGGTTGTCGAGATAACTCTTCAAATCGGCAACCACGTATAACGCACCATACATGCGACGATAGTGGCCAGGATAGGTGCAAACATAAGGATAAATGCCCGGTGCCTTCGGCGCTTCGTAGCTGAGCGCTTGCGTTTCCTGCGGCTGAAGCAAACGGCTGCCCAGCAGAATTCTGTCCGACTTGGGGATGTAGTGTCGCGCGATCGCGTCTTTGTCACGCGCGGTTGCTTCGGCAAGTTGGCCGACTTCTTCGAGCGAGCCGGGTTCGACTATCGCAAAGTTGTGCGGCATGTTGTCCGTGTTCGAGAAAATAAATTCGACAGGCTTGCCGGCTTGGATCGCAATGCGTTCCTTGTCGTAGATCATGCGATGCGGGACGGTGCCGATGCGAATGACGTCGATCTTAAGGCTGGCGATTTTCGATCGCAAGATACGAGCCTGGTCCTTCGGCAGCTTCGCGGCAAGCTGGTCACCCAGTCGCATGGCTTGGAGTGCCGATTTGCTGGTGCGGTATCTTGCCGGAATCTCGCTGACGTGGGTGGCGAGTTTCTCGGCCAATGGCGAGATATCCGCCTCGTCCCAGTGGTCTTGTGGGATTTTGCTCATTGCGCGAACGGCGCTCGTCACATACTTGCCGTTCTTGATCAACTTGGCCAGGTCGGCGAACTTTTCGGCTTCGTGACCGGGGATGGATTGAAGCGTGCCGATCGCGAGGTCGTGCAAGGTTTTTTGGCCAGAGACGACACTCAACCGCGAGCCGGGGATTTTTTCCTTCTTGATGCCAGGCCCTTGCCAGGACACGATGAGGCCATCGCCCCCGCCGCTGTCAAAGTACGTGACAACAATCGAATGAACGCCGGGCGAGAGATTAATCGATCCGTTCTTCTCGGCCATTCCGTGACGTCCATCATTGTTGACGACCAATTTATCATCGATGTACAAACGCGAACCATCGTCGGAATTGGTAAAGAAGGTGTATTTGCCCGATCGATCCACCCGGATCATCCCGGTGAATCGAAGCGCGAATTGTTCACGGCTGGCAAGTTGCGGAACATCGATGGTGATTTCAGGAACCACGCCGCTGGCCTTCGGTTTCATCTTGGCCATTGTCTTAATATCAGCATCCTTGCCGTGCGGCTGAAAATAATCGACGTAGATGCCGGTAGCTTCGAGCGATCCGCCGCCGTCTTCGGCTTTCAAATTCTTCGGAAGTTGGAATTGCAGCGGGCGAAGCTTGTCGAACATGCTGCCGCGCAGTAACGGGTCGGTGACCCGTGGGATCGCTGTGAGAAGGTCCCGTAAACTTTCCTTGTTGGCCGATGCAGCGGCGAGTGCGTTGTCCAGCGAGCCTTCTGACTTGATCCACGAGGCGTAGCCAATCTGCTTCGACTCGGTCGACTTGCCTTGCGCTGCAAGTTTCTTGAGTTGTTCACGAACGCCGCTGAGTTTTTCGGGCGACTGTTGAATCAAGAGTGGGGCCAAGCCGGCCAGTTCGGCGCTGCGCGACTCCTTTTCCTGGATCATTTCCATCAACAAATCCATTTCCGCAGCATTGCTCAATTTCGCCAGGCCACTGAGTGCATCACCGAGTTGCGGCGCGGACGCGTTGTCGCGGCTGAGGATCGCGCGATAGACCGCTTCTGTTCGGTCCATTTTCAACAGGTCGGCAACCTTGGCGTTGCGAAGTACGTAGGCTTGTGCGGCGAGCGAAAGTTTCTTGCCCGACTTCAACGCGTCTTGGACCACCGCGTCGACGTTGATTTTGCCTTTGGCATAATTCAAAACGAAATCCAATTCGGAGTCTGTTGGTCGAGTGGCGACTTCAAAAATCACTTCGGCGGATGTGAGGCCCTCGAAGTTCACGGCTGACTTGACCGCTTCCGCCCGCACCAACGCCGATTCGTCTCGCGCGGCGGCCAACAGCGGCGCGTCCCAGCCTTCGACCCGGTCGGCCCAATGTCCCAACGTGCGAATTGCGGCGGCACGAACGCGCGGCTCTTCCGCTTGTAGGACGCGGCTCAACAGATCCGTGTTCGGCACGCGATGCTCTTCGTGGACCCACAAGCACTCGAGCAACGCTTGGGCTTCGTTGCGATCTTTGTCGGCCGTCATCGGCGACAACTTCGCTGCGAAGGCGTTGACCTGAGCAAGAGCTTCTTCCGTCTCGCGGCCACTCAGTTCGAGGCGGGCGCGATATCGTGTGCTGTTCTCTTTTGCGAAAAAGTTCTCGCACACGTCTGCGATCGGCTTGCCCTTCATCTTGACGGGCTTCAGTGTTTCGCGGCCTTTATACGTCACGCGATAAATGCGGCCATGTTTGTGGTCGCGGTTCGGGTCACGCATGTTGTGTTGCATGTGGCCGATCAGAGTATTGCACCAATCGGAAACGTACAACGCGCCGTCTCCACCGATTTCGACGTCAGTTGGTCGGAAATTCGGATCGGCCGAAACCAGAATCGGTTCGATCTCGGTCGCGGTGATTCCAGCGCCGTCATACTTCACTTCATGCTGCAACACGCCGAGGAAACCGATCGAGTTGCAGATCAAAAAGTTGCCGTTGTTCTTGTCGGGAAAATGACTGCTCGAAAGAATGCCAGTCGCCGGGACGGGGCGAACTCGCTTTTTGAACCACTGTTTGTTCTTCACGCCTTTGCCAATGTTGACATAGCAGCCCGTGCCGCTGGTGCCGTCGTTGGCAAACTGGTAGCCCCATTGATCGAACACATCACCGTGCGGATTGGGGCCGATCGGAAAGTGGAATTCGGTTTCGAACGTCCGCGGGTTGAAGCGATGCACGCCCGACGCGCCTGTTCGAAATGTCTTGGTCGGTGTCTCGAAGGCGGCAACATTGAAGATGCCGCGCGACCAGTAAAGCCAGCCGTCGGGGCCGACAACCACGGCGTTGGCCGAGTGGTGCGTGTCGGCGCTCGAGATGCCTTGCAACATGCGGATCTTGACGTCCGCCTTGTCATCGCCGTCGGTGTCCTTGAGGAACCAGATTTCCGGCGGAGCAATGACCAACACGCCGCCGCCCCAAAACTCGAAACCGGTGACGCTGTTCAACTCATCGGCAAAGACAATGCACTCGTCCGCCTCGCCATCGCCGTCTTCGTCGGGAAGGATCACCAGGGCATCTTTGGGCGTCTCGGTTGGATTCCAGTGCGGATACGACGGCCAAACCGACGCCCACAATCGGCTATTCGTGTCGACGGCGATTTGGACAGGATTCACCAGGCGCGGAAATTTCTCCTCGGAGGCGAACAGGTTGACCTGCATCCCTTCGGCGATGGTCATTTTTTCAATCGCGTCGTTTCCACCGAGATAGTCGCCTAGTTTCTTCTGATTGATGCTCTGAGTGTTTGCTTTGACTTTGATCTGTTCGCCCAGATTGTCGTCGACGATTTTGTATTCGCCGCCCTTGGCAACCGACCACACGCCTTTGTCGCGATTGGCCGTCATGATGTCGAACATTTCCATCTCACGACGCATCACATCGGCGTTCGACACACCGTCCCAATTGAGTTTCGAGCGGCCGCCAAAAACGTTGTAGCCGTCGACAACTCGATAGCGGCTGAACCAGTGGTAGTTCTTATCCAGCACGGCTTCGCGGACGCGTTCGATTTCCATCTCGCTTTGGGTCAGCCGGTTCATGCCATCAAACAAGTCCTTGACGATTTCGTCGGCGATCAGGCGATTGCCGTGGTCGAGCAGGTGGATGCCGTTCATCGTCAGCGGCTTGGCGGCCGCGGCGTACAGTTTCTTAGACGGACCGAACAAGTCGACAAACTTCACTTTCTTTGCCTCGCACACACGCGCCATGGCGGTGGTGTAGAGTTCCAGGTTCACGTTGTTCGCCGAACCGTCGGGCAAGTGAGGATTCTTGAGATCTTCGTGAGCGATCGGTGAAAACACGACCAATCGCGGAGCCGATTCGCCGTTGTATTTCTGCGCCCGCATGCCGTCGATCGTGTCGCCGAGATTCTTTTCAAAACCAGCAAGTCCGCCTTCGCCACGCATGGCTTCGTTGTGGCCGAAGAAACAAAACACGACGTCCGTTTCGCATTTGGTCAGCCATGCATCAGGGCTGCCAAAGCTGGCCGAACGTTGTCGCAACTTCAGTTCGTCACCGGAGAATCCGAGGTTGCGAAACGTCAGATCGTGATTCGGATAAATGACGTGAAGATACGTTTCGAGCCAAGCGTGATGTTGCATCCGATCGGCCGTCGTGTTGCCGATGTACGTGACGTGGTCGCCCTTGTTGAGTTCGAACTTGGCGTCCTGCGCGACCGCGGCATGTGCGAAGATCAACGACAGAAATGAGACGGCCAACGCTCTTGCAACAACGTGATTCCATTGGGTCATCGAGAATTCTCTCCGTTTTTGTGGCGGGAATATGGAGGTGGGTTTGGGTGTATGTTACCCACGTACTATGATAGTCGAAAGTAGTTGCCTGTGGGCAGCGGCGGAAGGACGGATTTCAGCGAAAACTCGCCAGTCGCGGGCGCTTCGCCGCCAGAATTGGTGGAGCGACAATGTCAACATCTCCCGCCGTACGTGGGATCTGCGTCCTCTTTGTGTTCCAATCCCCGGCTGCAACTGCTCACGATCATTCCGCAAGAATCTTCAACTCCACCTTGCGGAATTCAACGGGATGACTCTCTGATTGCAGCGAGATCGTGCCACCGGTCAGCTTGGTGCCGTCGTCCAGTTGCGGCTCGGTGTATTCCAACACAGTCTCACCGTCGATGATGTGTTTGATGACCTTGTCGCCGCGGACTTCGACGTCGACGGTGACCCATTGGTCGCCGTGGTAGGTTTTTGATTTGGAGCTGATGCAGTGACGCTTCAAGAGTTTGCCGTCCATAACGACATCGGTACCGGGTGTGCAGAGGTTGGCTGTCGGACGTTCGCCCGTGCCTTCACCTTTGCCGCCGAGCAGTTGGACTTCGATTGAATTGGGAAACTTTTGGTCTCTTTCCATCGACTTTGCAGATTGGCCGTGCAGCATCATGCCGCTGTTTCGGAACGCCCAGCCAGGCCCCTCGACGGATTGCTCGCCGACAAAGCGATATTCGACGCGCAAGATATAGTGCGAAAATTCTTCTTTATAAAAGAGGTGGCCGAATCGTTCGTTGAACTTGTCGTACTTTTCGTAGCCGACTCTTAGCAGCCCGTCTTCGACGCGAAAGGTGTTGCCAAAATTGTCACCCAGGTCGTAGCCGCGGATCTTTGGCGTCCAGCCGTCGAGGTTCTGGCCGTTGAAGAGTTTGATCCATTGTTGTTTTTCCGCGCCGAACGAAACGTTGAGCGAGAGGAATAACGAGAAAAGGAAAATGGTGATCGTTCGAATTTGCATGAGAAGACTCCTGTACCTTTGAATGAGTTAGCGAAGGAAGCGTCCGCCGTTGATATCGACGATCGCTCCGTTAATGAACCGGCCAGCGTCACTGACCAGGGTTAATACCGCCGACGCAACTTCTTCGGCCGTTGCGTTGCGGCCCAGTGGGGTTTCGTTTCGATATTGTTCCATTCGCTCGGTCTTCGAGATCCATCGAGGGCTTCATGCGAGTCCTTAAATTTGTAGCACCACACTGTAAACAACCGAGTGAACGTTGTCTAATGACCGAGTGTTTTTTTGTGAATCAACGAGGATTGAGAATTCATGATGCGAAATCCACAATCTTGGGGAGCGTTTGCCGCGTTTGATCCGCAGGCCGGCGTCACCATTCGAGAGCCGGTCGGTGAGGGAATCGGTTATTGGGTCGGTGCACCGGGCGTGTTCTTTGACGAACGAGACCAGTTGTACTACTTGACTTATCGAATTCGACGGCCACGGGGAGTCGAGCCAGATCGCGGTGCGGAGGTGCAGCTTGCTCGCAGCCAGGATGGAATCGAGTTTGAAACAATTTGGAAAGGGACGAAGGATCAGCTTGGATCGACCAGCATCGAACGATGCGCTTTGAGGCGAGTGAGCGAAGACCAGTGGCTGTTGTACGTCAGCTATGTTGATCCCGCCGACGGACGTTGGCGGATCGACGTGGTGGAAGCAAATGGCCCCGATGGTTTCGAACTGTCTCAAGGTACACCCGTATTGACGGCCGGGGATCTTGATGTCGAGGGAGTGAAAGATCCCTTTGTTTTTCAAGTCGCGGGACAATACAACATGATCGTCAGCATCGCCACGGCTCAACAACCAGCGACGGCCGACGATTTGCACGGAACAAACGACGCTTACAACACGGGGCTGATCAAGTCGTCGACCGGCCTCGCGACGAGCCAGGATGGTGTCACTTGGCAATGGGAAGGCGAAATCTTTGCGCCGCGAGACGCTGGTTGGGATTGCTACTGCTCGCGGATCGGCAGCCTGTGGCGAGAAGACGGTCTGTGGCTGGCGCTGTACGACGGCTCGGCGGACGTCGGGGAGAATTATGAAGAACGCCTTGGACTGGCTTATAGCTTTGACTTGCGGTCGTTTCACCGGGTCACGCGAGACTGCCCATTGATACCTTCACCATATGGAGAGAAGACGGCGCTGCGATATTTCGACGTGCTCGCTCTGCCTGAACGTACTCTCTTCTACTATGAAATGGCGCTGGCCGATGGCAGCCATGATTTGCGAGTTTACGCTCTCCAGTCATAAGAGCAGATTCATCCAACGTAGCTTGCCATCTCCAATTACACTGTAAGTATTGTGCCTAAAGATCCGCATCCCAAGTCTAATCGAACATCGCCACGTCGATGATAAACCCTCGATCATCAAACGAGATTCAATTCATTATCGAGTGCGCGCGACGGTATTGCCGAAACGGTGGCGGGGACGCTCACCTCGGGCATCGGCAAGAGGACGCTGTTGGCAGAGATGCTGAATCGAGGCTACTCGATGCTGGCGGATGACGTGACGGCGGTTGTACTCGACGAAAACGAGCGTCCGATTGTGCTTCCAGCGTTTCCGCGCACCAAATTGTGGGCTGATGCTGTCCAACAGCTTGGGCACAACAAAGAGGCGCTCGACCGGGTTCGTCCCGCACAAGAAAAATACGAGTTGAAAGTTCCCGACAAAGCTTGCCAGCGATCCCTGCCGCTGCGTCACGTTTATCAACTGACGACGACGAACAAAGACGAGTTGCGGTTGGAAGCGGTCGAGAACTTGTGGCGGTTTGCCGTGCTGCGGAACAACACTTACCGAGTTCAATTTCTGGATGGCCTGGAATTGAGGCCACATCACTTCAAGATTGTGTCAGCCGCCGCCAGTCAGATTCCTGTGACTCGTGTCGTACGACCATCCGCTCCCAATCGCCTGAACGAGTTAGCGGATATGATTGAGCAAGATTTTCGGCGAGAGGACAATTGAATATCGAATATCGAACAAGGAATTTGAATGATGAATTACGAGAAAGACAGGACCGGCTCGCCACTGGGCTTGTCCCGGTGGAAGCAACGTTTGCCAACTAACGCTGGCAGCGAGCAACCGGCCCTTTCCCTCCCCTTTCTCCACACACCGCCTTCAGCGGCGTGTGGAGAAGCGGAGGTGTTGTGGGACGTGTGGATTTAGTGCTCAAACCAAACGTCCACCGGGACAAGCCCGGTGGGGCGACAAAACTTGGAACGGTTGAGGTCACAAACGCGAAAGGCATGCCAACCCACTTCGACCTTCAACATTCGTAATTCGATATTCAACCTTCTTTTCGTCAATGGGTATTTCGTCATTCGTCATTGAAAACATGGGAAACATCATCTGGCTCGCGTCCTATCCAAAATCCGGCAATACGTGGATGCGTATTCCGCTGACGAATTACCTGCGCGACGCGGATGAGCCGGCAGACATCAATTCACTCGGAACGGGCGGACCGATCGCTAGTGCACGCCAAGCGTTCGATGACCATGTGGGAATCGAAGCTTCCGACTTAACCGAAGCCGAAATCGAACGCTATCGGCCGTTCGTTTACGATCAAATCTCCGAGGCCGCCGAAGAAACAGTGTTCTTAAGAATCCATGACGCGTTCACCTATACCAGGGAAGGCTATCCGCTGATTTCCAAAGCCGCGACCAAGGGCGTGATTTATCTGACTCGCAATCCGCTAGACGTCGCGGTCTCCTATGCACATCACAGCAACATACCGGTGAAGAAAGCCGTCAAGGCGATGGGCAAGTCGGAGCATGCATTCGTATCCAATCCCGATCGCTTGCACAACCAACTCGTCCAGCGTCTGTTAACCTGGAGCGGTCACGTAAAAAGCTGGCTCGACGAACCAGACCTCGACGTTCAGGTCGTGCGTTACGAAGACATGAAGGCGACCACCGCCGAAGCATTCGTAAAAGTGATTCGGTTTGCCGACCTTGAGGAAGATGGCGAGAGAGTTGCCAAGGCGGTCAAGTTTTCTGAATTCAAACAGATCCAAAAACAAGAGCAAGAACAGGGATTCGGCGAAAAAATGCCAAGGTTGGAATCGTTTTTCCCTAAAGGCGAAGTCGGGTCATGGCGAGAACAACTCACCGAGGACATGATACAAAAACTGATCGACGACCACGGCGACGTGATGAAGCGATTCGGCTATGTGACGGAGGATGGCGAGGTGGTTTATTGAGCGCGATGTGTGGTTGGTTCAACTTGGATCGGGAACCGGTCGATCGCGAAGCGTTTGAGCGCGTCTTGTCCGCGCTGGACGACTACGGACTGGACGGTGCGGACCGACATTGCGATGGTCCTGTCGCACTTGGCCATCAGATGACGTGGCTTACACCACAATCGAAACAAGAGACGCTACCGTTTTATGATTCCCAGGCAAATCTCACCATCACCGCGGATGCCCGCATTGATAATCGAGATGAGTTATGCGAAAAGCTGGAATTATCAGAAAAAAGGGCTCGGGACTCGTTTGTGCAAAGCACCCGAAGGGCCGTTCCCGCAAATGAGTCCCGACCCCTTTTTTTCTGACAGCGAATTGATTCTGCGTGCCTATCAAAAATGGGACGCTGACTGTCCGACGCATCTGTTAGGCGACTTGGTCTTTGCCATCTGGGACGCGAGCGAGCGACGTCTGTTCTGTGCTCGTGACATCCTCGGCGTGCGGCCGTTTTACTATCACGTCGATTCGAAGCGGTTCATCTTTGCCAGCGACATGTGCGGTGTATTGGCCGCGGATGGAGTATCCAGCGATTTGGACTTGTCGTATGTCTCGGCTCACTTCCGCAGTTCAGGCAACTATCCGCATGACACACATACCTGGTACGCCGCGATCAAAAAGCTCACCCGCGGTCACTCGATGGTCGTGGATCGCCACCGAGATTTGGAACGAGATCCAAGAGCCCAAGAAGGTTAGCGCGTTGTGTGAAGAACTCAGTTCGACGTATCCTGTCGATCTAGACCAGTGTCAACAAGACGTGCTGGTGTATCTGAATGAACTACACGACGAAGGATTAATCGAAGTCCATGGTGCGCCCGCTGATTAACTTCTGGCGACGGCCTTGGAGCGACAAGTGGTTGTTCATCCAGGTGTATTTTCTATTGGGCGTTTCGCGTTTGGCGATTCTCACCTTGCGTTTCAAGCGACTTGCCGCTCGTCTCGGTCAGCACATGGAAGAATCTTCTGACGAACTGACCGACGACGAGATCGAAGTTTCGCGGCGCATTTCTTGGGCTGTTAGACGTGCGAGTGCCCTTACACCATGGAAGAGCAATTGCTTTCCACAAGCCATCACGGCTCAGTATCTGCTCCGGCGCAACAAAATTGTCAGCACGCTTTATTTAGGGGCGATGCTGGATGACGATGAAGGAATGAAAGCCCACGCCTGGCTTCGCTGCGGTCCCAGAATTGTGACCGGTCGGGAAGCTCACCGCCAATTCGGCGTTGTTGCGACTTTTTCCGCAACGATGAAATCAAAAGAACGTGTAGATGAACGGCATTGCTCCGGTTGAACCGAGAGCAACCAAAACACCAACGAGCGAAAGCACTAGTAGAATTGGGACCAACCACCACGCTTTGTTCTCGACGACGAACAACATGAATTCCTGGATGATCGTCAATTGATCTTCTTCTTTCAATTCTTCAAAATCACTTTTCTTTGCGTCCGCCGTATTTGATTCCGACATCACGAGGTCCCTATTCAATGAACGCACGGAGACTTCCGAAGTACGAAAAGCTTTGGAAGTCGGATGGTGAATTGCGACTAAAACAACGTGTAAATAAACGGCGCTGCTCCGGTTGATCCGAGCACGACCAGGACGCCGACAAGTGACAGAACTAACAGAATGGGGACCAGCCACCAAGCTTTGTTCTCAACGATGAATAGCATGAACTCCTGGACGATCGTCATTTGCTGTTCGTCTTCCAGGTCTTCGAAATCGCTCTTCTTGGCGTCTGCGGCTTTTTCTTCGGTCATGGGTTACGACTCCAGTTGTTGGGTTTGCCGTTAGAATTAGGATTGTCGGTAATAACTCGCAACGTCTTTGGGTTGCCGTTTGGGTTGCCAATAGGTCTCTGCGTCACGGTCTAGCGTCAATTGTAACGCGTCGCGTCCGATCAGTCGAAAGCCAAATCCGATCGGCAAAAAGACGCCGAAGTAGATGATCAACATCGCCAGTTCGCCGATGACCAAACCGATTGGCATCGCGACGAGCATGAGTAGCACGAAAACAGGTTTCACCACGACGGGGACCGTGAGGCCTAGGATCGCAAGGACGATTCCCGTGCCCGCGAGTCCGCCGAGGACCGTGGATGTCGCGCCCCACAGCCAACCGATCAGCGGCAATGCAAACGCGCAGATCACGCCAAATTGACAAAGTTGGCGGCTCGTGGGATTCCAGTTGGCTTCGATCAGTTTCATAGTTGCGTTAATCCAATTGGAATTGAGCCAAGTGCTTTTGGCGGTCGGCTTCCGTCATCTGTTCGCCTTGCTCTTTTTTGAGCAGCACTTGATGGCCGAGCACCAGGACATCCATGCCGGTCATCATGAAACAGCGGTAGGCGTCTTCGGGTGTACAGACGATCGGTTCGCTGCGGACGTTGAAACTTGTATTGATCATCACCGGACAACCTGTCTTCTCGAAGAATCGCGTCATCAATTGATGCACCAGCGGGTTGCGAGTTTCGTCGATCGTTTGCACGCGTGCCGAATAATCCACGTGGGTGATGGCGGGGATGCTGGACCGGCAGAAATTGAGTTTGTCGATGCCGAATGCTTCATCATGGTCGCTGCCTAATTCCGTGCGAATCTCTTCTTTGACCGGAGCGACCAGCAGCATGTACGGGCTGTCCTCATAGGGTCGCATTTCAAAATAGCGATCCACTTGTTCTCGCAGCACAATCGGCGCGAAGGGACGGAAGGACTCGCGAAACTTGATTTTCAAATTCATGACCGACTGCATTTTTTCGCTGCGCGCGTCGCCCAAAATGCTGCGGCCGCCTAGTGCTCGCGGACCGAACTCCATCCGGCCTTGGAACCAGCCAATCACGTTTTCTGTCGCAATCAATTCCGCGACTTCCTCGTACAGTTCTTCGTCCGTGTCGTAAGTCGTGTAAGTCGCCCCCAATTCGTCCATCGTTTGCTGAATCTCGTTGTCCGTGAATTGCGGACCGAGGAACGAACCTCTTTGGCTGTCGATGTCGCCCGTTTTGCGTGGTCGTTCGAGCAACTGGTGCCAGACGAACAGCGCGGTGCCTAGCGCGCCGCCTGCATCGCCGGCCGCCGGCTGAATCCAAAGGTTTTCGAACGGACCTTCGCGGAGCACACGGCCGTTGCCCACACAGTTGAGAGCCACACCGCCCGCCAAGACCAGATTCTTCATGCCGGTCTCTTCATGTAGATGGTTCGCCGTCCGCAGCATCACCTCTTCGGTGACCGCTTGGACGGATGCGGCCAAGTCCATTTCGCGCTGCGTGACTTCGGACTCCGCAGGGCGAGGAAGTCCACCCATTAATGCGTGGAACTTTTTCGACGTCATCGTCAGGCCCTGGCAATAGTTGAAGTAGCTCATGTCCATGCGGAACGAGCCGTCTTCTTTCAAGTCCATCAAGTGCTCGAGAATCAAGTCCTTGTATTTCGGCTCGCCATAAGGAGCGAGTCCCATGATTTTGTATTCGCCGCTGTTGACGCGAAAGCCTGTGTAGTAGGTAAATGCCGAGTACAGCAGACCCAGCGAATGTGGGAAACGGATTTCGCGATCCAACCGAATCTTGTTTCCTTGGCCAACGCCGTAACAAGTCGTGGACCATTCGCCGACGCCGTCCAACGTCAGAATGGCTGCTTCGTCAAACGGCGAAGGAAAAAAAGCGCTCGCGGCGTGTGATTCGTGATGATCGGTGAAGATATAGCGACCTTTGTAGCGGCCGCGCAATCCATTGGTCATCTCGCGCGGCAGATGCAACTTCTGTTTCATCCACAGCGGCATCGCCTGGCGAAACGAACGATAGCCGGCGGGCACAAACCGAAGATACGTTCGCAGCAAGCGTTCGAACTTCGAGATGGGCTTGTCGTAGAATCCAACATAGTCGAGGTCTTCGGGATCAAGCCCTGCCTCGGCCAGGCAATAGTCGACTGCGTTCTGAGGAAAGCGGTAGTCGTGCTTGGTCCGGGTGAAGCGTTCTTCCTGGGCAGCCGCAATGATTTCGCCATCCACGACAAGCGCGGCGGCCGAATCGTGATAGAACGCAGAGATACCGAGAATCGCAGTCATCGTAATTCGTCGTCTAGGGAGCGTGAGAACCGGAGGAACAAGCACGCCATGGCGAACACCTTGAACCTACGTAAGGGTAATCGAATTGGTTCTCAGCGATCAAGATCGATCAACACCTTATCTCCCGCCGCAGGGCCATCCTGGGCTACTATTCTAGATCGACGATGGGAGCAAGCTTCGCTGGTTCTCTTCGATCTGGTCTTTCTTGCCCCAGGCCGGCCATCGGAGCAAGCGGTGACGCGACGGCTCGATCTGGCTTTTCTTTCTCTTGCAGGGCAACGATCGGAGACAATTACGGGCCATTTGATCGAACTGGCTGATTCTCTTCATACAAGTTGACGATCGGCGCAAGCGTCTCAGGATTGGGTTGTCCGCGTCCGCTGTCAATCGGTAGGAAGGATTGATTCAGTTGTTTTGGCCGTTGTTGGGCGACGGGCCGTTGTTGGGCTACCGGATATTGCGGCGGTTGATTGGGTCGATTGGCTACGCGCTGATGCGTACTCCACAAATCCGCGTGCGGTGCTTCAGCAACTCCACAACCACATCCTTCGCAGCGAC
>CAYFJO010000186.1:0-20153 GCA_964343305.1 uncultured Pirellulaceae bacterium | reverse complement strand
CCCGCCACCCTTGAAAACACGGTACATCCAAGATTTACTGGGGAAGTTGGGCTAGTTCACGTTGTTTAACTTCAGTCTCGTCGACGGACATCATATTGCCGATCAATCATCAGCGGAGGTACATCTTGTTTACAAAGAGAAACATCACGAGACGGCGGATGCTCAAGGTCGCGATGGGCGGCGCATCGGGCGTCATTGCCGGAACGATTCTGCAGAGACGCGAGCCTGGCAGTGGCTTGCTCGCTGACACGGTCACTGCGGACCCGAAGATCCAAGGACCGTTTTTGATTCTGTCGACACCTTTCACAGCATCCGGCGAGGTCGACTTCGACGCGCTCGCCAAGGAGGCTCGCTACGTCGACTGGTGCGGGTGTCCAGGCATGATCTGGCCGCAGTCGGGCGATAGCGTCGACCTGCTGACCACCGACGAAAAGCTCCAGGGCATGGAGGTGTTGGCCAAAACGTCTCGCGACCTCCGCACGGCGCTGTGCCTCGGCGTGCAGGGCAAAAACACGGCCGAGATGCTCGTCTACGCGCGGCATGCTGAGAAACTGGCGCCGGCGGCGATGATATCGCGGCCGCCGGACTCAGGCAAGACGCAAGACGACATGCGTCAGTATTGGCGAGAGCTCGCATCCGTCACGAAACGGCCCGTGTTTCATCAGACCACCGGCGGCGTGGCCTATAGGGGCCCAGTGCCCTCAACAGAACTTCTGATCGAATTGGCCAAGGACTTCCCAAACTTCGGCTACGTCAAAGAGGAAGCGGGCTCCGTCATCGCCCGCATGCGCGCCCTGGTCGCGGCGAAGCCGCCAATCCGACGCGTCTTCGGCGCCCGCGGAGGATACGGTTGGCTTTACGAGTTGCGGCTCGGATCGGAGGGTCTGATCACCGAGCGCGCCATCTACGCCGACGTCCTCACCCGCGTCTGGGAACTGCACAAGAGCGGCACGGATCCTGACGCTCTGCGAGATGCGTACAGCAAGTTTCTTCTCATGATCAACCTCAGCAAAACCCATCCCGGCGATTTGCGCGGCTACCAGTTGTACCTCTGGAAGAAACGCGGTGTGTTCCAGACGATGGTCTCGCGTCACTACGGGCCCAATAGAACCATCCCCGCGTCGCCAATCTTCTCGGCACTGAAACTGAGCAAAGAAGAAATCGCTGAGATCGATTTCCGATTCGAAGCGCTAAAGCCGTACCAGAAGCAAGGATCGCCCGACCTGGCCAGTTAGAATGGGGCTTATGGGGCTTGCCGTTGACCTTGCCTGCTGTCGAAGACGTGAGGAACTGCCGTGAGGATCGAATCGACATTCTGTCGATTGGGTGAAGAACTCCAAAGAGGATGGATTATGCGACGCTGCTTTGTCTTGTGGGCTATTGGGTTGCTCTTGGGCACCTTGTGTCTGTCTCCACTTTCGGCCGCCGAGCTGTTCGTTGGCACTGCGAAGACAAGTATCACGCCGGACGAGCCCGTCGCGTTGACTGGGCAGGTCCACGCTCGTGTTTCGCGCGAGGTTGATACCCCCCTGTACGGCATCGGTGCTCGTCATTGAAGCGCGGGAAGGCGAGAAGAAGGGGGACGAACTGATTCTTGTCTCGGCCGATCTCGTCATGTTCCGCTACGACTTGCAGGACCGATTTCGCGAATACCTGACAAAGCAGGGAGTCGAATTCGATGTCAACAAAGTCATTCTCACGGCCACCCACACGCACACGGCCCCGGCCATGCTGGACGATCGCTATACGCTGCCGGACGACTGCATGAGACCGTCGAAGTACGTGGAGTTCCTGAAGGAGCGCCTGGCGGAGGCAATTGACAAGGCCTGGAAGTCTCGCAGGAGAGGAGGCGTCAGTTGGGGGCTCGGCCATGCGGTCGTCGCGTGCAACCGGCGGATTTCCTACATGGACGGTTCGGCGCGGATGTACGGGCCGACGAACACGGCCAACTTCAGCCACATCGAAGGTTTCGAGGACCACGGCGTACATCTTCTATTCGTGCATGACAAAGAGCAGACGGCAGTCCCGATCGGCATCGCAATCGACGTCGCATGCCCCGCTCAGGAGGTTGAATCGGGAAAGAAGCTGAACGCCGATTATTGGCATTATGTCCGCGAAACCCTCTTTGAGGAGTTCTCGCCGGGAACAGCAGTGCTCGGCCTCTGCGGCGCCGGCGGCGATCAGTCGCCCCACATCCAGTGGCGCAAGGCTGCCGAGGAGCGGATGCGGCGAGGCCGCGGGCTCGATCGCTTGCAGGAAATCGCCAGGAGAATCAACCGGGCGGTTGATGATGCGTGGGCTGTGGCCAAGAACGACGTGCGTTTCGATGTGCCCTTCGCACATTCCGTGCTGAATCTCGACCTCGCCATGCGTCCGGTTCCGGAGGCGGACTACCAAGCCGCCAAGCAGGAAGTCGCGAGGCTGACCGCGCAGAAGGTCCGCGGGTTGGGATTACACTGGAATCAAGGGATCGTCACTCGCTATGAAATGCAGAAGGCCGGCAAGGGCGTACATCCGACGGAAGTGCACGTCATACGCATCGGTGATATTGCGATCTGCACGAATCCTTACGAGTTGTTCACCGACTTCGGCGTCCGCATTCAGGCTCGCAGTCCGGCCGTCCAAACCTTCGTTGTGCAACTTGCCGGCCAATACGGCAAGGGCGTCATCGGTGGATACGGTGGACATAGTTCTCATGTGTGGCAGAGAGGTCGTCAAACCGTTCGCAAGATCGGTTTGACACACTGCTAGATTGATCAATCAAAAAGGTTGCGACACGCGGGCCACGACGTCATGCTTCCGAACGATGTCGGTCTGCAAGGCGAAGATGACGTGGTGCATCCAACGAGTATCGACGATCCTCGTCTGTGGAACCGACCGCCAGCTTCTGGCCCGTTGCGAAGAACACGGGCTCCATCGTCTTGCCAGGTTGATCGGGATTCTTCAAATCGGGCATTTTGTGTTCGGCCGTGCCGACGAATCGATTGTTGTTGTTCCCGCGGCGTGTCGCCCGAAAACTGTATCTTGGGCGACGACGTAAAGGGTTCGGTATTCAGGATCACGATTTTGACGCGAAGCGACTCGTGGGAAGAATGCTGCCAGTTCGTGAAACTGATCTTGCTTCCAACCGTCGGGCCACCATGTCTTTAGGCTTGGCCCGCAGGGCCACGATTAAACGAAATAACCACAAATGGCGCGGTGGTGTCGCGACAACACGATGTTGATTTTCCACAACATGCCAGCCTTTGGTAACCAAGATACGGCACTCGCAAGTGCTTGCATCACAGGCGCTTGGCGCAGTCGTGGTGTTGATCCTGACTGTCCCGAAAGTCAGGTACGGCAATTGCCATTCAGTATTGGATGCCTCAAGTCCTTGAAATCAACAACATCGACGAAATCGAGCCATACCACTTGGCGTGGTCTGCGTTGCATCAACAAACGCGCGATGCAACCATCTTTCAATCCCTTGACTGGCTGAAGGCAATCTGGAAACACTTTGGCCACGGAAAGAAGCTGCGTCTGCTGGTCGTCTATTCTGGTGGAGACCCGATTGGGATGGTTCCGCTGGTGGTCACACGGGAACGAACTCGCGTGGGCACGGTTCGCGTGCTGACCTATCCGCTCGATGAATGGGGGAGTTTCTATGGGCCCATCGGACCCAATCCGACGGCGACTTTGCTGGCAGCGATGCGTTACCTGTGCGATACGCCGCGCGATTGGGATATGCTTGACTTGCGTTGGATCAATCGAGACGAAACGGACCATGGCCGGACCGCAACCGCGATGTCGTTTGCCGGGCTGGCTTGTCGCGAGTCCATGTGGAAGCAAACAGCCCTCATCGAGACTTCGATTTCGTGGGATGCGTACTTCGCGTCGCGGACCAGCAAGTTTCGCAACAATGTGCGGCGCGCGGAGAAACGCCTGGGCCGCTTGGGCGAGATTCGGTTCGAGCGCTATCGACCGCCCGGCTCCGCTTACGGAAGCGACGATCCACGGTGGGATCTCTTCGACACGTGTGTTGAGCTGTCACGACAAAGTTGGCAAGGTTCGTCGACAACAGGCAACACGCTCTCGCATGAAGAGGTTCGTGAGTTTCTGCGAGATGTGCACGTTGTCGCGGTTCGGCTGGGTTTTCTGGATCTCAATCTCCTGTGGCTGAACGATTGGCCCGTGGCTTTTGCGTACAACTATCAATGCGACGGCCATGTGACGGGCATGCGAGTTGGAGTTCATCCCAACTTTGTGAAACATGGGGCGGGCACCGTGCTTTACCAACGGATGTTTCGCAACAGCTTTGATCGAGGTGACCGCGTGTTCGACCTTGGGACAGGTTCGTTCGAGACGAAACGTTCGTGGTTGACAAGAACCGTTCCAAACTATCGATGTACCCATTACCCGATGCGATCTCCGCGCGTGCAATTGCTGAGAATGAAGCATTGGATGACGGACAGAACGGTTGGACAGATTGCCTGATCCGTCGGCGAACGGTTGGACGGATTGCCGAATCCGTCGGCGAACGGTCGGATTCGGCGATCCGATCTACAGATCGTCTAACTTTGGTTCGGCACCTGTGTCGACCAACATGTATCCCGACCAAAAGAACGGGTGCTCGGCCGTAAGTCTTGCGTCGGAGCCTGACGAATTGAAGCGAGGCTCCAGGTCCGGGTCCATTTCCGTAATGAGCGACAGGCGGACGCTGCGCTGCCACGCTTTGGACGCCGATTTTCGGGGCAATGTTCGGACGAATTCGCGCATCAAATCGACGCACGTCTGGCCACCCGTTCGCCAGCGGCTCAGCAAGACCGTCCGCGAGCCGGTCGCCATCAAACCGCACACGGTCAGAAATATCTCGTCGCCTGTTCCGCCTTGCCTTAGTCCCGTCGCGGCGGCCGTCTGAAAACCGGGCAAAATCATTTGCTCGGGAGCTTGCCAAGGCAACGCGAACCAACTGGCCAAATCGCTACCCGGCTTGCCTCGGTCGATCTGCATCGGCGACCAGGCAAACGTCCCTCGAACTTTGTCGTCGATCTCGTCCAACACGACCATGCGATTGCAAAGCGAAGCAAACAAGCTGGACACCGCGGGAATCGGCGACTGTAGCCGAGCGGCGCGCGAATCCACCGACTTGATTTCCGCGAAGGCAGCGTCGGCTACGTCGTCCTCGTCGCGCGGGAACAACTTGCCGGCCACGACGCCCATCGTCGCATTGCGTCGGCGGCCTTGGCCGCTGGGAACCGTCAACGCGAACGTCGGTGCATAACGCATGCGAATGCGCGACATGATTGGCGTTGGACCTTGTTTGCCCGCAACCTGCAGCGCTTCAAAAGGGACGTACCACAACACGCTGTCGGGCACCACCACCAGCTCATCAAACTCCCAATGATTGGGTTTCAAATCGACCAGCATTTTCCGCAATTCCATCGCTTGCGTCTTCCAATCATCGTTGGCAAGCTGGTCATGAGAAAGCGCGGCGTTGCGGTCGAAATGCCCCATGTTTTGCAGCATTTTGGCGAGCGTCCGAGCGACTTGGCCAGGATCGCTCAGCGTAAACACCGACAGTTCTTTCTTGCTGACGATGAAGGCGTAAACCGCTCGCGCCGTGTTCAAATAGGCGAGCGTCAATTGCCCTTCGTGCATCGCTGCTTGAACATCTTTCGTCTCGCGCAACGGTGGAAAGACGAACTCCGAAGGCAATCGCCGCAGTGCGATATCGTTTAACATAATTTCCTGTGCAACGCTCAACTTCGCCAATTCATCAAGCAGCGTGGCTTGCTCTTTCTTTTCTTCGACGGTGTCAGGTACCAGAGGAAACTTGCTTAGATTCTCCCGCACGGTTTTCGCTGTCGCGGACAACTTGGCATAGTCTGGGAATTTGACGAGCAAACTTTGTCGCTGCAACAACGCTCGGTCGCTGAGCGAGCTCTTTGGTGCTTCGAGTATCCAGCGCAGCGCATTCAACCGGCCGCCCAATGGCAAGGTCGAATGGAACCTTGCGCGACGGATCGCATCGGCGATTTCCAGCGCCTTGGCCTGATCCTTGCGTTCTCTCAGAACAACTTCGAACCAGTTTTGGAGCGGCAGTTCGCGCGGCGTCATGACGACCGTCAGCGTTTCCATCGGGTCCAGCGTCCAGTCTTCGTCATTCGGCTCGTGTAACGTTTTTTCAAACAAATCGGCACAGACTCGCGGGCTCACTTCGCCATCGGCATACAGCCGGTTCGCCAGCGCGATTTGAAACAATCGCAGCGAACCGTCCTGTTGGAACGCCTTCATGTCGGCCAGCGCGGCCTGTCCTTTGGTGAGGTTGCCCTGCTGGAAGCTGACGTGCGCGGCCTGGTAGTGATAGCGGGCACCGATGCGCGAACCCAGGATTTGGCTGCGAGCCATCGCGCCTTCCGCTTCGGCGAGAAACCGGACGGCGGCTGGCGTCAAACTTTGTTCGGCGCTACATTCGGCAGCCAGCAAAAACAACGACGTTTCCAACGGCCGTGACTTGCCACGCGCCCAATCCGTTGCCGCGGCCAACGGTGGATAGATGCCCTTGCGGCCGGACACCATATGCGTGATCGCGCCGATGCGAAACGCCTCTTCCATCACGACAAACTGTCTAAACTGGGCGGCCGACAAAGTGGCTTCATGCAGATAGCCCATTGCGGCATCATACTTGCCTTGCATGAACGCGATCCTGCCCAGCTCTTTCAACGCCGCGCCAGTGACAGGATGATCCAGTTCTCCATCGATCACCAATGACCGTTGGAAGGCGGTGACGGCTTCTGGATGTCGATCGGCGGCGACATAGGCGAAGCCTAAGATCGCTTCGGCCCAGACTTGGGACCAATGGTTGGGCAAGGTCGATTTTCGTTCAGCGGCGTTGACCAATTCCTGAGTAAACGGGTCCAACTTGCAAGCCGGCCCCATGATTTCGCGACGCCGAACCAGCGCGACCCCGATGCAATGGACGATCTCATGAACCGCGACCAATCGAAGTTCGGGTCTCGAAACAACGCCGCCGCGTTGCACGACGAGGTCGTTGTCCAGGCGTCCGGTGAGCACTTGGATTCCCTTGGAAATATTGGCCAAACCCACGGTCCTCGAACTGCGTCCCCATTTGATCTTGGCGCGTCGAGTGGAAGCGTCGGCGGGGAGAATCGTCTCTGGGAATTTGACTCGCAGCATCCAGTCCTTGAAGCGGACGTAGAGATTCAACGCCGCTTCGTATTGCTCTAGCGCGTCGCCCACCTGACCGAGTTCAAACAAGCATTCGCCGGCCATCGTGTGATAGCAAATCGCATCGATCCAGCGGCCATCGATGCCAACAACGCCGTCTCGGGCTGCTTGGCGAAAACCTCTGAGCGCATCGGTATATCGCCCTAGATTGTAAGTTTCTTTCGCCAGGTAGTAGGCTTGATTGGGAGCCTGTTTGCTTGCGACCTGTGCGAACGCCGCAGGAGTCGCGACAAGAGAGACAAGTGAAACCAGGGTGAGAAGACAAATGCAGACAGGCCGCGTGCGAGGCGAGCACATCAGGTCAACCAAACCGTGCATCGGTTGGACTCCATGTTTTGGAATGTATGCCGGGTGCCGGCCCTCGCACTATGATAGCGAAACGGCTTCGAATGAGCGACCATTAATTCGTTGGGCGGGGACCACGGTACCGGTCATTACCCACATCTTGATGTAATGCCACCGACACAAGTCGGTGGTGGATTACACATATATGCCGCGGCCAGTAGAAAATGTCCTCGTTTAACGCCGAGCCGGCAAGCGACGGCTATTCGTGTGCCGTCGCCTGCCGGCTCAGCGTTAAACGACGTATGCGGACATTACTAACTGGCCGTGGTATAGCTAGAAAAGACGGGATTTCCCGGTCTGTGGATGCCACCCACGTTAGTCGGTGGTGGCTTCACTCAGTGCTGGTTTTTCTAGCCATTTGAGTCATGCCGAAAGTTGCAAGGCAATATGGTTGGACGACTGTGAGGCGGAAAGTTCCAGCCCACCTGGGGGTTTGGATAAAACAAACCGCTTTTGCGGATTTTATCGATTTTGCGGGCTGAGCGGCCGATAAACCTCTGGGGACGAATTTGTGTTCCAAAAGGGGACGGGGTCTTTTGTGCGAAGCACCCGTTGGGCCGTTCTGGCAAAAGACCCCCGTCCCCTTTTGGAACAGTTGTTTTGCGAGGTTTGGGGGGAATTAGCATGTCGCGTCAATCGTTAGCACTTCTTTTGGCCATCACGACACTGGTTGTGGCAAATGGCTGTTGCATCAATCGTTATGGATGCGGCGGCTATTATCGAGGTGGCTGCTCTGAATACTCTGAAAACGAATGTTGCGGCAGTTCTTGCTGCGAAGCGACGCCTTATCGGCATTGCGGACGCGGCAGTTGTTTGTCTCTGCTGGCGGCACCCTTTCGCCCACTAGTTGGATTGATGAAGTGCGGGACGGGATGTGGCGAAGTCTATTGGGGCGAGTGGACCAGCGATCCGCCGGATTGTTGTGATCCTTGTGATAGCTGTGGCAATTGGGTCGGCGATGGATGTTGCCTGCCGCGGCTGCAAAAGCTTTTCTGGGGACGTCGCTATCGTTGCGGCAGCGGCTACGAGGGCCAGTCGTGCGGATGCGATTCGTGTGGCGGATCGGTTCCACACGGTCCAGGATGTGGTTGCGACTCGTGCTCCCGTGGTGGACCGGGAATCGCGTCCAGACCGGGGCCAACGATGACGGTGGAATCTCCTCGGTATGGCTCGATCTCGCCGGATCCACCGACAGAATCCGTGTTGCGACCAACTTCGTCGACCAGAGTCAGCAATTCCCCGCCAGGTTATACGCCATCGCATTTGCGCCGATAATCGTGGATTTCGCCAACTTCCGAAGTCTTCTTCGACTTCGGAAGTTTGACTTGAAATCGAGACTTCCGAAGTTCAGGAAAACTTCGGAAGTCGGAGCATGCGTTGATTCGTGGCACACATCACGTACACTGACAGACCGGTTTGATTCGTTTTCAAGCCGGTTCTTTTTGTTGGTACTTCAGAAGTGTCGGTCTGCCGAGAATCAAGCCTGTGACTGGAATCGAAGCCTTTATCGAGATGCTGGCCGAATTTGGGGTGCGCTACATCTTTGGCAATCCCGGCACGACAGAGTTGCCGCTGAACGACGCGCTGGCGACGGACGACCGCATTCAGTACATCCTGGGTTTGCAGGAAGTGCCCGTCATGGCGATGGCCGACGGGTATGCCATGGCATCGCGATCGCCCGGCGTGGTAAACCTGCACATCTGTTGCGGTTTGGGAAACGCGATGGGAATGTTGTACAACGCCTATCGCGAAGGCACACCGCTGTTGGTCACCGCCGGGCAGCAAGATCGTCGCTTGGCGTTTGAAGAGCCGATTCTTGGTGGCGATATGGTTTCGGTGACGCGTCCTTGGACAAAATGGTCGGTGGAAGTGAATCGCGTCGAGGATGTGCCGATTGCAATCCGTCGAGCGATCCAAACCGCGCTAACACCGCCAACTGGGCCAGTGTTTTTGTCGTTGCCGATTGACGTCCAAATGGATGTGTCCGACGCGCTCGACCTGTCGCCAATCAAGCTGCCGAGTCCACACATGCGTCCGCCAGTCGAGTCGATTCGTCAGGCATGCAACGTGTTGCTCAGCGCGGCGAATCCCGCAATCCTGGCCGGCAGCCGGATCACGGAAACGGATTCGGTGACGGAACTGGTGGCGGTCGCCGAGAGAATTGGTGCACCGGTTCTGACGGAATCTGGAACCACGCACGGTCGATTGGCGTTTCCTAGCGATCATCCTTTGAATGGACAGGGCTTGCCATTGTGGTCGCCGGAAGTCAGCCAGCGACTGGCCGAATTCGATGTCTTGCTGGTCGTGGGGATGGACCTGCTTCGACAATATGTTTATCACGAGCCACCCCGCGCCGTTCCCAAAGAGTGCCGGCTGGTGCACATCGATGAAGATCCTCGACAGATCAACAAAAACTACGCGGTTGAAGTTGGCGTAATTGGTCACACAAAGTGGTCGCTCGCGGAATTGGCGACATTACTTAACGAAAACATCGATGAAGAGCGGGCACAAATCATTCGTCGCCGGTCGGATCGGTGGACCGAGAAACATGCAGTCGCTCGCGCCGTGTTGCAAAAACAAATTGATGAGCAATCCGACGTGCGACCGGTGACGCCGCTGGTGCTCATGGGAGCCGTAGCCGACGTGATCCCACCGGACGTTGCGGTTGTCGAAGAGGCGGTGACAACGACGAACACGACGCTCGAACGGCTTGGCGCGCTGAAGAACTCCAGCGGCTATTTTGGACATCGCGGTTGGGCGCTGGGCTGGGGATTGGGCTGCACGATCGGTGCACAAATGGCTTGGCCCGATCGGCCGGTATTGGGTTTGCTGGGCGAAGGTGCGGCGATGTACGGCATCCAGGGATTGTGGTCGGCCGCCAGGTATCAGATTCCCGCAACCTTTTTGATTTGCAACAACGCGCAATATCAAATCCTCAAGATCGGCGCGCAAGGCTTGCAACTGCCCGAAGCCAAGAAAGGCAACTATGTCGGGCTAGACATCGAGGGGCCGGAGATCGACTTTGTTCAACTGGCGCAGTCGTTGGGCGTCGAAGCACATCGTGTGACGGAGCTTGACGAATTGCGCGAGCGGCTGAGCAATTCTTGGTCAAGTGACCGGCCGATCTTGCTCGACTTTCCGATCACGCGGGAGACGCCATCTCGATTAGAATATGGCTAAGAGCCGATCACAACGGTATCCGCCGTCGTTTGACAAATGTTCACGGTCGGGTTGTGAAAGGCACTCTTGCGTAGCGCGCGTGCAGCAAGCTTTGGTGATTGGTGCGCACGCTACTCGCATTCACACCGCCGTCGACTTGTGTGTGCTGGCGAATTGCGGCGGGTCATCTTCAACGCGGTAATAAGGCATCACTTGCGTTTCGACGATGCCTTGCTGCGTCAGATTCGGGTTGCTGGCAGCATCCTTGGCTTGTTGCTGGTCGGGATAAGTCGCCAATTGATACCAGACTTCCATCGGCCCATTACAACGCTTGCCCATCAGCGTCCAACATACGAGGCGTTCCATGACAAGACTCCCGTGAAAAGAAAAGAGTGGGAAGCGAGAAACACGCGCGATCACAAGATACAAATTGTAAATGGTCGGCTGACGCGAAAAAATCAGCAGTGACCCGAATTTCAACTAGGCAATGCCACAATCCAAAGGTCGGGGATTGCCCCATGCATCCGCGATCATCATGCGATCTCAACTGGCAAAATCACGTCAGCCATCCAACACGATTTCAATTCTCGCACGACCATCAGAAATTTATCGATGTCCACGGGCTTGGTCATATAACTGTCGACCTCCAGTTGCTCGCTGCGGACCATGTCCTCATGGTCCTTGGACGCCGTGAGGATGACGACTGGAATTCGGCTCAACTCTTCATCATCCTTGATGATCGTCAGAACTTCGCGACCGTCTCGCTTCGGCAATTGCAAGTCCAGCAAGATTAAGTCGGGCCGCGGGGCGCGGGCGAAATGTTGTTCGCGATACAAGAACTGCATAGCTTCCTCGCCGTCGCGCATCAACGTCAAGCGATGTTTGACATCGCCATGTTTCAACGCATCAATCGTCAACCTGGCGTCCATCAAGTTATCCTCGACCAGCAGGATCTCCATCGGTCGTCCAACGGTTTCCATGTTCATTCTCAACTACCTTGTTGTTGGCCCGTTTTGTTTGCAAGCTAGGATCTCGTCGTCCAACATTTGCAGGATCAATTCATCTTCCCGCTTCTCGTGCTCTTCGAATTGATCGAGGAACCCAATGACCCGCAGAGCAAGCCGTTGGCTGGTGCGGCTGAATCGTTTTTCGCGGACCATCGTTTCCGCTCTTTCCGCGATGGCCGACAACTCGGAATACAGCGTGCGATGTTCCGCCCTCAGTTGCTCCGCCTGTTCGGCCAATTGTGGTGAAACGTCGATCGGTTCATCAAAGTAACCATAAAACTCTTCTAGCGAAAAATGCAATGCCAAATTGTCTCGAAAACGCGCCAGCATTGTAACGAAAAAGTGACGATGTAATCGCATGTTGGCCGGTTTTGAGCACATTTCGCGGGCTCGCGAAACGAGCTGCCAAAGCTCTTGATTGACTTCCTTGATTTCCCGCAGAAAAACGGGATTGAGTGAGACAGTGGAAGTTGCGACAACGGACATGATCATTCCCCGGTATAAAATAGGGTGCTAACGTTTCCGATAGGATTATTGTGATCATAAAAATGTCGCACAAAAATCGGGGTAAAAGTGACTTTCGGGTGGGGGAAACTCCGATAGACGAGCCGGGACGAGATAGTGAAATTCACCGATCTGGTAATATGGCACTATGCCTCCATTTGGATTGTCCGTAGCGACAAGCTGCCAACTTGTCCATTGGCAAGCGGGCTTGCGGCTACGAACGTATTCAACCAACCGTACGCGATCGCTGGTTCCATTGTGCCCACAGGCCGCGTTTCATGAACGAAACTACTTACAATGTTCTTCTCGTTGAAGACAGCGATGCCGACGCAAAGATTATTCAATCGATGCTGACCGCCGCGCCGCCGAAAAGTTTTGCAACTGAATCGGCGAAGAATCTGGCTCAAGCAATCCAGCGTTTAAGCTGTGGCGGCATCGATGTCGTGATTTTGGACCTTTCGCTGCCTGATAGTCAGGGACTCGACACCTTTCTGAAAATACGAAACCATGTTCGCGACACACCGATTGTTGTCGTGAGTGGTTTGGGAGAAGAGTCGGTCGCAGTGGAATCGGTGAAACAAGGGGCACAAGATTATCTGGTCAAAGATAACCTGAGACGGGATCTTCTGCAGCGGGCATTACGTTACGCCATCGAACGGCACGACCTCCACAGATCATTGCGTTCCAGCGAAGAGCGATTCCGGCAATTGACGGAGCACATGAGTGAAGTGTTCTGGTTGCTCGATCACCAGGGTTGGCGATTGTTGTACGTCAGTCCCGCTTATGAAAAGATCTGGGACCGCCCGCGCCATGGATTGTACGATCACTTTGACGAATGGACCAATGCGATTCACCCCGATGACCAGGCCCGCGTGGCCAAGGCGTTGCGCGGTGACATGCAGAGGGACCAGTTTGCCGAACAATACCGCATCGTCCGTCCCGACGGTTCGATCCGCTGGATTTGGGACCGCGGCGTTGCGATTCGAAATGCGAATGGCGAGATTTACCGCGTCGCTGGTGTCGCCGCCGACATCACCGAGCAACGTCAGTTGGAGCGCGATGTGATGGAAGCCAGCGGGCGCGAACAACAACGCATTAGCCATGATTTGCATGACAGTGTCGGCCAAGAGTTGACGGGTCTGGGTTATATGGCCCGCAGCCTGGCCCACAAACTTGCCGATCGAGATGCCCCCGAAGCCCAACTTGCCGACGAGATGTTCAAGGCAACTCAACAGACGCTGGCCGAAGTTCGGCACGCGATTCGAGGGCTGCGGCCCGTCGAACTTGACGCCAACGGGCTGATGGTCGCGCTGGAGCAGTTGGTTCAAAGCGTCGGCCAGCGAGTGGGACTGCCTTGCCACTTTCAATGCGATATTCCCGTCCCGGTCGAGAATAATGACGCGGCAACCCACTTGTATCGAATCGCTCAAGAGTCGATAAATAATGCGGTGAAACATGCCGAAGCGAATAGCATCCTCGTTCGGCTGGAAACCGAGGGGGACCGGGTCATCCTGCAAATATGTGATGACGGTGTTGGCATGGGTGAATCATCCAACGGCGCCTCGGGAATCGGGCTCCGCAGCATGCGATATCGCTCCAACGCAATTGGGGCATCGTTTGACATCCGATCCAAAAAAGATATCGGCACTGTGGTGACATGTACTATGAAACAGGATCAAGTGAATGAGCACGAATGAACCCGAGACAAATTCGGCTGAGCCCGAGACAAATTCGGTGGCACGCATCATGATCGTGGACGACCACGCGCTGGTCCGACATGGCCTGGCACAACTGATTTCGGATGAGTCCGACTTGGATGTCTGCGCCCAAGCGACCAGTGTCGAAGAAGGGCTGCAGATCCTAGAAGAGGCGAACCCCGACTTGGTCGTCATTGACATCTCTCTGAAAGACGGCAACGGCATCGACTTGATCAAGCGGATTCGTGCGAAGGACGACAACGTGAAGATGCTGGTGTCTTCCATGCACGACGAAACGCTGTTTGCCGAACGAGCGTTGCACGCCGGGGCGCAGGGATACATCAACAAGCAAGAAGCGACGGAAAAAGTGGTCGACGCCATCCGCAGCGTATTGAGCGGCCACATTTATCTCAGCGCGGAAATGACAGACCGCCTGGTGCTGGGCGCGACGCAAGGAAAAGTCCCCAAGGAGAGTTCGACGATCAGCAAACTTTCGGATCGCGAACTGGAAGTATTTGAATTGATCGGAAACGGCTGCTCAACACGCGAAATCGCGACCAAACTTCGGCTCAGCATCAAGACGATCGAAACTCACCGCGAGCATATCAAGGATAAACTCAGCTTGAAAAACAGCGCCGCATTGAGCCGCCACGCAGTGAAATGGGTCTTGGAAAATTCCTAAAGCCTGCTGGTTGTAGCTACGCTCGCCAGAGCGTGGATTCCGCCGTCTGGTGACAGCAGCTACTCGTCATTTCAGATCTGAGTCGTTTTTGTTGGAATGGGCCGAACGGATGTTGGTCGAGGAAATATCCGCTCGAAACTCTGACTCTGGGATTTCGCGGCAAATGCTCCGCAACCGAGCGGGAAGATCCAGTTGCGTGAGCGTTCGAAATTCGCTTTCGATCATGCGGCCGTAAACGAGAAAACGGCACCCCTGGGCACCAATCTCGTCGATCGCATTGTCGCTAGCGTGCGGATCGCCGCAATACCGCGGATCAGCAATTCGGACGAGCGTGTCGGCGCCGATAAGAAACCTTGACTGGGGAAACAGTCGAGATTTCTCCACGAACGTCGCCGCGCGCGTCAGGTAAACAATCGCATTGGATTCGAATTGGACGATGCGTTGCCGCGTTTCGTCTCGATCCAGCGGAGGTTTGTCCACGTTGACGATCGAGATTTCGAAAGCAATCGTCGTGTCGAACTCTTGTTCGGCGTGCGCGACGATCTGGCGATGCCCCTCGTGCAACGGATTAAACGCGCCGGGAAAAATCGCATGCGGCGTCATGGGCTCAACCGTACAGACGGCGTCAATCGCGCCGCCCTGCAAGCGCTCGATCGCAATCGGCAATTCGTCGGGCGAAGAATATATGACTTGATGCGACATGACAGTTAACTCAACAGGAGATAGCTGGCAGCCGTGATGACAATAGCGCCGATCAAATTGAGAACGAACCCATTGCGTACCATCGCTCGTGTGGTGATTTGATCAGTGCCGAATACGATGGCATTGGGTGCCGTGGCGACCGGCAACATAAACGCGCAACTTGCACTGATTGCCGCAGGTACCATCAACAACTCGGGAGCAATAACCAGATTGCCATCCTTGCCTTGACAGGCACCCAAAAGGATCGGCAGCATCAACGCGGTAGTGGCGGTGTTCGACGTGACTTCGGTCAAAAATGTCATCGTCAGGCAAATCGTGGCAATCATGAAGATCACGTACATCGATGTTACCCCCGACAGCACATTCCCGATTTCTTGACCAAGTCCCGATTGGTCGAAGGCTTTACCAATCGCCAGGCCGCCACCAAACAACAGCAACAATCCCCAGGGAACGTTTGCGGCCGTCTCCCAATCGAGCAACTTTTCGCCACTGCCATTTCCACTTGGTACAAGAAACATCGTGACGACCATCATCAATGCCACGGAACTATCCGTGACCATCGGCTTGCCTTTCACTCGCTCATAGTCCCAAAACGATTCGAGAATTCCGTTCCAGCCGCCAAACGGCTCACTACGCGTGATCCAAAGCAACGCGGTGATCGTAAACACCGTCAAGACGCGCATCTCTTCGGTTCGCCACTTGCCAGGATCGGGAATCACGATCGGCTCGCGCAGCTTCAAGCCACGCGTTAGCCATAACCAGGTGAGCGGCACGAGAATGATCACAACGGGCACGCCAATTTTCATCCAACGCATGAATCCCCACTCGCCGCTGAACTTGGCTGCGTACTCCATGCACAACAAATTAGGCGGTGTTCCCACAGGAGTTCCAATGCCGCCAATATTTGCCCCAAAGGCAACGCCCAACAACAACGGTACAGCGAGCTTCTCCCTTTCAATCGCTTGATCCAATACTGCCAACGCAATTGGAAGGAGCATTAGCGCAGTCGCCGTATTCGAGATCCACATGGAAAGGACTGCCGACGCAATCATGAACCCAAGCACCAGTCGTCGGCCATCGGATCCACCTACGGCACGCACCATCATCAGCGCCAATCGACGGTGCGCCCCGCTCTTTTCCATCGCGGTAGACAACAAGAATCCGCCCATCAGCAACAGAATTAGCCAATGCCCATACGATGTCGAGATTTGAGTACTGTCGACAACGCCGCCGAGTGGAAATGCGAAGAAGGGAATCAGAGACGTCGCCGGAATGGGAATCGGCTCAAAAACCCACCAGGCCGCAACCCAGGTTGTGATAGCGACTGTCCACCAGATCGGCTGTGGACAATCAAACTTGCTCAATACAAATCCTATCGCTACCGCAACCAACGGTCCGCCGACCAATGCCAGAGTCTTCAGGTTCTTCATGAATGTGAAGGTCCGGCCACGGCAGTCTGGTCTGAATCGGTGTGAGATGCGTCACCGTGCTCGGTCGACATCACAAACGGCCGCGGGCATTCCGCGCGAACGATTTCCGCCATGCGTTCCAAGCAAGTCGGCGTCATCAAAGTCGAGAACGGCAGGAACACCGTTTGCGCGACCATGCAATGGGCATCGCGTGCAACCAACCCGTCGCCGTCGTTCAGCGGGTCGACGACGCAGTGGCTTTGTCCCTGGGTGGCGTCAAAACCGGCTCGCCACAGTTCTTCCATCAACTTGCGCGGCTCGTCGACAAGGATCGGAAACACCCAATGTGAATGATGCTCGGCACCCGCGCCGGGACGCACGACCGATCCATTGAGCAGTTCAATCAACAGCCGTCCACGCGAGGCACGCAGTTCGATCTTTTGTTGCGTACAGTTTCGAATTTGACGCTGTATCATGGCCAGCAATGGTGCGGCGGGTTGCTTTCGAATGCGGTCAAAGAAGCCGGGACCCGCGAACCCTCGCGCAACATGACTGGCCAAACCATCGTGATCGCGTCCGATCCAACGGCTCACCTTTGCCACAGCGCCCAAGAACCATCGCGTGGAAAGGATCTTGATTCCGCCGAATTTCAGCAACCGCAGACAGTACGATGTCCGGCTTTGAGCGGGGTATTCGCGATAGCGCGCTTGCATTTGTTCGAGCATCGCCCGGTCGCGGACGCGAAGGATCGCTCCGCCCAGCGCCGTGGCTGTCTTGATCGGACCGAAACTAAACATCGACACGTCGGCATCTTCGTGACCTCGATAGCCGTCGCCTTCAAAAGCTTGTGCGCAATCTTCGATCACCATCAGTCCGTGCTCGCGGGCAATGGCCATGATCGGTTCCATCGGCACACGGCTGCCAAACAAGTGGGCGACCACAATGGCTTTCGTCTTCGGTGTGATCGCGCGCCGAATCGCATCCAATTTCGGAGCCAGCGTTCGCACGTCGAGATCCACCGGAACGGGCACCAAGTCGTGATGCTCGACAATCCGCACCATGTCGCCGATCGTCACGGCCGACATCAACAGTTCGCTGCCCGGCGGCCAGCCTAGCCGGTCCAGCAACAGATCAAATCCCGTCCGAATTGACAGACAGGCAAAGGCGTCGCTCGCGCCATCTTCGTCGACCGACCACGCGCGTTCCAACGCTTGTTGAACCGACTCCCGGTCGCGTGAGCAAATGGACCGTCCAATTCCGAACACCAAGTCGGTCCAATTGATGTCAATTTGCTTTCGTACCCACATCAATCCTTCTCACGCTCACGAAACAGAGGTTACCTGTCATAATAACGCACAACCGAGGCCGCGCTAAGCAGAAAGGCGGCACAAACAGATTATCATTCCGGCCAAGAAAACGTTGCAACCAGTGTGCGGAACGTTATCCTTAGACGATACAGACCCACTTGCCGGCCGTAACCCTATCTCCTACCTCCAAACGATGCACACATGATCGGTCACGGACGAATTCTACGGATGACCCTTCCTCTGGTCATTGCAACATCTATCTCACCAAGTTTTGCGATCGCGCAAGACGCCGTGCCGCCACCAACGCGGCTGACCGGGCACGGCGCGGCGCTGAACATGGTTCAATTCTCAACGGACGGTTCGTTGATCGCTACGGCCAGCGCCGACCAGTCGATCAAACTGTGGACCGCCAAGACCGGTGAGGAGTTGAGGAGTTTACTCGGGCACACGGAACAAGTGCTGAGTATTGCGATTAGTCCCGATGGCCGTGTCGTCGCATCCGGTGCTCAAGATAATCAAATCCGTTTGTGGGACGTGCCACTGACCGAACCGCTGCAACTTTTTTCCGGCCACGAAGCCACCATGGCCGTCCGGCGGCTGGCCGTCAGCGTCAACGGTGTCTACGCGCTGAGCGTCGGCGACGACACAACCGCCCGGTTGTGGAAACTGGAAGACGGCCAATTGGTCGCCACATTCCAAGGGCACGAAGCGGAAGTCATTTCGGCTGCCTTCCGCAACGACAGCAACCTGGCGGCCAGCGGCGACGCGAACGGCATGATTCGATTGTGGAACCCAAACGACAGCACCGCGCAAGGCTTGATTGGGGCACACGACGGTGGCGTCACGGCACTGGCGTTTCATCCAAACAACCAATGGGTCGTTTCCGGCGGAGCGGATGGCATGGCCCGTGTTTTCCAATTGCCGGTGACACCGCCGCGAACGCTTGCGGGACACACGGACGCTGTTCGAGCAGTCGCGGTCTCGTTGAACTCGCCGACCACGGTGACCGGTGGTGCGGACAAAGTCGTTCAAATTATCACTAATACAAGTGGCGCTCTTGTGCGTGCGCTCGAGGGACAACCCGGTCCCGTCACCAGCGTCGCGATCAGTCCCAACAACGCCATCGTCGGTGGCGGCGATGAAAACGGAGTGCTCAAATTTTGGAACGCGAGCGACGGCGTCGATCGATTAACGTTGACCGGGCACACGGGTCCCATTCGATCACTCGCTTTTTTGACGGACAATCTACGGGTTGCCTCGGCGGGCGAAGATGGCACGATTCGAATCTGGTTGTTGCCCACCGCTCCGTTGCCCATGGCGGGCCATGAAAAGCCAGTGAACTCGATCGCGGTCAGTGCCAACGCCCAGTTCGCGGCGACCGGTTCGTCCGACAACACCGTGCGACTCTGGACGCCCACAACCGGCGCGGCTCTGCGAACGCTGGCCGGTCATTTGGTGGAAGTGCGGCAGGTTGAGTTTCGAGCCGACAGCGCACAGTTCGCGTCTGGCGATGCAGCCGGAGTCGTACGATTGTGGAATCCAGCCGACGGCGCGGATCAAGGCGTCCTCGGCGCGCACACCGCCGCCGTCACGGGCCTGGCCTATCATCCCGAAAATCAAATCCTGGCCACGTCCGCCGAAGATGGCTCCGTGAAACGATGGCAACTTCCCATCGTCGCGCCCAAAACATTGGCGACATTCGCCGACTCCGTGAACTCGGTTGCCCTGTCCAAAGACGTCAAACTCGCCATCGTCGGCAGCACCGACAAAACGGTCCGTGTGTTCGATCCCGTCGCCGGAACTGCCGTGCGACAATTCACTCACACCGACGCCGTGGCTTCGGTCGCGCTCAGCGGCGACACGACGCTCACTGCCGGCGGCGGACTCACGGGCTTGATCAAACTCTGGAATACCGCCGACGGAGCTGACAAACTTAGCGTCTCCGGACACACGGGCGTCGTCCACGACTTGGCGTTTCATCCCGACAATCAACAGTTCGCCTCGGCGGGCGAAGACGGCTCGATTCGCATCTGGCGATTGCCCGCCGCGCCGACGAACCTGGCCGGACATTCCCAGCCGATCACCGCCGTGACTGCGAGTCCGGACGGCAAGAT
>CAYFJO010000185.1:0-20188 GCA_964343305.1 uncultured Pirellulaceae bacterium | reverse complement strand
CCGGCTGTTTGCCGCCGGCTTGGGCCATGTCGGGTTTGCCGCCTCCGCCGCCGCCGACTACCGGCGCTACTTCTTTGACCCAGTTGCCGGCGCTGGTTCCTTTTTCTACTAGGTCTCGGCTGACTCCGGCGACCAGCAAAACCTTTTCGCCTTGGCAGGCGGCTAGGAAGACGGCGCTGGGTTCGACCTTTTTGCGGATTTGGTCGATCAGTTGTCGCATTAAGTTGGGGTTGGCTCCTTTGGCTTCGGTGACGATTATTTTTGCGCCGGCGATGTCTTCGGCTCTTTCGATTAACGAGTCGGCGGAGAGGTCGCCGGATTCGGATAACTCGGCGACTTGTTTCTTTAGGGACTCGACGTCGGCTTGCATCGACTCGATTCTGGTGGCGACTTCGAAGGGCGGGACGTTTAGGACGCGGGCTGATTCGCGTAGAGCGGTTTGGATGTCGCTGTAGGTTGGTTCGGCGGCTTTGTTCGACTTGGACACGGTCGGATTGTTATGTCGGGAAATCACTCGGACGAATCTCGTCTTGTGAAACACGTCGGACGGACAACACATGAACTTCGTTCTCCACAATGGTGAAGATTGCTCGATAGCTGGGCCGATTGCCTAAGCCGATCGGTTTTTCGCGGATCTCGTACGAGAATTGGTCATTCTCTGGAGCCAGCGCGTGGCGCAGAGGCATCTCGCTTAGCGCTTCAATTTGCTCGTAGATCGCATCTTTCCAGAGGATGGCCTGATCGAGCGAATGGTGTTCTGCCCACCAAACGGTATTTCGCTGAATGTCGTCGTGAGCCGTCTGTTTGATCGCAACCGTGAAGCTCATATTTTGAATCGAGAAAGAGCTTCTTCAGTCCGTTGCTTCGACTGCTCAATGGTCATCGACCGGCCGGCTTCCATGTCATCAATCCCGGCTTGGATTGCATCGAGGTCTTGCTGCCGCCGCAGGGCCTGCATGGCTCGCCCGTGAGTTTCGTCGTCGACAAGCACGTACACTTGTTGTGTGTTCGGATCAACGACTCGAACTTCGCCAGAGTTGGCGTTCAATGCGTCTCGCATTTCTTGTGTGAGTTCGGGAGTCATATTTTCATTATATCAAACGAATTGAATGCCAAAACAGCACAACAAACACAGCTGCGGACGCCTTATCTACGCCTGCTGTGCCACTGGCTTCGCCAGTGTTTGGAGAGAGAAACCACCAAAGCCTCGATTGAGAACGGAACGAGCCATGAAGAGCACTGGCAGAGCAAATGGCACACAAACCATCGCTTTCGGCACCCAGCCGCACCCAGCCGTGACCTACGCTTGCCATTGCAGTCGAACGACCACGTTGGTAATCTCTCGCCAAAACCGTGATAGCGGTTATCGTTGAAAGGGAAATAAGCGGAGATGGGTATGGGCGAACACTCTCTAATTTCACCAAAGCAAGACCATGACGGCAAGAATCACATCTGGTTCCATATCAAGAGCAGCCTGCTAAACGATGAAGCGTTTGGGCCAGTTGAAGAGACTGAGATTATTCAATTGTTTTTCGATCTCAAGTTGCCTATTTCGACTATCGTGAACAGCCCAACTCGTACAGGTGATCAATGGTACGTAGCCGAGCAGGTTCCTGAATTCAAACTAGCCAATCACCAGGGGATTGCTGCGCGACAGGCGCTAATATCCGATTTGCAACATGTGCGCCAACTTGCGACTGAGGAAGAACGAGACCGAAATGCTATCGAAAGCCGTTCATTGATGCAGAAGTATTCGGATCCACATTTACTCTCATGCAGCGGATGGGATTACGCCGGTGCCTGGTTCTTAATAGTGCTTATTTGTCTTGTGGTTACGAGTTTGCTTTTTTTGGCTGCCTAGTGAGGCGACTCGGATGGTCCTGGGAGTGTGGTTCACAATCTGTTTCCTGATCGCTCGAGGATCGATTTTGAAGAGTGAGAACAGCAATTGGATCATGGAACCTACAGAAGTTCAATTGGCACATGTTTTCGTGTACATTCTCGGCTTTTTTCTTACTCCGATAATTGTTTCTGCAACGATCGTACTATCAGCGATCATATCCGCTCCTGAACGTGTGAAGTCAGTTCGTTGTCGATTTTGGTTTGCATTTTATCAAAATAAGGCCTTGGGTAATCTAATTCGCAACGCCGATAGAAACGCACACACAACCATTTAACCGTTTAAATCAAACCCCGATCTGTTTCCGAATTTCGGCCGTTGCCGCGTCGAGCGCCTCAAGCAACTTCTCTGGTTGCTTCCCGCCGGCTTGGGCCATGTCGGGTTTGCCGCCGCCGCCGCCACCTACCACTGGCGCTACTTCTTTGACCCAGTTGCCGGCGCTGGCTCCTTTTTCTACCAGGTCTCGGCTGACTCCGGCGACTAGCAAAACCTTGTCGCCTTGGCAGGCGGCTAGGAAGACGGCGCTGGGTTGGACTTTTTTGCGGATTTGGTCGATCAGTTGTCGCATCAGGTTGGGGTTGGCTCCTTTTGCTTCGGCGACGATCACTTTTGCGCCGGCGATGTCTTCGGCTTTTTCGATCAGCGAGTCGGCCGATAGGTCGCCGGATTCGGATAACTCGGCGACTTGTTTTTTCAGGGACTCGACATCGGCCTGCATCGACTCGATTCTAGTGGCGACTTCGAAGGGCGGGACGTTCAGGACGCGGGCCGATTCGCGCAAGGCGTTGCGGATGTCGCCGTAGGTTGGGTCGGCGGTTGTGGTTGATTCGGTGGCGGGCGGTTGTTCGGACTTGGGGGCCGAGCCGCTGGACAAGTGTTTCTTCAGGTCGCGGACTTGTGCGGCCAGTTGCGCGACGCCGGTGGGGACTTCGTTTGGGGCGACACCTAGATTTTCGGCGGCGGCGGTGAGTGTCGCGCGGGTTTGTTCGGCTTGCTCTTTGGCTCGTTCGCCCGTGAGCGCGACGACGCGGCGGATGCCGGCTGAGACACTTTCTTCGGATGTGATTTCGAACGTGTCGACCTCGGCGGTGTTCGACAGGTGCGTGCCGCCGCACAGTTCTTTGCTGAAGTCGCCCATCGAGACCATGCGGACGGGGTCGGGATACTTTTCGCCGAACAGCATCATTGCTCCCGCGCTCCGCGCGTCGGCCAGCGGCAGGATTTCGGCTTTGATCGATTCGCTGGCTTCGATCCGCTCGACGGCGTCGTGTTCGATTTTGGCAAGTTCATCAGGCGCGACGGGCGACAGGTTGGTGAAGTCGAAACGCAGCCAATCGCCGTCGACTTTGGAACCTTGTTGCTGAGCGTGTGAGCCGAGGTTTTTTTGCAGGGCGTAATGCAGGATGTGCGTCGCCGAGTGGGCGCGGCGGATGGCCTGGCGGCGGTCGGGATCGACTCGCGCGGTGACCGTCGTGCCGGTCTTCATGTCGCCCTCGGTCACGTGGCCGTGGTGAAGGATCAGCGAACCGTGTCGCTGGGTGTCGGTCACGCGAAAGGTAAAACCGTCGCCCGTGATTTCGCCCGTGTCGCCGACTTGGCCACCCGACTCGGCATAGAACGGCGACTGGTTCAGCACCACGATAACATCGCTTTCGTGTCCCACTTCCTTCAAATGGTCGCAGAGTTGGTTTTGGGCGACGATGAATTTCAACTCAGCCTCGGCTTCGGTCGTTTCGTAACCGAGGAATTTCGACTCGTGCATGACCTTGACGATCGCGTCAATCGGATTTCCGGTGTCGCCCATCACCGTGTGGGCCACCGTGCCGGTTCGTTCTTTGTGCTCGTCCATCGCATCGCGGTAGCCTTCCCAGTCGAAGGCCAGGTTGTTCTCGGCCGCCATCGTTTCGAACAACTCGGGTGGAAAGCCGTAGGTTTGATACAGATCGGCAGCCTCGGCGCCGTCGACGGTCGATCGACCTGCCGACTGCATGTCGGAAAAGATGCGTTCGATACGCGCCAAACCAGAGTCGATGTTGTCGAGGAAGGTGGTCTCTTCGTTCTTGATGACGTCGGCGACACGGTTGATCGTTTCGGTCAATTCGGGGTAGCCCGCCTTCATCTGCTCGACGACCGCCGGGACAAGCTGGCACAAGAACGGCTCGCGAACACCCATCTGATGTCCATCGAGGACCGCGCGTCGGAGCAATCGGCGAATGACGTATTTTTCCTTTTGCGGGCCAGGATAAATGTTTTCATGCACCGCCATCGTGCACGCCCGCACGTGATCGGTGATCCGCCGCAATCGCCGGCCATGATCCGATTCAAATTCGTATTCAACTCCGCAAACTTCGGCCGCGGCTTCAACAATCGGTTTGAGAATGTCGATATGAAAATTCGTTCGCTGGCCTTGCAACGCTGCGGCCGTCCGTTCCAGCCCCATGCCGGTGTCGATGTTCTTGCTCGGCAGCGGCCGCAAATTGTCCGGCGGATCGCCGACGCGGTTGAATTGTGTAAAGACCAGGTTCCAAATCTCGACCTCGTCACCGAAATCGTCTTTGTAGAAGATCTCGCTGCACGGACCGCAAACGCCGTCGGGACCTTCGCTCGGAGCACTGGCCGGCCAGAAGTTTTCGTCCTCTTCGAGCCACGCGATGCGATCGTCAGCCAACCCCACGTCCGACTTCCAAATCTCGGCCGCTTCGTCATCGTCCTTGTAAACACTGACCGTCAGCCGCGCCGGGTCGATCGCCAGCCACTTCTTGTCGGTCAGAAATTCCCAAGCCCAACTAATCGCATCGCGTTTGAAATAGTCGCCAAAACTGAAATTTCCCAGCATCTCGAAAAACGTGTGATGGTAAGCCGTGCGCCCGACATTTTCGATGTCACCCGTACGCAGGCACTTCTGACAAGTGGTCGCCCGTGTGAAATCCAGTTTTACTTTGCCCAGAAAATGATCCTTAAACTGATTCATTCCCGCCGGCGTGAACAGCACCGAAGGATCCCAAGTCGGCACCAGCACATCGCTGGCCTGCTGCGTGTGCCCTTTGCTCACGAAGAAGTCCAGGTATTTTTCGCGAAGTTCGTCAGTCTTCATTTTCGATCAATCGTTGGTTGGGAAAGGTGGGAATTGAGAAACGGTCATGATATCGCTTGGACCGAATCTGAACTAGGCAGGCGGCTAACTTCCGAAGCCTCAATTGACTTCGGAAGTTTCGGCAAATATCAGACATCCGAAGTAGAAGAAAACTTCGGATGTCGGCTAGGTAAATCTGTATAATGAGAATTGACGATGAATTCCGTTTCTGGTTCGGAGCAACTCATGCCCATGCACGATTGGACGCGCGTTTCGGCAGGCGTTTATCACCATTTTCATAACACCTGGATCACCGAGCTAAGCAACGCGTTGAATGACAAATTGCTGCCGGGCGATTACTACGCGCTTGGCGAACAGCGAACGGGCGAAGTCGGGCCGGACGTTTTGACGTTGCGTGCGTCCGAGACAACCGATGAAGATCATGATGCTGGCCGAGGACAAGAATCGAACGGCATGGTCGCTGTCGCCGAAGCACCACCGGGAGTTGTTATCACGCAAGATGCTGCAGAGGATGCCAGATTCTATTTGTCCCGTCAACGAAGTGTCATGATCCGCCACGCGACGGGCGATCATGTCGTAGCGGTCATCGAAATCGTCTCGCCCCCGAACAAGCATTCGCGACGAACGTTGGAAGACTTCGTCGACAAAGTCGCCGCGTTCTTTAACGACGGAATTCATGTGTTGGTGATTGATCCAATGTCGCCGGGTTCGCACAATCCCAACGGAATCCACGGGGCAATCTGGGACTACTTGTTGGCGGGCAAATTTGAAGCTCCTGAAGACGCACCTCTGACGCTTGTATCCTACGCGGTCAGACACACGATCAAAGCTTTCATTCAGCCGATTTCAGTTGACAGCACACTGGTGGACATGCCCCTGTTTTTGAAACCGGAACATTATGTTCCCGTGCCGTTGGAAATGACTTACATGCGGGCTTGGTCTGGAGTTCCACAGCGATGGCGAGATGTAATCGTGGACGGCAGTGCATGACGTGGATGTTGCAGCCAGCCAACTATGACAGACAGCATAGAACCGAATGTCGACTTGGAATGGCTTGAGCGTAAACTACGTGCAATATCTGAATTGCCAGATGGAAAAGCGGCGATTAAACGAATTCGAGAGGCCATATATCTTTCAACCCACGTTTTAGTTCGAAACCCAAGTCAGTTGGCCGCACAACTTCTTGGGCGGTTATCCGATCCGAATGATCGGCAAATTTCTCAACTTGTCGAGGAGATCCGAAAACTTGCATCAGAGTCAACGGCATTGCTTCCTCGCTCCGCATCTCTTACCCGACCAGGCGGACCACTCGTTCGAACATTTTTGGGACATCAACACTATGTTAGTGCGGTGGCTGTGCATCCAGATGGTCAGCATGCACTCTCAGGCTCATGGGATAAAACACTTTGCCTGTGGGACCTAAAGACCGGAAGGACGTTTCGCACGTTGATGGGGCATACCCAAAACGTCTGGTCCGTTGCAATTCATCCCGATGGATGTAGGGCAATTTCCTCGTCTGCCGATGGCACGCTTCGGCTTTGGGACTTAGAGACTGGAAAGACCATTCGTTCTTTTGAAGGACATGGTGGTTTCGTTTTTTCCGTAGCGTTGTTGGGTGACGGATCTCGCGCGGTCTGTACATCGGGTGACGATAGACTGTTCGTTTGGGATGTGGAGTCTGGAGATACATTGCGAGTGATACGCGATTCTTCCGAGAATCTTCACTGGGTTGTAGGTCACCCGGATGGTAGGCGGGTACTTTCCGGCTCATCCGATGCAATGCAACTTTGGGATGCTGAAACAGGCGAGTTGCTTCAAAGCTACGACGAGCCCGCACATGCAATGGCGTGGATGCCGGATGGTTGTCGTATTATTTCCGCAGCAGGTGATCTTTTTTCTGCGGCAACAGATGATCACGTTCTTCGAATCTGGGATCTCGAATCAGGCGAAAGAATCGGCACACTCGAGGGGCACATTGATTTCGTAACAACGATTGCCACCTTTCCAGACAACCGCCGAATCGTGTCGGGTGGCCACGACAATACTCTTCGTATTTGGGACATCGATACTCGTAAAACAATTAGAGTCTTCGAGGGCCATACAGCTTGGGTGAAATCTGTGGCGGTACTTCCTTCCGGGACGCATGTGTTGTCCGCGGCACACGATCATTCGCTCCGGCTGTGGAGCTTTGATCCGGAAAAAAAGAGCAGTAAACACGACGGGCATTCTGGCAAGATTACATCCCTGAGAATCTTACCCGATGGTCAAAGGGTTTTGTCTAGTTCCCTTGATGGAACGCTCCGTACGTGGGATTTGAAATCCGGAAAATCGATTGGCACAGTTGGTGGCGACGAGAATCCTGGAGTTCTGAAGGCGGTTTTTCCCAAGGGTCGACGTGCTGTCTTCGACAACAAGGCAACACTCGTAGTTCGCGACCTGGAAACGTGCGAAAAAATATCCTCGTTCGAAGTCTTGGCAAGTGTTTGGGTCGATGCTGTAGCCGTGTTGCCCGACCTTCGACGCGGGGTGTCCGTCGCTCACGATGCCTCGCTTTTTATCTGGGATTTGGAAACCGGTAATGAATTACAGATTTTTATCGAAGGTCATAATTTCTGGCGGGTTACTTCGTTGCTTGCTTTGCCCGATGGTTGCCGAGCCATTTCTGGGTCCGAGGATGGAACATGTCGACTTTGGGATCTGGAGACTGCAAAAGAGATTCGAAGGTTTAATGGACACGATGGTGGAGTGACGTCGATGGATTTGATGCCAGATGGTCAGCGATTGATTGTTGCAGCACATGACCAAACTCTGCGTGATTGGAATTTGGAGACAGGAGAGTTGATGAATGAACTAGAGATGGACATGCACATGGTGATGTCTCTAAACATAATCTCCAACGGACGCAAAGCGCTATGCGTATCAAACGACAACACCGTCCGTATCCTGAGCGTGGAAACAGGAGAATCCTTGGCGTCTTTTACGCCCGACGGTATGGAGCCCCTGGCGTCGGTTTCGCCCAACGAAAAGATTGCCGTGGTGGGTGATTCCACTGGGCAAATTCACTTTCTTGATTTGCTTATCAACGATTGAAATGCCACTTTACGGCATCACCGTGCGGAACGGCGAGTCAACGCCTTCGGCCCCGGTCAATTGAATTTGGACTCGTCCGGTTTTGTCCGCAACCGCCGCGTAGAATTCTGTGGGCGTCGAAACGCGGCGGCCGTTGACGTGGTTGACGAAAGTCCAAGGACGCAGGCCAGCTTTCCAGGCGGCGGAATCTCGGTCGACGGAGACGACGGCAACGCAACCCTCGGGGTCCATGTTGTGGCTTTTGCTTAGAAAGTACGGGATCGCCGTTGCGAAGTCGACTTTGAGGCCGCGCCAGGTGACTTCCATTTGTTGGGAGTAGGATGGACGCGTGGACTCGATGTACTTTTTGGAGAGTTTGACCGGGACGAGGACGGGGGCGCGGTTGGGGCGGTCGACCGTTAGCTTGACGATGTCTTCGGCAAAGTTCTTGCTTAGTTCGCGCATCAGTTCGATGTGGTCGTGGATTTGCGTGCCGTTGACGTGGGTGACTTTGTCGTGAACTCGCAAGCCCGCTTGGCCGGCGGGAGTTCCTTGGACGACGTGCATCAAGCGGACGCCGAGTTCGCCTCGTTGGCGGGCGGCGATTGCGAGGTCGGCGGGTTGGACGCCGAGGAAGCCGAACTCGGCCTTGGCTCCGGTCTTCAATTTGTCAACCGTCTTTTTGAAAACTTCGTCGACGGGAATCGCGAAACCGGCGGATTTTTCGTAGCCTTCCATGGCGGCCAGCGATGTGGTCAGGCCGATCATTTGGCCTTTGAGATTGATCAGCGCTCCGCCGCTGGTGCCGAGTTCGAGCTTGGCGTCGGTTTGGATCAGCGTGCCGAAGTGGTGCAGTGTTTCGCCGCCGCGCGCGGCTTCGATGATGGTTGGGTTTTTGGTTGCTTTGCGATTCAGGTTCGAGATGATGCCCCAGGTTGCGCTGGCTTGGCCGTCGCGAGCGATGGCGTAAGGGTTGCCCAGCGCAATGACGATATTGCCTTTTTTCAATTTGGAGCCGTCGCCGTAGGTGATGGGTGTGAGGTTTTCGGCGTTGATTTTGAGGATCGCGAGATCCGTCCAGGGGTCGGCGGCTTTGACGTCGAGCACCTTGTGGGGCTCCATCACGTTGTCGACTTTGTACGGGACGCGGTTGATCCAGACGTAGTAGTCGTTTTCGGCCGGCTTGCCTATGACGTGGTAGTTGGTCAGGATCAAACCCGACTTGTCGATGATCACGCCTGTGCCGTATTCATTGGGAACGAAACGCGGGTCGGTTGGATCGATCGGCGGTTCGCGCAGGCGGAAATCGAGCGGGTCGTCTTTTTCGACTCGCAATGGTCTTGCGTTGCGGCGAACGCGGGCGATCGCGACTACGGATTTTTCCGCTTTTTCGATTGCCGAGACCATGGCTTTTTCCATGATCGCGGCGGCTTGGAAGGCGGTCAGTTCGCCGACTTCTTGGGCGAAGGAAATGGATGGGAGCGCAATGAGCAACCCGGCTATTTGGAATAGCCGGGCTGCTGGGAACTGATGTCGAATTTGAATACAACCCGCCATTGGTTTTCTCCTGAAATCAACGAGCGGGTATATCCCAAACGGCCCGCCGTCATTCTTCGTCAGTGGTCTCATCATCTTGGGGCACGTCGGCGGGGTCCATGTATCCGCCGGCGGCCATGACTTTTTCTTTGATCTGTTCCGTCACGTCCGGATTTTCGATCATGAACGCCCGGGCCTTTTCCTTGCCCTGGCCCAGATACGATTCTCCATATTTGAACCACGCTCCGCTACGGGAAACGATCTTGTGCGTCACGGCCAAATCCAAGATGTCGCCTTCATAGCTGATCCCGCACGTGTGCAACATATCAAATTCTGCCAGCCGAAACGGCGGAGCGACCTTGTTTTTCACGACTTTTGCCCGCACACGCTGGCCGACGACATCTTCGCCGTCTTTGAGCTGGCCGATCCGTCGCACGTCAATTCGGCACGAACTGTAAAATTTCAACGCACGTCCGCCGGGCGTTGTTTCCGGGCTGCCGAACGTCACGCCAATCTTCATACGAATCTGGTTGATAAAGATCACGGACGTCTTCGATTTGTTGATCGCACCCGTGAGCTTGCGCATCGACTGGCTCATCAACCGTGCTTGCAATGCAACATGCGTGTCGCCGATCTCGCCTTCCAATTCTTGTTTGGGTACGAGTGCTGCAACTGAGTCGATAACGACGACATCGACCGAGTTGGACTTGACCAGCATCTCAGTGATCTGCATCGCCTCTTCGCCATTGCTTGGCTGGCTGACCAACAATGTGTCGAGTTGCACACCCAACTTCTTTCCCCAACTCGGATCAAACGCATGTTCTGCGTCGATGAATGCCGCGATGCCACCTTGTTTTTGAGCTTGTGCGACGACGTGCAAAGCGAGGGTCGTTTTACCGCTCGATTCCGGTCCAAAGACTTCAATAATGCGACCACGCGGAATGCCTTGCCCGCCAAGCGCCATGTCCAACGAAATGCAACCGGTCGAAATGCCTTGAATAGCGTTTTGACTCCCACTGCCCAGCGGCATGATCGCCCCGTCGCCAAACTGTTTCTCAATCTGCTGGACGGCCGTTTTCAAGTTGGCATTCTGGTCAAGCAATTGCTCGACGGGCGACTGAGTTTTCTTTTCAGCTTTGCCCTTTGCCGTCGTTGCCTTCTGTTGTTTTTTCTTTTGTGTAGTGACCATTGGATAAATTCCTTTATGAGAAACATTGTACGTCAGTGCAAGTGATTGACAGCGGCCCGAAAAAGATTGCATGAACAAGCGGATACTATCTCTTTTCTGTTACCTCAAATCAATCATGGGAGTGAAATATTTATTGCACGGCCGCGGGACACGTTTGGTCAAAAGCCCGTAAAACAAGCGTCCTCGCTTGTTTTACGGTGTTTTCAACAAGACATGACATTTGCGACCCAGTCACCAAAAAACGGTACAACTTGGTCGGAGTGACAACATGGCACTGGGAATCAAACCGACCGTCGACTTTGCGTTCAAAAAGATCTTTGGCAGCCCGGAAAACTCACAATCGTTGATCGGGCTTTCACCGATACGGACCAACCACATTTCCGTTTTCAGTTGATCGACGTTCCCAGCGACCGTCCGCTTGCCAACGCTGTCGAAGTTCACAACGGTGGAGCTGTCGAAGTGTAGTTTGGATGAGTCGACGATTCGCAACGCCAGCCCGATTGAGCAGTGGGCGTTTTTTCTGCTGTTCGCTGATCAGTGCGATCCTGGCAAGTTGCGCGAGTTGCTGCCGTCGGTTGATTTCCAGCAAGCCATTATGCTGCCGCAACAGATGAGCCGTTCGCCGTGGGCGTCACCGCCCGTGCCGGCTGGTTCGGTCGAAGATGATCTGGGCATGAGTTTGAAAGACACCGGGTCGGCTACATTTTCGGCGATCGACTTTGTCGCCGTGGACGGTGATAGTTCCGGCCAACTTTCTCAGGGAACCAATGGCCTCTCGTCCGCATCACAAGACACCCTAGCTCCGCCACCACCGCCAATCATTAGCGCGGACGCGGTGGAAGCAGACGGACAACTCACCCGGACGGCTTGCGTCGCGATCGCGCTGGCCATTGCGATTCCGGTGTCGCTGTTTATCGGCGGGATCATCGGCTTTGCCGAATCTGACTCATGAGTTGTCGTCCGGTGCAGGTTTGGGCACATGCGGATCCGAGCATGCCGACCCACTCGATGCGCCATCATCTTGATGCAGGACGCCGGCACAGGCTCAGCCGAAACTGCGGTCGGTGAATCCCACCGCTGCAGTTAGCGACAACTCCTTGCGGCGGTCGGGCGATGCAACCGCTATCCCGACAAAGATGCAGTTCAAGCCAGCGGTTCGCGCGACCGAAGCGAGTTTGGCAATCAACTTTGGCGCTTTGGTGATGATCACCAATGGTTGCGCGCGTCGGTGGTCACGACTGGGATGGGCCGTTTGCCGCGAGATAACACGTCCATGGCGCCGACAAGCTGCCTTTGCTGTTCACTGCGCGTCGCTTCGCCGCAAGACCAAGACCGGGCATTCAGCGCGGCGGAGAACTCGTTCGGCTGTCGAACCCAGCAGCATGCGTTTCAATCCGTGATATCCATGTGAGGAGATGACGATCATGTCGGCGGCCTTCTCTTCCGCGTAATCGCAGATCTTCAAACCCGGATCACCGTTCAGAAGGACAACGGTAAGACCTGAAAAGCCATGCTTCGCCAGAAACTCGTCGAAGTAACGACGTACCCTCTCTTCCGCCGATCCGTCGAAGGTCTCTCTCCACAAGCCGACAGGGGCCATTGAATTCGGTGGAATCATCACATGCGTGACGTGCACGTCACTCGGGCGTTCTACTAGTTCCAGCGCCGTGCTGATAGCGTTGACCGACTCTTCCGCGAAATCGACGGGAACGACAACAGTTTGCTTCGGTAGCCAGGACATTATTCGGAGTACTATATCGAATTGACGTGAAGCTTGCACTACATTTTTCGAATAAGCCCGACACTCGAAACAGCCACTGGCGGGTATGGTCCAGTGGGCTTCACCGATCAAAGGCCGCTGTCATGACTCCTTTCACAATCACGAACAGGCCCCTGACCCCTTAGAGTTCTTCTGCGGTTCGGTTTGATACGCCAATTCTCATTCGCCAACCAGCGTCACTCGCTTCCGGCCGAGATGATCAGATGTATCGTAATGGAACTGCTGCTCCGCGAGTTTATGAACGGCCCTATCGAGAACATGGGGGGCTGGTTCTGCGCGGCACCGTTCTGGTACTTTGATGAATCGCCCGAGGAAATTCATGTGAAAGCGGAGGCCACGAACAGTCGTGACCGATCATGAGGAACCATCGCCGGACGTTGACCGCAACGAGCAGCCCGTTGGAGATGCCCGTGGTTTGGTCAGGCACTTCAGGTACGACATCCTCTCAGGCTTCCTGGTCTTCTTGATCGCGTTGCCCCTTTGTTTGGGGATCGCATTGGCTTGCGGCTATCCGGCCATCGCGGGAATCTTTACCGCCATTATCGGCGCGGTGCTAACGACATTCATCAGCAACTCGGAATTGACAATCAAAGGACCGGCGGCCGGTTTGATCGTGATCGCCATCGGTGCCATTACGCAAATGGGGGAGCTGTATGGCGAGGAACGCGCCTATCGGCTAGCTCTGGGCATCGGGGTGGCAGCGGGCGTGCTTCAAATGATCTTCGCCGTGTTCCGTGCCGGAATTCTGGCCGAGTTCTTTCCCTTATCGGCCGTCCATGGAATGCTGGCCTCGATCGGGGTGATCATCATCATCAAGCAGGTTCCGGTCGCCGTCGGCCAGACCAATGCGGGCGAGCCGCTGGAATTGTTGCTGGAGTTGCCGGACAAGGTCATGCACATGAATCCCGCCATCGCCTTGATCGGTGGCGTCAGTCTGCTGATCATGTTCCTTTGGCCAGTCGTCAAGAAGACGCACAAGGTTCTCGCTGTGATTCCTGCGCCGATGATTGTGCTGCTGACCGCCGTGCCCTTGAGCATTTACTTCAATCTCACCGAAGCCCACATGTATTTCTGGGGCGGTCACGAATATGAGTTGAATCCGGGATTTCTGGTCGAGATGCCCGATCGGGTTTTCGGCATGTTCGACGACATCACGCTGCCGGACTTTGCCGGGCTTACGACCATGGAAGACTGGAAGCTGCTGGCGGGTTGGAAATGGGTGTTGTACTTTGCGATCATTGGAGCGCTCGAGTCGGTGCTCAGCGCCAAAGCCGTGGACATGATCGATCCGTGGAAGCGTAAAACGACCTTGGACCGTGACCTGCTGGCGGTCGGTGTGGGCAATACGTTAAGCGCGACGGTGGGCGGTTTGCCCATGATCTCCGAAATCGTACGCAGCAGGGCGAACATCGACAACGGCGCGCGGACGCGCTTCGCCGACATGTGGCACGGCATGTTCCTGCTAGTCTGCGTGGCGTTGATCCCCACCATCCTTCACTTGATCCCCCTGGCGGCGCTGGCAGCCATGCTGATCTACACCGGATTCCGGCTGGCTCATCCTACGGAGTTCGTGCACGCCTACCGAATCGGCAAGGAACAGTTGGTGATCTTCGTGGCTACCATCGTGGCGGTCCTGGCCACCGACCTGCTGGTTGGCATTGCGATCGGTATTGGTGTGAAACTGCTGATCCACCTGATCAACGGCGTGCCGATCCGCTCGGTGTTCAAGCCCTACCTGAATGTGGAGAAGAAGGGCGAAGACACGGTGATGGTGTTTGCCCGCTACTCGGCAATCTTCAGCAACTGGATCCTGTTCCGCCGTCAATTGGTGACGCTTGGCCTGCGGGAGAGAAAGAACATCGTTCTCGACTTGTCTCAAACGAAACTCGTGGACCACACCGTGATGGAAAAGCTGCATGACATGCAGCTTGACTTCGAGCAAGCGGGCTTGAGGCTGGACGTGGTGGGTCTGGACGATCACAGACAACTTTCCCAACACAGCCTAGCCGCGCGTAAGAAAACGTCATGAGTGGCACTGGCTAGCGGATCATCCCAGATCGGGCAGCATGATTTCGGCCTGATAATTATGACGCGCGAACGCCAGAGCGGATGTTTGTCATGCTGCGAGCAGCCGGAAAAGAGCTTCAACTCTTCCGAAGCAAAGCAGCTACACAATGTCAATCGTTGACCTCGATCAGATTCCAGTTTCGCCGCCGACTCCGGCCACACTGCTTCGTTTCCAACCCCGTCAGCGGTGATCGCTGCGGCTACTGTCATGCGAATGAATACGCGGATTCACCGCGCCGTGTCACTCTTTCAACTAAATATCAACACCTACGCAGGATGCGGCAGTTTGCTAATTGCACGAGGTTGGACAAACTTCGGCTGCGAAGCGTCTTTGGTAACTCGCTTTGATGACCTAATGGACAATGTCAAACACTCGATAGGCTCTAAATCTGTCCGCGAATTCTATTGAAAACCTGATCAAACGAATCCTGTAAAGAATTTGTTGGGTATTTCACTGTGCAGACTGCGTCACCTAATATCCGGTCGATGAACATTGCGTGGCACGTGGACATGAAATGTGTACCGTGGTATGCTCACTTTCGAACTCCCCACCACATTTCTCGTGGCCTGAAAACCAATTGCAAGACATTCTTTTTCTCGTAGGAGCCTGCTCTCATGGAATCATTTTTCATCTCCGCCTTGATGTTCCTGTCGACGATCGGGGGTGGGTTGCCGTTTGGTTTGCCGCCCGCTGAAGAAGACCCGTTGATGTCGGCCGTCGCGCCAGACCATTGCCTCGCCTATATCTCTTGGTCGGGCACTGCCGAGCCGGATGCGTCGAGCGAAAACGAGTTCGAGCAACTGCTGACGGAGCCGGAAATGCAGTTCCTGTTCGACGAGATCGAGCTGCTCGTGAAAAACGCGATGGATCTGATCGAGGAAGAGGAAGGCCCGCGAGAACCTAACTGGGTGCGGCAATCCGCCAAGTGGGCTCGTCGCCTGCTGACGCGACCCGCCGCGGCTTTTATTTCGGACGTCGAAATCGACCCAGGTGGTCCGCCCAATATCAAAGGTGGACTCGTTGTTACCGTTGGCGAAGAAGGGGATGAACTCAGAAAGCTGTGGGACACAATTCGCGTCGAAGCACCAGAGGACGCGGTCAAAGAAGTAGAAATCGGTGGAGTCACGATGTATCGCGTTTTGGTCGAACCCGATGCTCCCGCGATCACCATGGGAATTAAAGGCAATTACTTGTATGCCGGCATCGGCGATGGCTCGGTCGAAGGGATGCTGGAGCGGGCGAAAACTGATCCGCCCGAGTGGCTGACCGATTTGAAAACGGAATTGGCCGTCGAACGAACATCGATCGTGACGTATTTGAACGCGGGTCACGCGATCGATATGGTCAGCAAGTTCTTGTTAGGCGGTCCCGAGGGCAAAGTGATGCTGGAGGCGATCGGCGTCGGCAACTTCGAATCGCTGGCGAGCGTCAGTGGACTGGATAAGACAGGATTCGTCACCCGCGCACTGATCGGATTGGACGGCGAGCCGACGGGTTTGCTCGCCGCGGCGATCGGCGATCCCTTGACCGCGGCGGAACTGAATCACATCCCCGCCGATTCCACGGTGGCCGTCGCGGCTCGGTTCGACGCGGCCAAGGTGTTTGATACGGCCCTGGCCACGATGGCAAAGTTCGACCCTGGCGCGGCCGAAGAGTTCCGTGAAGAAATCGGCGAAATGGAAGAAGAGTTGGGCTTTGGCCTCCGCCGAGATTTGCTCGCGGGTTTGGGTGACAGTTTGTACTTGTACCATTCGCCGGGCGAAGGCGGTTTGTTCGCGGGAGTCGCCGCCATCGTGACCGTTCGAGATCGCGACAAGATCAAAGGCATTTTGGACCAGTACATGAAGATGGCCAAAGCGGCCGAAGCGTTGGGTCGAGACTTTGGATTTGGCCCGCGAATCGGAACGACCAAGGCGGGCGACGAAGAGATTCACTTTGTCAAGTTCCTGGACGACGACATGCCGCTTTCACCGGCCTGGTGTTTGACGGATGACGCGCTGATCTTCGGCCTGTTTCCGCAAACGATCAAAGCGTATCTGTCGCGCGGCGATGACTATCGATCGCTGGCGGACGTGCCCGAAGTGGCCAGCGCATTGCAGGACGGCGCGGCCCCGATCAAATTGGTCTATCAAAACACACCTTACGTTTTCGAGATGATTTATCCCTTTGTGCAAATCGGTGCTCAGTTTGTCACTGCCGAATTGCGCGAAGAAGGGATCGACGTCGACATCGCCATGCTGCCTTCGGGCCAAGCGATCAAAAAGCACCTGCGGCCAGACGTGATCTTGGTTTCCAAGACAGACGCCGGAATCGAGATCACCAATCGGCAAAGTTTTCCGGGCAGCAACGCGGGAGCCTTTGTGCCGGCACTCGGTGTGGTCGCACTTGCCCTGGACGGCGAACTCGATGGCATTGCCGATGGTCTTGTGTCCGTTCTCTCTCCGTCGAGCGCGGCCGAGAAGGCATCGATCAATAATTTGAAATGGCTGGCAATTTCGTTTCACAATTACGCCGACGCCTATCGGAACTTTCCAACGGCCTATTCGGTCGACGATGCTGGCAAGCCGTTGCTGAGTTGGCGTGTCCACATCTTGCCGTTTCTGGATCACGGTGATCTCTACGATCGATTTCACCTCGATGAACCATGGGACAGTGAGCACAACAAGAAGCTGATTCCGCTGATGCCAAAAGAGCTGATGGCTCCAGGCAGCCGGCACATGGAACCCGGCATGACCAACTACGTCACCCCGCGCGGAGAAAAAACGATCTTTCCAGGTAAAAAGAAGATCTCCTTTGCGGACATTACAGACGGCACTTCGAACACCATTTTCCTGATGGAAGTCAATGACAAGAACGCCGTGATCTGGACGAAGCCCGACGATCACGACATCGACCCAATGGACCCTATTAACGGAGTCGTTGGTCTGCGCAAGGCCGGGTTTCTTGGCGCGATGGCCGACGGATCCGTTCGCAAATTCTCTGACAAGATTGACAAAGAGACGTTTCGATTGTTGTTCGAGCGTAACGACGGCATGCCCATTGACTATGACAAACTGGAGCCGGAGCACGGTCGCCGAGGCCGTCGAGGGGCGCGCGGTTCAACAACTCAGCGAGCAGTCGAAATCGCGCCTGAACGTCGGGAAGCTGAACCGAAGGACGCAGAACCGAAGGACGCAGAACCAGAAGAAGATCAACCGTAGTCCAGATTTCAAACTCATGCGGACGGAATGTCCGACTATATACTGACACGTTTTCAGGAGTTGCAAAAATGATGGGTCCAGCCGAATTCGTTTTTTCCCAATTTGCCATCGGACTGATGTTCAATCTTGGGTTCTATTTCCCGATGGGAGTTCCGCCGGCGGAAGAAAAACCGATCATGTCCCAGGTGGCCCCGGCTGAGTGTATCTTTTACACCACTTGGTCCGGAGTTGCCGCACCCGATTCCAGCAGTGACAACAACACAGAAAAACTGCTCGCCGAAGCCGAGATTCAACGCGCCCTGAACACGCTCGAAACAACCGTTGTCGGCTTCCTCAAGAGCCAGGCCGATCGCGAAGGCGACGAGATGATGGCGCTGATGGCGGATCTCGGACCCAAGTGGTTGAAACATGTCCTGATGCATCCGGCGGCAATCTATCTCGAAAGCGTCGAGCCAGGTCCGGGTCCGCCCAGCATCAACGCGGGAGTCATTCTGGACTTGGCTGACAACCGGGACGAATTCGTTGCCATGCTGGAGAAACTCCAAAAGCAGGGCCTCGGCGATGCGGTCAAAACGGTTGAAATTGGTGACCACAAGTTTTATCAAATCAAGGTGCAGCCAACCGCTCCTTTGCTAACTTGGGGCACTCGCGGCCGATATTTACTCGCGACATTGGGCGAAGAAGGCGTTGAAAAAATGGTCGCCAACGTGACACGAAATCGAGAGAACGGTTTGCCAGCCTGGTTGGAGGACACGAGACAGAAACTGGCCATCGATCGCTTTTCGACGGTGACCTACGTTGACGTGGCCAAGATCATGGAGCAAGCATTGCCGCTTGGCGGTCCCATGGCGGCACACGTTGTCGAAACGCTTGGACTCGACAATATCACGTCGTACACAGCCACGACCGGGCTCGATAAAACGGGCTTCGTCAATCGTTCGCTCGTCAGCGTCGATGGGGAACTGAAGGGTTTGCTGAAAATTGCCGACGGACAGCCGTTCAAGCCGGAAGACGTCAACCGCATTCCGTTCGACACACCGATTGCGATATCCTGGCGCTTGGACACAGCAGAGTTGTTCGACACGTTTGTCGACATCGTCAAGGGATTCGACGAGGACTCGGCCGCGGAGATGCGCGAAGGGCTGCGTTTTGCCAGTCGCGCGATCGGCTTCGACATCCGCGACGAATTGCTTGCCTCGTTGGGCGACCAATGGACGATTTACTCATCGCCCAGCGACGGCGGTTTGATCACCGGGTGGACAGCGACCGTGTCCATTCGTGACCGCATGACAATCGAAAAGGCACACCATATTCTGATCGGATTTCTGCGTGGATCGTTTGGCGACGGCCACCGCGAACCTCAGATCAAACGCAAACGATTTGGCGATCACGAATTCTATTATCTGTCCGTCCCCGACGACGACATGCCAATCGTGCCGACGTGGAGCGTCACCAGAGACGAAGTGGTTTTCGGATTGTTCCCGCAAGCGGTCAAGTCGCACCTGACACGCAGCCAGCAAGACAAGTCGCTTGCCGATCGACCGCAAGTCGCCAAGCTGTTGGACCACGAAAACGGTCCCGTTGCGCTGACTTACGTGGATTCGAAGAAATTGATCGAGATCGTTTATCCCCTTCTGCAGTTTGGTGCCCAGTTTGCCGTGAACCAGGCGCAGCAGAGCGGCATGGATTTGGACATTTCCATCCTGCCATCGCTTTCGTCGATCCAACCACATCTGGAACCGACCGTCCAAGGCATGTACCGGACGAAAGATGGAATTGAATCGACGAGCCATCAGACCGTCCCGTCGGGCAACGTCGCGTCGTCGGCTCCGATCATGGTGGCACTGTTGTTGCCAGCAGTCCAAGGAGCCAGAACTGCTGCTCGACGCACTCAAAGCATGAACAATATGAAGCAAATTGGCATCGCTTTGCACAACCACCATGACGTCTACAAAGCGTTCCCAGCCGCCTACAGCACGGACAAGGATGGCAAGCCGTTGTTGAGTTGGCGCGTCCACATTCTGCCGTTCGTGGAGGAAGGAGCGTTATACGAAGAGTTCCACCTCGATGAACCGTGGGACAGCGAACACAACATCAAGCTGCTCGATCGCATGCCGATCACTTATCGCTCGCCAGCCAGCGCCGCGCCGCCGAACAAGACAACCTATTTGGGCATCGGCGGCGAGGGCGGTTCATTTTTGCCGCCCGGAATGCGGGCGGCCGTGTGGGGAGAGAAGGGCAAGGTCGCCGGGACGTCGCTCGCGCAAATGACCGACGGAACTTCGAATACAATCATCATCGTCGAGGCCAATGACGAACTTGCTGTCGAATGGACCAAGCCGGTGGAATTCA
>CAYFJO010000184.1:0-20247 GCA_964343305.1 uncultured Pirellulaceae bacterium | reverse complement strand
GCAGATGGCCAATGTATAAGCGGCATCGGGCGCTTCGCCACCCTTGGGTTTCGCAGCCAAAAATGCTTGCAAATCCTCGATCGCAGGATCGAACTGTTTTTGGCGCTCGTAACACAGACCTCGCAAGTATCGTGCGTTGACTGCGAGTTCTGCGTCCGCAAACTTGGTCAGCAACTCAGTCAGCGATTTGGTCGCGTTGGGAAAGTCCTTGCTGTTGAAGTACGAAACACCTTGGCCGTAGGCGGCCGGAGCGGCGAAAGGCGAGTCGGCGAACTTCGACCATACTTCTCCAAATCGCGCGATGGCTTCCTTGTCGTTCTTTTGTTCTTGCGCGATTTCACCAAGTTGGTAGGTGGCCTGGGCAACAAAGGCACTGGTTTTGTGTTGAGCAACCAACCGGTTCAAACGATCGCGGGCGGAGTTCAAATCCTTGAGCGTCCGGAAGCTCGCGGCTTGGGCGATCAGTACTTCATCAACGCGCTTCCAATCCTCTTTGGCTTTCAACGAGGCTTCGTAGGCGGCTACCGCTTCTTTGTCCCGACCGGATGATGTGTGGCTGCGACCGATCAACAAGTGGGCCTCCGCGGTGTGGCTGGGATCTTTCAACTTCGCCACCGCGCCACTCAGAGACTGCACCGCCTGGTCGTATTGCTTGGCTTGATACTGGCACCAGCCAATGCGAACATACGATCGCGACGCGCGTTCGTGCTCCGGAAACTTGGCGACCAATTCTTGATAGAGCTGTTGGGCTTGTGCCAAATCCGCCGAGGCGTCGGACTCCGGTGCCAGGACGTGCGATTCCGCCGCCACAAACAAGACTGCCGGACGAAGCGGGTGTTCGACGAACTGGGCGTTCCCCAAAAACGAGTTTGCGTATTGCCTGGACTTCAATTGGTCGTCATTTTCCAACGACACCAGCGCCGCCATGTAAACCGCGTGCGGCGTCAGTTCATGATCGGTGAATTGCTTTGCAAACGCATCGTACATCGGAACCGTCTCTTTTCGCCGATCGGGCAACTCGTACAGCGCGTCGATCCGTGACTTTTGCAAATAAACAGCGAAGTCGCCTTCTTTGAATTTGGCGACTGCTGGCTCCAGCACAGCGAGTGCTTCGGCGGGCTTTTTTGCATCCAACCAACATTGGCCTAACCAAAAGGTTGCCTCCGCCGCTTCCGGTGTCGATGATTTGGCGACTTCTTCCAAAGGTGGACGCGCGGGGTCGTATTGCTTGGCGGTGAAATGACATTTGCCTTTGGCAACCAGTGCCGAGGATCGATATTGGCTTTCGGCAAATTGTCCTAGCAACGCGTCCAGCAGCGGTAGCGCGGCGCTGTGTTTGTCCGTCGCCATCCGGCACTGCGCCTGCCGCAGCATCGCGAAATCAGCGTGTGGGAATTGTGCGATCTTGGCGACCATGTCGAAGTGTTTCTCGGCGTCGGTGAATTTCTCCTCACTGTACAGTGCCATGCCGAGCCGCAACCGAATCTCTCCAGCCAGCGCGTGCTGAGCAAGGCTTTGATTCGCCAGAAACGCTTCGAACGTCTTGGCCGCTGCCGCGTGGTCGCCATTCTCTTGTTGGGTGCTGCCCAGCGCGTAATAGGTGTCTGGGACGAGCGGGTCGCTGGCATGTGTGGCGATCAGTTTTTGATAAGCACCGATGGCCCCAGTAACGTCCGCCGCTGAATACAATGCTTCGCCCTGGAAATAGAGTGCGCGGGCAACGAATTTGCTCTGCGCGAAACTAGTGCCGACTTTGGCAAACTCAGCGGCAGCCGTTTTGAATTCGTCCGGCTTGTTCGACACCGACGCGGTTTGAAACAGCGCCATGCCCAGGTTGTATTGAGCCCCGGCGGCGAACTTCGACGTCTTGTACTTGGCGAGCACCACGCGAAAAGCCGCGGCGGATTCGGCGTACTTTTTGGTATGAAGCTGGCACAGGCCGAGATAATACTGGATGTCGCCAATTCGCTTGTCGTTGGGATACTTGGTGATGAACTCTTTCCAGCGCACCGCAGCGCGACTATACAGGCCGCCGTTTTGCAACGCCCCGATTGCATTGTAGGCCTGAGTCGCCGCATCGTCTTTGTTGTCTTGCGCAACAACAGATGCGGATAGAGATGCGGATAGAAGTGCCAGCAAGACGGCACATCTAAACATGAATTGATGAAAACCAATGCTTCTTATTCGCCTCGAAGACATACGATTCTCCTTTGGGATTCGACATATCAACGCGGGTTGATATTATCGTGACGCCGCGTTGCCCGAATGTCAAGCATCTGCGATCCAAACAGTGGCAGTCCAGACACCCAGGTTCATGTCACATACTTCAATCAATTGCCCGGCTTACCAAACGTGCCTGAGTTCCGGCTTTCGAATAGATGACTTCGATCATTTGAGCTTGCTTTGTTCCGGGACGAGGGCCGCCACTACTGCCGGTCGGAATGTCGCCGATTGGGTTGCCGTCATTCATCATGAAAAGATTTTGGAGTGTTTTTCTTTCGATGGATGTGGAAATCACTCGCACCGAGCCATCGGAAAACAAGAAGAGTGTTGCCGGACGTGTGCGCGTTCCATAAGGAGCGGCGAAATTGCCTTTCTCGCCTAGACCCGGCAACATCGCGTCAACGTTGATGTCTTCGGGTTTCATCCAAGGGATCGTGTTCTCGGGACTGACAGTACCAACCATAAGAGTATTGGACGTGCCGTCGAAAATTTGCCGCATTCCCGTCGCACCATTATCTGAAGTTATATGCGCCAACGGCTTCGCAATTTGTTTCTCGTCCATCTTGATACCTACGCTGGGAAAGATAGTTCCCTTGCCGCTGACCGCCGCGTAGTGAGTGAAGTGCCCCAGTGTGTCATCGTGAATGGGATCGCGATAGATTTCTGGCATCTCACTGAGTAGCTTGCTGTTGTTTGGGCCGTCCCACGGCTCGTCAAATTTGTACCGTTCGTACAGTCCTTGCTGCTCGATAAACGGCAAAACCAACACCCTCCAACTGTGCCAAGGTCTTCCATCCGGTCCGTAAATCACGGCGGGTGGAAAAACGCGATACACGTCATGAAAATTGTGCATCGCCAGGCCGATTTGTTTGAGCTGGTTTCGAGACTGCGACAAGCTTCTGGCGGCATTGACCGCGTTTTTTCCCAACACGCTGGTGTCGCGGCCATCGTCGACTTTGACAAAATCCGGAGCCGCTTTGAGTTCGGCCGTTGTCGATCCGGGTGGCCGAAAGAATACAATGTGTTCGCCCTTCGCAATCTCTGATGCCGCGGCGGCTGCGATCTGAATCGTGGCACGTCCTTTTTCGCCGACTTCGACAACTTCCAAGCGCACCAGCCGGGTGTCGCTCGTTGAGACGACAAACTCCCGCGCCACCAACCCCAAATACAAGCCCTCGGTCAAATCAACTTTGCCGGACAAACCACGCGACAATGCAAAACGAGGATTGGCGATCTCCGAGACCATCACCGTGCCGTTTGCCGCCACGTCGATGATCTTGCCGATGTTGGTGTGAAACGGATTCATCCGAAACCGCCGCACCTTGATCGTTTTTTCCTGCGACAAGCAAACGCCACTTGCAAGCCAAAGGGCGATTGCACCAAACGCAACGGATCTAAATGCGTAAGTCATTTCATTCCTTCGTCATTGGGTATTTCGTCATTTGTCATTTGCCCTACGCCTGAGTGTGCCGCAGTTGGGGGCCTGCGTCAATCAGTTGTCAAAACTTTCGGGAATGCACTCTCGTTCCCATCAACAGTTGCCGATCAAAAAATCTTCTCCCAAATTGAACAACATTTGGTTGCACTCGACGAACAAAGCGTATCCACTAATAGAGAGATCTAGTCCCTATCGCTCTGAAGGAACTCCTCATTCTGCTCTGATGTTGATGGCTCTGGTCGCTGTGCCCGCGTGGGCCGATGATTCGGCCACCGCGCCCGAAACGTTGTTGGCCGAACAAAGTGCCACGTACCTGCGATTCGACGGATTCGGATCCCACCGTGACGCGTACAACGAGACGACTCTGGCCCACGTTTTGCATGACGAATTCCAGCCGCTGATCGACGATTTGTCTGGGCGGATCCTCGACGCTCTGGGGCCGCAACTATTGAGCGAGCGATTGCTGGAGGGCGTGGCCCCGGATCAACTGCTCAAAGTGCAAAGCGCGAACAAGCAGATTCCGCATTTGGTCGAGTATCTCAAACAAAACGGAGCCGTGGTTGGCGTCGAGCTGATCTCGCCACTCGCGCCACAGTTTCAAGTTACGATTGTTTTTCCCGGCGGCGGTCGAGCCGAAAATCTGTCCGCGTTGATGGGCGGTTTTCAATTGCTCGGCCTCGTCAATGGAGTGGAAGTGGGTGAGACGAAGGTGGGCGAACGATTGATCCTAAGCCTGGCCACGCCAGAGCCGGTCAAGGTGGCCTGTTGGAAAGAAGGCGAGCATGTCGTGCTGACCGTCGGCACGGAAGACATCAAGCACACACTGCAACTGATTTCGGGAAAACGCAAAAACCTGACGGCGAACTCCAAATTCAAAAAACTCGCCGAATTCGATTCCTACGAAACGATCCAGCGCGGATTCTTCGATCTGGAGCAACTCACGAACGTCGCCAAGGAAACGTTTCCGCCGTCGGCGATGTTCATCGAAAAGCTGGGTCTCGAAGGTTTGAAAAATGTAGCGCTGCACGTTGGCTTTGAAGGTCCGCAGCTTCGCAACACCGTTTTGCTCGACATGCCGGCCGAGGGACGCAAAGGGCTCTTGCGGTTGTTTTCGTCGCAGGAAGAAATCGATTTCGAAAGTTTGCCGAAGTTTGCCCCCGACTCCATGACGGTTGCTGTGAGCCGTTTCGACGTAACGGAGGCTTACGACATCGTTATCGATTTAGTGACGACCCTGATGGGCACGTTTGATCCGGGCGGCTTGAAGGAACTCCAGGACGGTTTGAAAGGCGTCGAATCCAGTCTCGGCGTCAATCTTCGCAACGACGTTTTGGCACAACTCGATTCAACGGTGTTCGTCCAGAGTTCGCCCAGCGACGGCCCGATCAATATGGGCATGGCGGTGGGTTTCCGAGTCAAAGATGAAAAGAAACTGACGGCATCGCTCCGCACGCTCGTCCAATCACTGTCCGCGACGACGGATGCCGATGTTTCGTTGGACACGCGAAAGTACCACGGTGCGACCCTGAATATGGTCAACGTCAACGAGCAAGGATTCTTTTTCCAACCGACGTACACCGTTCACAATGGCTGGCTGGTCATCGGATTGTTTCCGCAATCCGTCCAAGGTTACATCTATCGCTGCGAAGAAGGACGTCAATCGTGGCAACCGCCGCAGATTGCCAAACAGGCGGTCGAGACAACCGAGAGCGACGCCCAGTTGCGAGTCACCGGCATCAGCGTGGTCGACCCTCGTCCGACGATCGAACAGATTTTGACGTTCGCTCCGCTCATGACCAAAGCCATCACGTCGTTCTCTGGCAGCGGTGACTTCGATGTTTCGCTGATCCCCAACACGCAATCGGTCAACGAGCGGCTGACACAAAACGTCTCGGTCGCGATTGATGACGGCCGGCAGTTGCGTATCGAGGGATACTCCTCGATTCCGATGCCATTTCAGGTGACGGGACTGGAGATTTACTTGTTTGCGACAGCCATTGCGTTTAGTTCAACCGTCAACTAGAGGAGCCCGTAGGTTGGGTCTCCGACCCGACCGATCACTGTAAATACTCGGGTCAGAGACCCAAGCTACAGGAAGCAACCAATGGCATCATTAAATGACCTCAAACCGACCGACGCCTGGAGTCCCGCAAAGAACGTCGAATGGAACTTCAAGTGGGCCGCGCACCTGTATCGACGCGCGGCATTTGGATTTCCCGCGACGGATGGCAAAACGGCGTCGCAACAGTTGCTCGACCAAGCCGTCAAGCAAGGCCGCGATGCGTGCGTCGAGCAGTTGCTCGCCGGCGGCGATGGCCAGGAGGATTTCAACGACCTGATGGACACATTGGGCGGCCAGATCGCCAAGTACACTGCGCCCAGGTTCAGCCCGCCCGAACACGAAAAGTTGCAAGGCTGGTGGCTCTATCGGATGTTCCACTCGCCGCATCCGCTGCTCGAACGATGTACATTGTTCTGGCACAATCATTTTGCGACCAGCATCGCCAAGGTCGGCAAGTCGCACTTGATGTTCGTGCAAAACAACCTCCTCCGCCAGCACGCGCTGGACAAATTCCAACCGCTGCTATCGGGCATCAGCCACGACCCCGCGATGCTGCTGTGGCTCGACTCGAACAGCAATATCAAAGGCCGTCCCAACGAAAACTATGCCCGCGAGATTATGGAGTTGTTCAGCTTGGGCGTCGGCAACTACACCGAGACAGACATTCGAGAAGCAGCACGGTCATTCACCGGTTGGGGAGCAGCAGGCGGCAAATTCGTCTTCAACAAATCGCTGCACGACGACGGCGAAAAGACAGTCCTTGGCGAAACCGGCAACTTTGACGGTGACGACGTCGTGCGGATTATCATGCAACAACCAGCCACCGCCCGCTTCCTCACCAGAAAGCTGTTCCGCGAATTCGTCAGCGAAGCGCAGTCGCCGAGCGATGAACTGCTCGAACCGCTCGCCGCACAACTTCGTCAAACCGATTTCGACATCAAGGCGTGCGTTGCAACGATCCTCCGGTCAAACGTCTTCTATTCCGAACACGCCTACCGCTGCCGCATCAAGAGCCCGGTTGATTATGTCATCGGCTTGACGCGTAGTTTCAACGCGAACGTTTCGATGAAGCGGCTTGCCGAGTCGATGGATGGACTTGGACAGACTTTGTTCGCGCCGCCCAACGTCAAAGGCTGGGACGGTGGCCGAGCGTGGTTGAATTCGGCGTCGTTGTTGGCGCGGCACAACCTGGCCGCAAAACTTGTCGGTGGACACGACGATGAGTTTCCAACGGTCTTCCACCCTCAATCGCTAAGCAAAGAGCAAAATCCCGCGGAACACGTCCAGGAATTAGTCCGCGTGCTGTTGCAGTCAGACATCTCCGATGCAGCGATGCAAGATCTCGTCGACTTTGCCAGCCGGCCGCCCAAAGGAAAAGACCAGAAAGAACGAAACACCGCCGACAAGCGTCTGCGGGAACTCACTCACACGATCTTGTTGATGCCGGAGTACCAGTTGGCCTAGTGTAGTCGGGAATCTCCGAGGCCCGACCCGACCGACTGTCCGGTTTCGGAGAACCCGGACTACACTCAATTCAAGGAGCAAACCATGTACACACGCCGCCAATTTCTGCAACGGACCCTCGAAGGTTCATCGCTCGTCGCTCTGGGCGCAACCGTGCCCGGCTTTATCACATCCACCGCGGCCGCCGCCGAGCAGGGCAAAGACAACATCCTGGTCGTCGTCGAGATGACGGGCGGCAACGACGGCTTGAACACCGTCATCCCTTATGGTGACGATCTGTATTACAAAGCACGCCCATCGCTGCGATTCAAAAAAGAAGACGTCCTCACAATCGACGACCACATCGGCTTGAACCCGTCGTTGCGCGGCTTCAACACGCTACTCGAAAACGACAAACTGGCCATCGTCCAAGGTGTCGGCTATCCCAACGCCAACCGCTCGCACTTCGAGTCGATGGACATCTGGCAATCGGCGGACCCGCGCAACAAGACCGGCAACGGTTGGCTGGGCCGCACGTTGGCCGAACTCAAAGTCGAAGGCGGTCGCATCCCGGCGTTTCACATCGGCGCGAAACAACTGCCGCTTGCCATGCAGGGATCTGCCGTCGGCGTTCCGTCACTGAACTCGGAAAAACCGTTCGGCCTCGATTTGATTAACACGTTCTATGGACACCAACCCGATGGCAGCGTCTCCAACGCCAAGAAGTCCGCGAGCACCAGAAAGGAATTAATCGAAAGCGTCGCCAAGCATGCGCCCAGCGACGACGGCGGCCTACTTCAATTCGTCAAGCGAATATCACTCGACGCCTACGCCTCGATCGATTCACTCAAGTCGATCATGAACGAGAAGTTCGAAGTGCCCGATCCTGATTACGATTACAGCAAAGGATTTCGAGAAATACGTAGTGGCCTTTCGTACGAATTGATGCTGGTCTCTCGGATGATCCAAGCCGGCTTCGGCACACGCATCTTCTACGTTTCGATCGACGGCTTCGACACCCACGGCAGCCAGCGCGAAGATCATGCCAACCTGCTGAGAAGCGTGGGTGACGCAATCTCCAACTTCTTCGAGCAACTCAATGCGTCCGGTGACGAAGAGCGGGTGTTGGTCATGACCTATTCAGAATTCGGCCGCCGAGTCGCCGAAAACGGCAGCAAAGGAACGGATCACGGCGCAGGTTCGTGCATGTTCGTTGCGGGGCCAAGTGTCAAATCGGGTCTGATCGGCGAACATCCCAGCCTGGAAGACCTCGACAGCGGCGACCTAAAATTCCACACCGACTTCCGGCAGGTCTACGCCACACTGCTAGACAAATGGCTCCAGTGCGACAGCCAGCAAGTCCTCAGCGGTCAGTTTAAGCACATTCCATTGCTCGCCTAACTCGGTTCTTCGATGGACACAGTTTACATCGAAACAACGATCGTCGGGCACATCACGGGGCGCGTACACCCGGACGCGTTCGTCGCTGCCCTGGCTGCCCGGTTCGATAACGATGTGTATCGAATCGGTGCGGAAATACGTCGTCGCCAAACTGCCTCTGGCCATCGAGTTGTTCGGTTGCCAAAGCGTCAACCAGTGGTGTCGCAAACAACGAACGATCCGGCGAACCGGAGCGACTAGTTTTCCAGCGAGAAAAGAGTCGCGCCCTTTTTTCACACATTTCTACTCCGCCGAGGCAAGCTCGGTGGGGCCAACAAAAAAATGTGGGTAATGCTCAGGGCTAGTCCCATCGGCTCACGGTTTTGCGTTTGCATTCTTCAAATAATAGAGAAACCCGTCTTCGGCACCGATGAGCAAATCCAGTTTTCCGTCCTTGTCCCAATCGACAACCGTTGGACTCGTCGTGTGACCGGCGAGCGCGTGAGCGTGAACCTGTCCTGTGTCTTGGAACACCACACGGCCATCGCCTCGCGTTTCGACGTTTCGATAGAAGTTGACATTCTTGCTGTTAATCAAGAGGTCCTTTCGGCCGTCGCCGTCCCAATCCGCGAAACACATCTTTCGGCGACCACTCCGACCACCAACACCACTGTTCAACTGCAACGGCTTTCCATTCACATCGACAAAAATCCGCTGGGGCGGCAACAGCCGAAGTTGCTCGTCATCGCGCCGTCGTTCAAACAGCGCAAGAAAACCTTCATGATCCAACATCACTAAGTCGTTCAATTCGTCTTCGTTCCAATCCACAACAACCGGCGTCGTCCGCCACTGCGTTGCCAACTCGCGCCCCTGCGGGGTCCACCAATTCCAAGCTGGCTTTTGTGGTGTTCCTTGCCACTCGACTTCGACAGGACGCGCCGACGTTAGCAGCGGCTTGTTGCGCGAGCCCACGTTTTCGTACCACAGGACTTTGCCCCAGATCGAATTGACGACCAGGTCCGGCAGATGGTCGTGGTTCCAATCCGCAACGCTGAATGTCGTATAGCCCCACTTGCGTTCGCATGGTCCTTGAATCGAGCCATTGGGTCCGGCCATGATGCGAATGACTTGGCCGTCGGCCTCGAGCAATCGCGGCGCGGCCCACTTGGGCGGATTCGCTCCGTTCAGGTTTTCAATCAAACCGACATAGCCCGCCGTGTTTCCGCAAACGAGGTCGTCGTCGCCATCTCCGTCCCAATCGAAGCTGACTGGCGTCACCAAGGCACCAAACTTGACGTCCGCCGCTTGTTGCTGGAAATACTTCGGCGGCAAAAACACAGGCGTTGAATCGACGACCTTGCCTGTATGTTCGACCAGTGCCACACGTCCATCTTCGTCGCCCACGATCAGATCCACATCGCCATCGCCGTCCCAATCGACCGCCGTTGGCGTGATCATGCAAAGATCCATACGCATCGGCAATCGCCGGGCCGCGGCAAACTCGGGCGACGTTTTGCTGCCCTGATTCTCAAAATACGTGAACCCATCAACGAACTCGCCACAAAGCAAATCCAGATCGCCGTCGCCGTCGAAATCCGCGAGATTTGGCGACGGCATGCCGTACACATCCACAGCCTCGCCACTGGCCTCGATCTTTTTCGGCTTGGCATAGTCCGGTCCCTCGTTCGTGCCAACGTTTCGCAACCAGAACACCCAGCCGTGCAGCGGACCGTTCGTCCAGCGACCGCGCTCGTCATAGGCACGGTCCCAGCCATAAGCTTCCCAATCGCCCACACCCACAATCAAATCTAACCGGCCGTCGCCATCATAGTCGGCATACTTCCATTGATTCGCACGAATCTTGCTCGAATCTTCCACACGCACGCTCGGCAGGACCTTCGCTGATTTGGAAAAACTCTCCTTGCGCACATCCAAAAGTTCACGGCCGGGAACCAGGACACGCGGCTTGTTGTCAACGAATGAGATCTGAATGTTCCGTTGCGCGGCGCCGATCCGCACGGCAGGTTTAAACACCGGCATCTTCACCTGCCCGTCCGGGTTTTCGAAAAAGTAGATGCCGTTGTAAGGCTTATCCGGACAGGACACTACGAGATCCATGTCGCCGTCCTCATCAAAATCCATCGGCACGGGCCAGGCCCAAAGCCCGACGCCAAGATCGACGACCAAGCCGGGATGGTTGTATTGAATGCGCTCCAGCGCGACAGCCGTTACAGCGAAAAACATGGACGAACTCAGAATCACGAATGGCATGAAACGATGGGCGAACATGTTGTTTGAAATCCAATCTGGTAGGTCACGGGACGGGAGATCATTTGCAGGCGTCGTTATTATAACCTCGCTTGTCCAATTCGTTGGCGATAACATGACTCGCGACGGCGAAAAGAAGGAACAAGGCAATCTCACGTTGACACTGGGCGAAGTTGGCACCAATGCGAAGAGCGAATTGCCCGATTTGAATTAAGATCCCGCGACGGCCACTTCGGTTTCCAGGCGGCTTTCGGCCAGCGAAGTGTCGAGCATCAGGTTCATCGTGACGGCCCAACAGCCTGTCGCATCGGCTTGAACGTGCCAGTGCGGCATGACGACCACGGATTGGTGGACCAGTTCGAATCCGCCCTCAGATTGACTCACCGTTTCAATAGGGAACGTCCACAGGCCGCTCGGCCGATCCAGCGAGAATCGCACGTCGACACCGAGCCACTCGTCGACGAGACCCAACTCCTGGGCGTCTTGAAGATCGAGTTGTGTACCAAGATGACCAAGCTGCTGACCATCGGCTTGGTGGAAGTAGCGATCGCTTGCACCGGCCGGCAATCCGCTGAAGTTGAACTCAATGCCGAAGTGAAACGCTCGACCTTGCGGCAGGTTTTCGAGCAGGTACGAGATTTCGAGCGAGTTTTGCTCGGCCAACATGGTGACGGCTTTGCTGATTTGAAAGGACGCTCCGTCCACGTGCGCGTCGCGGATTAAGTGCAGTTGGACTTCACCGGACTTTCGCCGCAGCTTGGCGTCGTAGATCCCCGCGACACAATCGCCACGCTCATCCGCTTCGCCTCTGCTGACCGCTTCCAGCGTGGCCGAGTCGTCGAAGAAATGATCGACGAGGCTGTTGCGAGCGTGGTGGTCGTACCACAATCGTTGATCGAGCCCTTCCTGTTTGAAAACGATCCGGTCGTGGATGCTCGCCACTTCGCTGTCCGGTGCGTTCGCGCCGGCGAGCACTTTGCGATGATACGATTCGGGACGACGTGCGAGAGTGGCCAGCAAGTTGTGGCAAATCGTGCGGATGTCCAGTTCATACAGATGTCCGCCGGCGGCAGCCGCGATCAGACAGTCGAGCTTCCGGTTCGTCAGCCGCACTTCCTGGCGAGCGTCGAAATTGAAATCGTCCGCGACAATCGCGATCGCCGCGTCGTCGACCGAGGTGATTTGATCCAGCAGGTTGTCGGCAGAAATCAAGTGCTGGTACACGGCGTTGCGCAAATGTGGCAAATAGATGCCGCCAAACGCGCCATGCCAATAGCTGCAATTGCACTGGGCGCGATACAATTCGCGCCGCGCGCTTTCGACCAGATCGCCCGCATGTCCGGCCGATTCGATTTCGTCCAACCGGCGGCTGACCATCATCATCCGGGAGTACATGACGTTCGTCTCGGGATACTTGACTTTGAAATTCCGCCAAAATCCGCCGCGAATGAACTCGTTGATCCGTGGCCAACGACCGTCGCTGTCCATTTCGTGAGTCAGGTTTTCGTATTCCAATTGCTGGGTAACAGGCAGCGACCACTCGGTCATTTCCCGATAGCTGGCGTCGGGCAAATAGATCTTGCCCAGCGGCGAGATCTCTTCGACCGCTTCGGCCAACGTGATCGAATGCAGCCACTGGCGATTCTCGTCGAGTGCCCCGAAAAATTTCTCCAACCAACCGTTGCCGTAGACATGTTTTTTGGTGTCGGGCCACGTACCAAATTTTTCGCCATCGTCGCCAAAGACGACCACGGCATCCGGATGGGCGCTGGCAATGTCGCGAAGATAAGCGACTGTTTCCTCGGGGTCACCAAAGGGAATCAAGTACCGCAGCCGCTCGCTGCCGGGAAAAATGCTCAGCAGTTCGCCTTCATCTTCGGTCAGGTAATAGCCGTGGAGTTGATCTCCGCGCAGTCCCGCGTTGCGGAAGTGAAAATCATCGAGCACCGTGTATTTGATGCCGGCCGCGGAGATGTCGCGTGTGAGCGACTGTTCCCAGACGCGTTCGGGCACCCACATGCCTTGCACTTGCCCGCCCAAACGGTTTTCGAGCCATCGCGTGTACGTCGCGATCTGGCCGACACGATCGCGCGACGGGATCATGGTCAGAATCGGTTCGTAAAACGCTCCGCCGATGATCTCGACACGACCTGCTTCGACCAGCGTGGCGAGACGGTCGAGGTAGTCCGAGTGTTCGTCGTCCAACCATTCCACCAATGGGCCGCTCGTGTGCAATGAGATTTTCAGATTCTCAAATCGCTCGAAGACGTTCAAGAATGGTAGGTAGCTATCTTGATACGCTTGCTCGATGACGTGACCGAAGTTGCCAATCGGTTGGTGATTGTGCAGGACGAATGAAAGCCGAATGACGTTTTCCATGACTGATTCTTAACTCGTAATTCTCTTGCGATCGCTGGTGGAAAAGGACAAGAAACACCGAATCAGTAATCGGCATTTTCGTTACTGTTTGACTAGTTTTTTTGTTCCGAAAATGCTGCCACGCCGTACTACTAGTTTGCGGTGTGTTGTCTTCCCGCGCACACTTTTTGTAGCTGAATTCGTGAGAATTCAGGATGCAAGTCTGAATTCTCACGAATTCAGCTACGTTTGGTTGCGGCTGGCCGTTAAACGATTGTTCGCAGCGTTTGTGCGGCGTTTTCCGGCGTTGTCGGGTTAATGAAGCAACCGCTGCCGAGTTCGAAACCAGCGGCCGTCGAGAGACGCGGGCAAATCTCTATACGCCAGTGATAATAGTCTTCGCAGGCTGTGTCAAAGGGGGCGAGTTGGAACAAGATGTTGTAGGAAGAATTGGACAACACCAATTCGATTTTTTGCAGCGCATCTCGGAACACGTCGGCCAACTCGCACAACAGATCGTCGCTTGTTGCCTCGAATCGGCTGGCGTGCTGGCGCGGCGTGATCCACACCTCATGCGAAAACCGACTTGCGTATGGGCAGTAGGCGACGAAACTCGAGGTCTCCGCGACGATCCGCTTTCCGGACGCAAGTTCGTCTCGCAACACGTCGCACAGAATACACGTGCCGTCTTGTTGGAAACGATCGTGCATGCGCTGCAACTCGTTGGCTGCGTCCATGGGAACAACGGGCATGCCGATCAGTTGAGTGTGAACATGTTCCAGTGACGCACCGGCGATCGGCCCTGAGTTTTTGAACAAGGCACAATAAGCGATGTCGTCGTGCTGGGACATCTCGGCCAAGCGATCGCGGTAGGCTCGCAAGACCAACTGAAGATGTTGTGGCGTGAGCTGCGTGAGACTTGACCGGTGGTCAGCCGATTCGATGAAGATCTGGTGCAGTCCACCATGATTCTCGGCGGCGGTGTTTTCCATCGCTGGGTACTTATTGGGAACAACGCGAATATCCCACGCATTTTTCGATCCGCCAGGGAGTTGGATTTGTGCGATGGCTGCGGGGGTTTCGTGCTCATTTCCGGCACAAAACGGGCAAGGCTGCTCCAATCGCTCCAGCCGCGCCGGTTGAAATTCGCAAGGCCGATCGGCGCGGTTCTCGGCGATGACCACCCAACGCCCCGTGACGGAGTCTTGTCTTAACTCGGGCATGATTCTTATGCGCTGGGATTGACGTGGGCGTGTACGACTTTCGGCGATCGACCGTCGTTTCGTAAAGCGCGAGATACTGCTTGGCACTGTTGGTCCATGACCAGTCTTGTCGCATGCCGGTGCGCATCAACTGCTTCCAGACTTTACGATCTTCTCGATAAACATCGTAAGCTCGTGTCAGAGCAAGGTCGAGGGACGACGCGTCGAAGGACTTGAAGCGGAATCCGTTGGCGGTCTTTGTTTTCAGATTTTCTTCTGTGGCATCAACAATCGAGTCGGCCAATCCGCCGGTCTCTCGCACAATAGGCACAGTGCCGTATTGAAGACTGTACAACTGGTTTAGCCCGCACGGTTCATATTGACTGGCCATGACAAACATGTCCGCGCCGGCTTCGATGCGGTGCGCCAAGGCGTCGGAAAACGTCAAGCTCGTTGCCACTCGATCGGGATGCTTTGCAGCCAAATCAGCAAGCATCTTGTGGTATTCCGGCTGGCCCGTTCCGAGGATGACCCACTGAACATTCTTGTCGACAGCCCATCGTTGCATCACTTCGGTGATTAAGTGCCAACCTTTTTGGTCCGCCAACCTGCTAATCAATCCAATCAAAGGGACGGCCGGTTCCTCGGGCAACCCCATTTCGCGTTGCAGCGCGGCTTTGCACTTCGCCTTGCCACCCTTCAGTTTCGACGCGTTGTAGTTCTTTGCGATGACCGGATCGGTGTCAGGATTCCAGACTTGATAGTCGACGCCGTTGATGATTCCCGAGAGCACGTCGCTACGATGCTTCAGCACTTCTTGCAAACCACAGCCCAATGGCGGCTTCTGAATCTCTTGGGCATAGGTGGGACTGACGGTGTTAATCGAGTCGGCAAAGACGATTCCACTTTTGAGCAGGTTCAGCCGTTGATGACACTCCATCTGTTGCCAGTTGTAGTACTTCCAATCAATCCCGGTCAGTTGCATGTCCCAATGCCAAAAACTGCCTTGATAGGCCAGGTTGTGAATCGTGAGCAGCGACGCGATCTCTTCATAGCCGCGCTGGTCAATGTATTCGGTCTTCAGGTAAACCGGCAACAGCCCCGTTTGCCAATCGTTGCAATGGACCAGGTCGACGGAGAGTTTGAGCAAACGAATCGATTCGAGAACCGCGCGGCAGAAGAACACGAAACGTTCGCAATTGTCTTCATAGTCGACGCCGTCCTGCGTATATAGTTCGGGTCGGTCAAAGTACTCATTCTGCTCGACCAAATAGACGGGCACGTCGCTGGCGGGCAGCGTGCTCTTCAGCAAACGACCGCGAACGGTCTTGCGAATGGTTCTCGTCCCAATGGGGATCTCTAGATCGATGTCGGTGAACTTGATTTCTTGCCCACACTGGGCCACTTGCCGATAGGCAGGCAAAAAGACGATCGGATCATGGCCCAGGTTCGACAGCTCGATTGGCAATGATCCGCACACATCCGCCAATCCGCCCGTCTTGGCAAATGGCACCACTTCGCTGCTAGCAATGAGAATCGTCAAGGTGTGGAATCCAGGTGGGGGCGAATACGTCCTATCATCAACCAAGCTACCACTTTACACGTTCGGACCCCTCTCACAAACGGGGCACGAAATCGGTCACGTCACGGCCGAAAATGAGCCGATTTATTGAACAAAGAGGCGGTTTGACCGCACTCACACAAAACGTTTGGCCAAATGCGTAAGCTGTGGGCACGGATGTTGTGACTGGCTAGAATGAACTAGACACACTTCATTGCCTACGCTGGGATTTCGAAATCGTGGCTCAATTGGATATCGACAAAGTCACCGACGAGCATTTTGCGCGGATTCATCGCGCCGCCCTTGTCATGTCGGGAAATCCTTGGGACGCGGATGATTTGGCGCAAGAGACCTTTTTGGTTTTTGCCGCCCAAGCAGACAAGTTTGAAGGAAAGAGCAGCGTCTACACCTATCTGTATGGCATCCTGTTGAACCTGGATCGCCGTGAGCGACGACGTCATGGAATCAAGCGACGTAAGTTGAAAGTCCTGTGGGACAATGAACCACGCCAAGAACGAACCTGTCCAGCAGCGGAGACTCGCATTGAAGTTACCGAGTGGAAAAAGAGTCTCTGGGCCTGGGTCGAAAAATTACCCGACGGCCAGCGACATGTCCTGGTGCTTCGATTTAGTGAAGGCTTGCGATACGACGAGATTGCGACGGTGTTGGACTGTCCGCTGGGAACCGTGAAATCAAGGATTTTTCACGGCCTGTCGACGCTGCGAAAAATGTTAGCCGAGAACGACCACGTGCGGCAATTGCCGGCATTTCCTTACGAGGACATTTCGAATGCGGTTTAATCCGAAACTCATCCAAGACGATGCCCTGTTCGACGAGGACGAAGAGTTCGAGTTGCCAGGCGACTTGGTGCAGCTCGCCGAGCAACTCAGTGACGACGCTGTGTACCTCGCGGATCGATACGATCCACACTCGAAAGAACCTATCGCCGACAAACGTCGCAAAGTGGGTGTTGCATCCAAAACACCGGCCGGCAAATCTGTGGGCCGGTTCGCGTTCGTCTCGACGTTGGCTTCAGTTTTGTTGGTGACCATGCTGTTGCTGCGTGTGTCGGACGTGCCGGTGTCGAATCAGCAAAACAACGCCGAGCCAGATTCAACAGACGTTCGTGCGGAAGCTGTTGCCGAACCTGGCCACGCGATGGATGAGGCAACGACGATAAGTGCCGAGCAACCCGTTGCGGACGACTCGGTCGAGCCGATGCCGGCATTGCTGATGTTCGGCGCTTCGGGTCCAGAGCAAGAGGCGATTTTGGATTGGCTTGAACAGCAAGAGAACTCCGACGAAACACTGCTCTCGATATAGTTCTTTCGATTTAATGCGATCTATCATTTTTACAGCCGTTTTGATTTTTGCGGCCAGCCGTTGCGGTCAACTTGGCGCGGAGCAATTGCCTTCCCTAGAGGAGGCGTCGGCAAAACTGCAATCCGCCACCGTCACCGTTCGTGTCGTTTCGGCGACCAAGGCCGATGACGACGACGAGCTGAAAAAGTCGACGCCAGACGTCACCGTCTTCACCGGCGTGTCGCTCGGGGAGGGTCTGATCGTCGCGCCGTTGTTTGTGACGGACAAGATGACGATTCGGGTCACGATGCCCGGCGGCGAACAGGCCGTTGCTACACCACGTCTGTTGGATGAACCATCGGGGCTGGCACTTTTAAGCCTCGACAAGGTGGATCTGAAAAAAGTTGACTTGGCCGAGGCGATGCCCAAAGTCGGGTCTTGGGTCATCAGTGCCGCGGGTTGGGGTGTTGAAAAGCCCGTCGTGTCGTTTGGCATTGTCAGCGGAGTTGATCGACGAATGCCGGGATCGACCTTTCCGCCACTGCTGCAGTGCAATTTGACGACCACCGAATCGTCCAGCGGTGCCGGGGTCGTCAACACCGGCGGACAATTGGTTGGCATCATCATCGCGACCGACGCCGGCCAGCAAAACCGCGGCTGGACGTACGCGATGCCTGTCAAACATATTCAGCGCATGCTCAGAACTTACGAATCCAAGAGAAAAAAGTCCGACGCTCCAGTGGAAGACCACGTGATCATCACCAAACAGCGTCGGCCCGTGGTGGGAATGGTTATCGGCGGCGGTTTGGATGAAGTTGTCGTTCGTCGCATTTCCAATGGTGGTCCAGCCGATCGCGCCGGCATCAAGTTGGGCGATCGAATCCTGGCGGTGGATGGCGTCAAAATTCGTTCTCCCTATCAAGCCGTGAACCCGTTGCTTTATAAACAGCCGGGTGAAACGGTTACCTTTCTAGTCCAGCAAAAGGGCGGCGCGAGCCAGCGCAAAGTGGTACTCGGCGGCGGAGTGGAAGTTCCGCTGGATGGTGAGCAGCGCCTAAGCCAATTGGTTCAACCAAGAATCTCCATCAACAGCATTGTGTTGCGCAACTCGCTTCGACAAATGGGACATGTGGCGGAAGTGTTTGGAGACGGGAATCTCAAGCCAAAGGAGAAGGGGGTTGATAAGCTCGAGTTGTTGGAGCGTGCCATGGAAAGCTATCAAACCGTGATCAAAATCCAGCAGGAGCGGTTGTCCACTCAGCAAGAAGAACTGCGAGAAGCAACCAAGTTGATTGAGTCGTTACAAACGCAAATTGATCAACTCCGGCGAGAGCGCGACGCCGATGAAGAGTAAACGTAGCTTGACATTCCGAGTCGAGCATCTTTTGCAGTGCGAAACAAGCTCGACTCGGAAAGTCAAGCTACAGACACTCACTTGTTCGCCATCTGGGCTACGAAATAGGCAATCGCCGCAACCACACCGCCTACAACAAGGCTAATTCCCAGCCGCACCATGTAGACGGACATCCCCACCGGAACGACGTCCATCAGCCACATCGTCAACATCAACGCAATCACGGTCAAATTGAAAGCAACAAGCGCGACTTTTGCTTGATCGTTCATTCGTCGTGAAATTCCAGACCGGCCATCAAGGAGTAACCAGCGTATTTATACATCTCCATCTCGTCTTCGTACACCCACAGTTCAACCCGATAACGGCGTCCTCCGACTTGAGTCTCGAGAATCTGTTTTTCGATAGCAGCCGCGGAACCTTTTAGTCGTCCCTTTTTGACATAGCGGACGCACGCGCGGCTGCCACACACTAATGGGACGACCTCTTGTTCGTGGAAGTACTTCGTTTCATCGCGGCTGTTCAACTCTTCAAGAACCAACTTGCCGAACTCGATGGCGTTACTTCTGGTGACTTCCACAAATTTATCTACGCCATCTTCAACAGCAACAAAAATTGCCGGGATGTTCGTGCTACGTTTCTCAGTAAACCATAAAACGTAACCCTCGCGACGATCCGTTCGCAGCAACCAGTCCGTGGGTGGCGACACATACACTGGGTGATTGCCGGGACGCTCGATGCCGCGTTCTTTGGAGAACTGAATGTCTGGACCGCCACGCACCACAACTTTCAAGCGGACGAACGGTTCATCACTAGCCGGCTCTGTTCCATCTGGCCCCGCGCCGTTGCTGGTGTTCGCGCCGGTCGTCTCGCCGTCGCAGCCCGCCAATACGAAACTGACCAGTAGTACGAGAATAGGGAACGCGATGCGCAAGCCAGGGTGAAGTTCGCCGAATTCGTTTTCGCTTCTTTTAGACGCACTACAAGAGATCATGGAAAATGCCCTGGCTTTCATCATTGGCTCATCATACGAAATTCTACGCACGTGATGAACTCAGGGCAACGCAGGCAACCGGCTATTCTGTGATTTCCTCTTTCACCTTTTGGACGAAATGAGGTGATTTCCCCGAAGCGCTCAAGTCGGCGGCTTTCTTCTCTGCCTGTTTCTTTTGACTGTATTCGTACAGAGCGACTCGCTTCAGCGACTGGCTGAACACGCCCCAAAACAACTTGCGACGGATTTCCTCGGGTGCCTTCGCGCGGCTTTTCCGCTTGGTCGCTTTCTTTTTCGCGGTTTTTTTCTTAGGTGTCGCTTTTTCCGCGGCTTCCGCAGCTTCTACTTCTTCCCGTTTCGCTTTACGACTGACAACTTTGCGAGCCATTGTGATGCCACCAACTAGTTTTCATTAGGGGGTTTACAAAAGTTATATAGAGGGGGTCTTGGAGAGTGAGAAAACATGATAACGCATTTTACGCCCAGACACCAGTTGCGTTGGGGGCACTTGCCGGGACGATTCGACAGGAACTGCCGTTGTTCTGACAAGTGCATTCTCCTACTGTATCGCACCCTGCGAAACGACATATCTGAATTCGCGACGTTTCAATCCTCGGCAATGGATTGCAGAACTTGTTTACGGAGAAACAACAATGAAATGCTCA
>CAYFJO010000183.1:0-20259 GCA_964343305.1 uncultured Pirellulaceae bacterium | reverse complement strand
TCGTCTCCATGAATTCAGCAAGTCATACAACTAAACAGTCGCCACTGGCTTCAATCGAATCGCCTCGTGTCGACGGTCCGATCTCCATCGTCATTGCGGCGATCGCCGCCGCGCTTGTCGCGTTACCTGGCATCAGCGAATTACTCCAATTCGACCGCACTGCCATCCTTGCGGGCGAGTGGTGGCGAATGCTGACGAGCCACTTAACACATTTTGGAACAAGTCACTTGTTCTGGGACGTGTTGATGTTCCTCGTGCTTGGTTGCCTGTGCGAACGCCAAAGCCGCAAGCAATTCATCGCCTGCCTCATTGCATCCGCCGGTTTGATCTCGCTCGTCGTCTTAACAGTGTCGCCCGAAATGCAGATCTACCGAGGCCTGAGCGGCATTGACACGGCGTTGTTTACACTGGTCGCTGTAACTTTGCTAAAACAAAAGTGGGCCGAACGAGACACGACTTGGGTCATTGCCATCGCCAGCTTGCTCACCGCACTCATCGTCAAGATCGCCATCGAGATGAGCGGCGCGACCATCTTTGTCGATGCCCATGAAGCCGGTTTTGTCCCAGCTCCGTTGGCACACGTTGTCGGCGCGACGATCGGCATCGTCGTGAGTCTAGGTGGTCATGGTCCATCTCTTTAGAGAGTGATTCATAAAACGCTGTGACTGGCAACCATTCTTGGCAGATCGTTTATAATCGATAGCGAGACTGGTTTCGCTCAAACGTGGACAGCATGAAATCGAAAGCACAACCTTCCGTCGAATCGGTCGACTTTCCGACTCCATTCATCACACAGATCGGATTGATGTCGTTTCTGTCGCTGATGTTGGGTTCGCTGTTGCTAACGGCGGCGGCGATTGCGTTTGTGGTTTGGCCGCGATCGCTCGTTAATGAGTTTCTTGGGTGGTCGGGTCTCGCGTTCTTGCAATCGAGCGGACTGTTTTGGGTTGCTCGCAAGATGGCGGGTATAACGCACCAATTGCAGATCCATCTGCGAACGGTGGTCTTGCAGACGGTCGTTGTTTTGACCTTTTTGAATTTGAATCTGTGCAATTGGGCTGGTTGGTTTGAACGGTTGAAAATAGGTTGGCCGATGTCAGTGTATCTCGAATATCGCCATTGGGGTGAGTTTTGGAGTCCCTTCGCAGCATATGTGAATTTGAGTTTCATTTTCATCGCACTCACAGTTGTCTACTGGTTCTCAGAACCGCGCGTTTCGGCCGAAGTTGAAGATGCCAATTCTTGTTGATAGGATCGTCCTTAGCCCGTATATTCGGCACCACCACACCACTTGCAGCATCCAATGTCAATAGGCCTTCTTCCAAACTGCCCAGGACCAATGGACCGCCGAACTTGGCTTAAGATCGGGGGTTTGAGTTTGGGCGCGTTGGCATCGGGTGTGGTTCCTAACTTGACGAGCTTGCTGGCCGCTAATGCAAACAAATCGGTCGAGGATTTTTCCGTCATTCTGCTTTGGGCCAATGGCGGACCGAGCCATCTGGATTTGTTTGACATGAAGCCGGATGCACCGGCGGAATATCGCGGCGAGTTTTCGCCGATTCAGACGAATGTCCCCGGCATCGCAATTACAGAGCAGTTGCCGAGGCTGGCGAAGATGGCGGACAAGTTTACACTCGTGCGCAGTTTGCATCATGAGCGCGGCGAACATTCGGGCGGGACGAATCGGTTCTTGACGGGCTATTCGTCGATCGCCAAAAACTTGCCGCGGTCGGAGTTTCCGATGGTTGGGTCGGTCGTGGCAAAGAAGCTCGAAGATGCTTCGCGCGACGTGCCGATGTTTGTAGCCAACACGCCGTTTTATGGCGGTGGGCCGGCGTATCTTGGTCCAGCGTATGCGCCGTATATGCCGAGCCCGTTTGCGGCGTCGGCCAGCGGCAACAATCGATACGATCCCGTGCCGATCTATCGCTCGGCGGAAACTGGCGGCGATTTAACGATCTCGCGCGACGGCATTTTGTCGCTGCGTCGCCGGCAGAGTTTATTGGAGTCGCTTGATTCGTTGTCCAACCATTTGGATCAAACGGGAACGCTCGACGCGGTCGACAAGTTCAGACGTCAAGCGGTTGAGATTCTGTCAAGCAGCCGGACGCGCGACGCGTTTGATTTGTCGCGAGAAGACAAGCGAACGCGCGAGCGATACGGCGATACGCACTGGGGAAAAAGTTTGCTGACATGTCGCCGCTTGATCGAAGCTGGCGTACGATTTGTGCAGTGCCAGGCGACTTATCGATTGAAACCAGAAACCGGACGCACCAGCAATTGGGACGATCACTCGGTCAACTCGCACATCTTCAACGCATACAAAGAAAAGCTACCGTCGTTCGATCAATCGGTCGCGGCGATCATCGAAGATTTGTACCAGCGCGGACTGAACGAGCGTGTGCTGTTCATCTTTTGCGGCGAATTCGGCCGCACGCCGCTCATCAAACATCAAGACGCCAGCGGTCGTCCGGGCCGCGATCATTGGCCTCGCGCCATGACGGTGCTTCTCGCCGGTGGCGGTCTGAAGATGGGGCAAGTCATCGGCACAACCAACAAACGTGGCGAAGAACCGGTTGAACGGATCATGAACAGCAATTGCCTATTGGCGACGATCTACCAGCGCTTCGGCATCGACACGTCGCAAGTGTTTTACAATACCGCAGGTCGCCCCATTCCCATTCTCACCGAAGGCGAACCGATCGCGGAACTACTATAGCTTGGCTTTCCAAAGCCGACCTACGACGATGCTGGATTCACCCAGCATCGGAGCGGCTCATCGCGTAAACCATTCAATAGATTGTCTGTCGCGATCTCGGCCATGCCGTTTCGGCTGGCAACCGTCGCGCTGGCGATGTGCGGTGCGATGACGACATTGGGAAGCGTCAACAGTGGATCGTCCATGTTGATCGGTTCGGGATCGGTAACGTCGAGACCGGCGGCAAAAATCTCGCCATCTTTCAGCGCCTGGTAGAGATCCGCCTGATCGTGGATCGGGCCTCGTGCACTGTTGATAAAGATGGCGTTCTTCTTCATCTTGAAGAAGGCCGGGGCATCGAACATGCCTTGCGTCGATTCGTTCAAGTCTGTGTGTACGGACACGAAATCGGACTCAGCTAGCAGTGTTTCAAAATCCACTCGGCGTGCGGCGAAGTCCTTTTCGGCGTCTTCGTTTTTGAATTTGTCAAAGTACAACACCCGCATGTTCCAGCCGCCGTGGCAACGCTGGGCCATGGCGTATCCGATGCGGCCCATGCCGGCGATACCTATAGTTCTGTCCTTCAAGTCGACGCCAATGTGGCCCATTGGCTCCCAAGTCTTCCAGTTGCCGCCTTGGACGTACTGGTTCGCTTCCAAAATGCGACGAGCAGCGGAGATGAGTAGCGAAAATGCCATGTCGGCGGCGGCGTCGGTCAACACGCCGGGTGTATTCCCGACGCGAATGCCGCGGCGAGTTGCTTCGTTAACATCGACATTGTTGTAGCCGACCGCGAAATTGCTGACGACTTTCAATTGCGGGCCCGCCGCGTCCATCAACTCGGCGTCGACTCTCTCGGACAGCATCACGAGCAATCCGTCACATCCGGCGACCTTTTCGAGCAACACATCGCGAGGTGGCGGCAACGGCTCGGGCCAGATCTCCGCATCACATTCGGCTTCGATTCTTTCCAGGCCGATCTTTGGAATCATGCGCGTCACGAAAACTTTTAGATTCGACATTTCAGGACCCGTCGTGTGCCACTGGCTCTGCCAGTGCCTTCTTCTATCATGTGAACACACTGGCAGAGCCAGTGGCACACAATCAAATTCGTCTTCTTTGCAAGCTAGTTCATAAAATCACTAGGTAACCACGTTTTGTGGCGAGCCGTTTAGGTAAGCAATCACATTGTCGACCGCGCCGGTGTTCAGAAGTTCCTTGCCCTCGGGTGTTTGGTCCGCATGGTGTGGTGTCAGAACGACTTGATCACACTTCAGGATCGCGGAATCGACGGCGAGCGGTTCGGTTTCGAAAACATCAAGTGCCGCGCCCGCGAGATGTCCGCGATTCAGCGACTCGACGAGCGCATCTGCGTCGATGACCGCGCCACGCGCTGTGTTAACGAGCAAACTGCCGGGTTTCATACGGGCAAGCTCTTTCTCGCCGATCAAGTGGTGGCTGTCGGATGTCAGCTTGACGTGCAAACTGACTACGTCGCTGGTTTCGAGTAATTCGTCTAAATCGACAAACTCGACGCCCAACCGCGAGGCACGTTCGGGCGACGGGTTAAATGTCCAGGCGATCACATTCATGCCGATTGCTCGTGCCAACCGCGCGACTTCGGCACCGATTGCCCCTGTCCCCACCAGTCCAAGTGTTTTGCCGGCGAGCATCACGTTTTGTCGCGCGGTCCACCTGCCGGATTTCAACTCGCTGGTTTGAAACGCCAGCCGTTTCGAAATTGCCATGATCATGGCCAGCGCATGTTCGGCAACGACCGGCGCCGTTTTGCCGGGGATGTTCGACACGGTGATGCCCAATTTGCGGGCGGCTTCGAGGTCGATCGAATCGGTGCCAATGCTGCACGTCGTGATCATCCGCAACTTGGGAAGCTGTTGAAGTAATTCGCCAGGCCATTGGACGAAGCCACGTGAGTTGATCAGCACCTCGGCATCCGTGGCACGCGAAACTAGTTCGTCTGGGGATTCCGTGCGCGTGCGATAGATCTGCACCTTGGCCAGTTCCATCAGGCGGTCCAACTGGGGCGACTCGCCGATTTGAGTGGGGTTGTCGGCCGGGACAACGACTAGTGGTTTGGTTTCACTCATGCTGGAATTATACCGATCTTTGGTGTGTGGTGACTCGTCACCGCTTTCTTTTTTGATTGTGGGACGGAATGCTATTCCGTCCGGACGGATTGGCAATCCGCCCTACAGAAAAGGCGCAAAAGAAAACGACAGGTCGAGTGAAATTGACCTGCCGTTTTCTGATTGAGAAGTTCGGGAGTTCACACCAATTCAGGAATTGGCTTTCCATCTTCGACCAGGTAGGTCGGACGGCCCTGATTGTTCAGCACTTGGACCCGATAGTCGATGCCGTACATGTGCAGCATCGTGGCCATCAAATCTCGCGGTGTGATAGTCTTCGATTTGGGGACTTCGACCTTTGGCGACGATTCGCCGACGACTTGTCCCATGTTTAGTCCGCCGCCTGCCAAGGCCAGCGTGCACAATCGGCCCCAGTGGTCGCGGCCGGCCCTCTTGTTGATGCGCGGTGTGCGGCCAAACTCACCAGTGATCACGACCAGCGTGTCGTCCAGCATGCCGCGTTGTGCCAAGTCGGTGATCAAGCCCGACACGCCTTGGTCCATTTGCTGGGCGCGGCTCTTCAATCCTCTGACGATGCCGCCGTGCATGTCCCAACCGCCGTAGTTCAGCGTGATGAAACCGCAGCCCGCTTCGACCAGCCGGCGTGCTTTGAGCAAACTCTCGCCCAAACCCTTGCCATACATTTTTCGCGTCTTGGCGTCCTCTTTGTTGATGTCGAATGAGTCTTGCGAACCGCCCAGCACCAACTCGAACGCTTGTTGCTCGAAGCCGTCGAGGCCTTTCATCATGCCGCTACGGTCGACTTCGCGGTTGATGCGGTCGAGGCTGTTAAGCAGATTGCGACGGCCAGTGAATCGATCGGCAGCGACGGTGATGTCCATGTTCTTGCGGGCCTGGCCGTTGGGATCGAACGGGCTGTATCGGGTGCCGAGCCAACCGGGACCGTCGCCTCGAATGCGTCCCATGCGGATGTAGGTCGGCATGCCCGTGGCGTTGTTGGTTGAGCCATTGACTCTGGCGACGATCGAACCGGTCGCCGGCCGCATGTTCGTGCGATCGTTGTGGCCGGTCATCACCAATTGTGTCCCCGTGCCGTGGCTGCTGCTGCCGTGAGCGAACGAGCGAACGAAGGCCATCTTGTCGCCGACCGATGCGATCTTGGGAAATGTCCCGCCGATCGTGACGCCCGGCATCGGTGTCGGCGCTTCGCCCGTGATGCTGCGATACTCAACCGGAGCGGTCATTTTGGGATCGAACGTTTCGACATGCGTCGCACCGCCGGACAGCCAGAGCCAGATGACAGACTTGTTTTTGACTTCCAATCCTTCGTGTCGAGCGGACTCTTTGGCCCGCAACAAGTTCGGCAAGGTGAAGCCCGCGGCACCCAAAGCTCCAACGCGTAGAAAATCACGACGGGTCGAGCCCGCACAATCACGGCTGGTTTGGTTGGTAAAAAGTGTCAACATAGCTCAGTCCCTCTGTGAAATGTCGTGAGAAGTTCGCTTGTTTGGAAGAACGCAGAATAATAGATCAATAATCATTGATGGGAAAATGAGTTTACCGTTCTCGAAAAAACATTGCAAGCTAAATGGGATGCGCCCTCAAAAATAAGGAATTCCCCTATGCAACGTGGCAAACGGGGTAGACTTTGCGGCACTTGTTCGTTGAACCACTGGGCCAATGGTTGAGCAGCGCAGCCTCGCTGTACGAGGCCGACAACCAAAACGCCGTAGTGGAATTCGTCAGAATTCCGATCGATCTGAGGGATTACTGGCGAATCCCACTACCAAAACGCGTGCAGAACAACGCGTCATCACAGTTTGTTGCCGCGGATGCTCCACTGAACAACAGTTGTTTGACCCTTACGGTCCAACGGCTGGCCCAGCCGGTTTCGCTGCAACGCGGTTGCCGGTGATGAACTCTTCCTTGAATCGTGCCAGGTATCGCATTTGGCTTGCGGGGCCGTTGAAGTTGACGATCGTTTCGTCCCACTCCATCTCCTTGCTGACGATTTGTCCGGCTTTGATATCAAACCTGACCGTTCCCGAATTCAGTCGCTGGAGCAGGTGAAGCTTGACTTTGGGATCGTGAATCGGCGTGAGCACCTCGGTCTTGACACGGATCGTCGCCACGTCGTCTTTCACGCTTTTCAACGTGTAAAGCCGCCGTGTCTTGACCGTTTTCACGCGTTCATCTTCCAAGCGGACTTTCACGTCGCTCGGTGCATTCCAACTTTGGCCGACCTTCACGGGAACTTTCGGCATGGGTAACGTGACCTGCTCCAACCCGATTTGTGACTTCGCCGTTTGCCTGAACTTGGCGACACGCTTGATGACCTGGCCTTGCGGATTGAGTGTCAATTCAAACATCGGCACACCGATCGTCTCGGCCACGGCTGCGTAGATCGGCGGTGGACTCTTGTCCGTTTTGCTGTTGTATTTCAGCTCTTTGCGATCGCTTACCTTTTGCCACATTTCGACATCATCCACGGAGTGAATGAGTTTGATCATGCCATTGGTAAAAACCGCGGCAACCGTCCAAACTTTCGTGGACACACTGCTTGATTGGGCCTTTTGCGTGTTGCCCTTGATCGTCGTCTCGCTGGACGCGATATGCGTGACCTTCCAGCGCAGCTTTTGACCTTTTTTGAATTTGTACTTCAGCGAATAAGTTTTGCCGCCAATTTTGCTTGTCGCGGCGTCCAGTTGGCTGCGAGCGGATTTCTTTTTGTCGTCGCCGTGAACCAGTGCAATGGAAACCGCGGTTGCCAGAACGAACGCTGGAAGAGAGAGTCGTTTCATCTTTCGCATCCTTGCATTGATGATGTTGATTAAGAACGAGACTTCCGAAGTTTAAGAAAACCTTGGAAGTTTGTAATCACGTTTGTTTTAAATCACCACGCCAGCCGAGTTTTTCTCGCAGCGTGTGGTAGTAGTTTCTTCCTTGAATCTCGACCATCTTGAATTGTGGTTCTGCTCGTTGAATGCGGACGCGATCGTTATTGGTCAGGCCGCATAACACTTGTCCGTCAAGCACGACCGAAGTTGAATTGCTTGGTTCGCGAACCACCACTTCGTAGATTCGTTCGGCGGTATCCACGACGGGCCGAACGGTCAACGTGTGTGGGCTCAGCGGCGAGATCACGAACGCCTGCAAATTCTTTCGCAGGATCGGACCGCCTGCCGAAAGGTTGTGTGCGGTGGAACCGACCGGAGTGCTGACAATCAAGCCGTCGCAACTATACGTCGTTGCCAAATCTGCGTCAACGTAAAGATCGATGTTCAAAATCGAGTAGGGAGGACCGCCGAGAATGGCGACTTCGTTCAGCCCGATTCGCTCGTGCAGCAGTTCACCAGATCGCAAAACCTGGCAGTGATACATCAAATGGTCGACAACCCGGCAGTTGCCAGCACAAACGTCCGGAAAGATGCTGTCAAACTCGCTGGGCTGGACATCAGCCAAAAATCCTACTTGCCCCAAGTTAACGCCGAGAATCGGTAGCTGGTGAGTTTTCATCTGCTGAGCGGCACGCAGGATCGAACCGTCGCCGCCCAGCACGACTGCGAAGTCCACTTCATGTTTGGTTAGATCTTGAGCGTAATTGAGATCCGTCAGTACGACGTCCGCGTGCTGCTCGATGATCGGTTGCAGACGCTCAGCTTCGGGAATGATCTGTGGGCGCCGATCACCTGATCCGAGCAGAAATATTTTCGGACGAGAGTTAGTCCAATTCATAAGATGCGATTCTATTTGGTTCGGACTACTAGTTTGCGATTTCTTGTTGTCTTGCGAGCATTTCTGTAGGACGGATTTCCAATCCGTCCGGACGGAATGAAATTCCGTCCTACAGTTGATTGCGGCTTGCCGTTAAACGATCAAACTCGTTCGGCTTCAAACCGTTTCGGACGGATTGGCGACGCGTCCTACGAGTTGGTTCATTTCTCGGCAGGTTTCGGCGATGCCGGCTGCATCGAGTCGCAGGTCGGCCAGCAACTCGCCGCGATCGCCATGCTCGATAAACTGATCGGGAATTCCCAGCCGTCGCAGGTGCCGCGTGTCGACTCCTTTTTCCGAAGCGAGTTCCAACACGGCGCTGCCAAATCCACCCACCAAGGCCGCCTCTTCGACCGTCACGACGAACGGACAATCGCGCAGCGCACCGAGAATCGTCTCTTCGTCGAGTGGTTTGACAAAACGTGCATTCACGACGCCGACGTCGATGTCTTCCTCGCGCAACGTTGCCGCGGCGCGTTGGCACGCGTCGAGCTGCGTTCCGCAACAAAGAATGATTCCGTCGCGTCCCCATGACAGAACTTCGGCACGTCCAAGTTCCACTTTGGTGAAATCCCGCTCGACGTTTTGTGCGGTCGCCTTGGGATAACGAATCGAGCAGGGACCGTCATGTTCGAGCGAGAACTCCAGCATCGCGCCCACGTCGTTCGCGTCGCCGGGGGCCATCACGACCATGTTCGGGAACAACCGCTGATAGCCGAAGTCGAACAGACCGTGATGTGTTGGTCCATCGGGACCACAAAGCCCAGCGCGGTCGAGCATGAACGTGACCGGCAAGTTTTGCAGCGCGACCTCTTGGAAGATCTGGTCGAATGAGCGTTGCAGGAAGGTGCTGTAGATCGCCACGATCGGACGCAGGCCAACTTTCGCTTGACCGGCCGCAAAGGCGACTGTATGCGATTCGCAGATGCCCGTATCGAAAAATCGAGCGGGGAATTCTTCTCGGACCGGTTCCAATTTGTTGCCTTGGCACATGGCCGCGGTCATCACGGTCACGCGCTCGCTGGATCGCATCATTTCGCCAATCGCGTCGCGGGCGCAGTGCGTGTAGGCAGGCTTCGAACCGCCATTGCTTGCAGGAACTGCTTGACCATTTTCATTTTTGAAAATGGGTGGTGTGTGGAAATACGACGGATCGGATGCGGCAGGCTGGAATCCGTGTCCCTTTTCGGTCACGACATGCAACAGAATGGGGCCGTCGAGTTTCTTCACCATCTTCAAGTACTTACGCAGTACTGCGATGTTGTGTCCGTCGATGGGACCGAGGTAGCGGAAGCCGAGATCTTCGAACATCATACCGCCGTGCAAACCAGCTTTGACCGCTTCTTTGAGCTGGGCCAAAAATCGCTCGGCCGGATCGCCCAGCAGCGGGACTTTGTTCAAGATCTCGACGATGCCGGTTTTGAAACCGGTGTAGATCGAATTGGTTCGCAGTCGATCGAGATAGCTGCCTAGGCCGCCGACGCGCGGGCAGATCGACATTTTGTTGTCGTTCAGGATGACCAGCATTTTGGTCTTCAATCCGCCGATATTGTTCATCGCTTCGTAGACGATACCGGACGGAAACGCTCCGTCGCCGATGACGGCCACAGCATGGCGGTCATCTTGGTTGAGCAATTCGTCGCCGACTCGACAGCCGTGCATCGTTGACACACTCGAACCCGCGTGCCCGGTCATGAACAAGTCGTACGGGCTCTCGTCAGGATTGGGATATCCCATCAAGCCGCCCTTGGTCCGAATCGTGCTGAATTCGTCGTAGCGGCCGGTGATCAACTTGTGCGGATAGATCTGATGGCCCGTGTCCCAGACCAAGCGGTCGCGACTGAAATCGAACGTGCTGTGCAAGGCGAGACAAAGTTCGATGACACCCAGGTTCGACGCAAAGTGGGCACTGCGTTCACTGAGCAAGTTGCACAACACGTCACGCATTTCTTCGCCGAGCTGGTCGAGCTGGCGGACGTTCATCGCGTGCAAGTCTAACGGCGATTCGAGTTTTGATAACAGTTCGTGCATCGCTCTAATGATTCCGTTCCAAAACGTACTGAGCAAGAGCTTCCAAGCTTTCTGCTCGCGGACCAAAACAGGCCAATGCCTGACAAGCTTCGTTGATTAAATTCTCTGCCCGGCGGACACTCTCGTCGATGCCGATCAGCGACGGATAGGTCAGTTTACCACGACCGGTGTCTTTGTTCGTTCGTTTTCCCAACGCGTTTTCGTCGCCTTTCAAGTCGAGCAGGTCGTCGACGATTTGGAACGCCAACCCCATATTCTTTCCATACGTGTCGAGTGCGTCCAATTGTTCGCGTTCACCACCGCCGATCACTCCGCCAAGTCGCAGCGAAACGCGAAACAACGCTCCGGTTTTTCGTCGATGAATGTTTTGTAATTCTTCCACACCACCCGACGAAAACTCACCGGCAAGGTCGTCGACCTGTCCGCCGACCAAGGCCGTCGCGCCCGCCGCCGTGGCAAGCTCGGCACAACACCGCGCCGCAACTTGGCCCGGATCGATGTTTTTGGCCAACACTTCGAACGCTTGAGCGAGCAACGCATCGCCGGCCAGGATCGCGGTCGCTTCGTCGAATGCCGCGTGGCAACTGGGCCGGCCACGCCTCAAATCGTCGTCGTCCATCGCGGGCAAATCATCGTGGATCAACGAGTAAGTGTGTATCATCTCAACGGCACATGCCGCGGGGATTGCTTGCTGGGAATCAGAACCGCATGCCTCACAGGCCATTAACACAAGTATGGGCCGCAACCGCTTTGCCGGAGCCAACAGACTGTGGCGAATCGCGTCGCGCAAACGATCCGGGCAGTCGTCGTTATATTCCGTATAAGCGGCAAGACTGGCGTCGATGCGCTTGCGCACATCCTGTGCATACTGCGAGAAAAGGGTCGAGGCTGACGAAACCATGCGATTGTCGTTCGTAGGCGTGCTGGCGGGTCTCCTACCCGTGAGGCGGAAGGACAGATCCTTCTTCACCTCTATTTTAAAACAGGCCCTTCGGTTCGTCTACGTCGCTCTCAGCAGCCGGTCGAGAACGCCGGCGGCTGCGAGTTTGCTGTTTTTCTTCGAGTGTCGTCGCTTCATCGTCAAACGGCTGGGTCACGGGGTTGCCTTCAGCATCGACGCCGGCCAACAGTTCGATCTTGCGTTCCGCCTTTTGCAGCGATTCGTAGCATTGTTTGAGACGCTGGACGCCTTGCTCGTATTTCGCCAACGACTCACTGAGTCCCAGTTGGCCGTCCTCGAGATCGGCCACGATTTGCTCCAGTTCCTCAAGCGATTGCTCGAAAGTAAGTTCTTGTTTTTCCGTCAAGTTTTCTTGCTCCCTCAATCTGAAGTACGGTGACGAGTTTCGGCATCCCAAAGTTTTATTTCTCGCAGTCCAATTTCACAACGTGGCTCGTGATAATTCCACGGGCTAATTTTGTCTTTAACTCATCATCGATGGCGAGCGATGCGGCGTTTGTGACGATTTGGCCGTCTCGTTCGGTCACGCTGTATCCTCGCGATAGAACATTGAGTGGGCTGAGCGATTCCAAGCGGGCGGCCAACGATCCGATGGTATCGTTGGTTTGCGAGGTTCGATTGCGAATGGCTCGCGAGGCGCGCGACTCGAATTCGTCGACTTCTCGCGCCAGATTGTGGACGATATCGAACGGTTTCCGGAGTACGCGAGATTGCGCGAGCATGTCCAATCGTGATCGTGATTCCGTGGCGCGACCGCGCAGCGCGTTGACCAGCCGTTGTTGCTGGGATCGCAAGTTGGTCAGCAGTTCATCTTGCGACGGCAAAATGCGTTCGGCGGCTTCGGTCGGCGTGAGCGCTCGCACATCGGCGACAAGATCGGACAAAGTGACATCAATTTCGTGACCAACGGCCGACACAACCGGGATCTCGGATGCAAAGATGGCGCGGACAACTTCTTCTTCGTTGAAGCACCAAAGGTCCTCCATGCTTCCGCCACCACGTCCGACGATCAAGACATCGGGTCGTCTCGCCAGATCGTTGGCCGCGCGAATCCCATCGGCGATTTCTTCCGCGGCTCCTTCGCCTTGAACGCGCGCGGGAACAACGAGCACCTCGACCGCTTCCCATCGCCGGCGCAAGACCTCTAAAAAATCTCGCACGGCCGCGCCCGTCGGACTCGTCACAAACGCAACTCGGCGCGGAAAACGCGGCAACGGACGCTTGTGTCGTGGTTCGAACAACCCTTCGGCAGACAACTTTGCGTGCAATTGCTGAAACGCAAGTTGCAGTGCGCCGATACCCTTCGGTTGTATTTGATTAATCTTGAGTTGGTATTTTCCATGTGGTGGATAAACATTGATTTCACCTTGGCATAGAACTTCCAAACCGTCCTTTAGTTCAAAGCGAACGCGACTCGATGTCGTGCGCCAAATGACCGCCCCGATTTGTGCGTTCTCGTCCTTGAGCGTTAGGTAAATGTGGCCGGATCGAGGTCGTGACACGTTTGATACCTCACCGGTGACCCAAACGCTGGGAAACGAAGCTTCCATCGTTTCCTTGATTTGGTTGGAGAGCTGCGTGACAGATAACGCTTTTTCGGCTGCGTCGTTCAAGGGAGATCGAGAGTTAGCGGTGGAGATTCAATCATCTCACTCATCTTTAATGTCTTCGCCCTCTTTTTCCAAGTCCTCTAGCGCTTTCTCACGTGCCTTGCGTGTATCTTGAATCGCTTTCAATTGAGCTGCCAGGCGTTCTTCTAGACGTCGATAATTCTCAATTTCTTCTTTTAATTTGGCTTTGCGATCACGTTCTTCGACCGCTTCGACGGCCACGGCAGGGCCTTTGATTGCGACTCCTTCATCCGGCATATCGTCGCTGGCATAGGAACTGCTCGCTCGAACTTTGACGGCCCAATGCACTTTGCCTGCTTTGTCTTGGATTCCGACGGCATCGATCTCGTTCCATCCAGGGACCTCTTTCGATTTGATGTGAACGCGAATCTTTTTCGTTTTGAAGGCCGTTTCAATTTCGATTTTCGAGATCCCGCGAGCCGCACCGACGGGCGTTGGATCTTTGCCGCTCCAGAGTTCCGCTCCCATGCCGGTCTTGGAATACGCTTCGATCTTAAAAACGGCACCGGGATTGTGATTCTCGTGAACGATCACCACGGCGGGCTCAACTAGTTCGGCGTATTCTAATTCGAGCCACTCGTTTTGACCGTCTTGTGTGTTGGAAGCCCAGGCGGTTTGGATATCGCCCGCGCCAGGAGTGTTTGGCGGGCCGATCACTTGCTCAGGTCCCCACGCACGCGAGCCGGCTGGCAACGCACCCGCCCTGCCGAAGGGAACTGCAAAGATACGATCTTCCACGACAACGGCAGACGCTTCAATGACGCGTACTTTCGGCGTGAACAATTCAACAAGCGCCCGGATCGCCGTCTTCTTGGGCCGCGGTACCGCGGGCTCTTCGACCAATTCATCTGCCCAAGACAAGTGGCAGGACAAAACAACCGCAATCGCAACAAGCCGTTTGAAACATTGCATAACGTCGCTCCTGGAACGCGTGACGAGATGCAATGATTGTCGCGCTAGCTGTGCATTTGAGCAAGAGAATTCTTATGTTATGCGGCTTTTCGCAAACTAGGATGCCGTCGCTTCGACGAAAGAGCGGGTTGTAAGTTTTGCTTTTTAATTTTTCTCAGCCGCAGAATGGGATACTCGTTTTTCATCCGCTTGCCAGACTCTGCCCAGTTTTCGGCTTCGTCGGTAAGCCGGTTGAGGATCCGGTCCACTTGTTCTTGATAGCCTTGCAATTCTTCACGCGAGGCCTTGCGCGGAATCAGCATTGGCGGACCAAATATCGAGCGGGCCCGGCTGTACGGTTTGGGCAACGCAAATTTGTCCCAGGTCGGCATGCGCCACGGCCGATCGTAGCCGAATCCGACGGGAATGATTGGTAGTCCGAGCCGCGACGACAAGTAGATCGGCCCCATCGCGGTGTTGCGACGCGGGCCGAGCGGGCCATCGGGCATGATGGTTAGATTGGCTCGTTGGCTGTGTTGCTTCAATTCACGAAGCGCACGGGAACCTTTGTGCGATGACGAGCCACGGACGATTTCGAAACCTAGGTGGTTGGCCGCTCGCGTGATCCAATCGCCGTCGCGGTGGATGCTGACCAGCGCCGTGACATCGTAGCCGCCCCAAATGGTGACTGGAAACGTAATGTATTCGTGCCAGAACAGGTAGATAAAACGCCCTTGGAATTCGGGGCGAGCCGGATCGGTCGTGATGTCGTAGTGCGTGATGCGGTAATCCAGCGTCCGCATCAACGTACTTAAAAAGGCGGCAATGCCTAGACCACCGAATTTGGACGAGAGTTTGTCGTCGCTTAGCATCCTTGCCTCCTTGGTTGTCGTTGTAGGCGGGGCTCTCCGAGACCCGCCGGTCCGGTTTCAGAGAAACCGGACTACACTACCACTTGCCCGAAAAAACTTCCGTTGCCGGGCCGGTCATATACACATTGTTATCGTCTTCTCGCCACTCCAACTCCAAATCGCCGCCGAGCAAATGGTTGACGATTCGTCGCTCCGTGCGTCCCGTCAAAACCCCGGCGACGCAAACGGCGCTGGCACCGGTTCCGCAGGCCATGGTTTCGCCAGAGCCACGCTCGTAAGTTCGCTGCCGCACCTCGGTCGGTGAGATGACTTCGACAAATTCAACATTCACGCGGGTGGGAAACTGCGGGGCGCTCTCGATCTTGGGTCCGAGTCCCAAGACGAGTTCGTCCGTTGCTTCTTGCACATACACGATGCAATGCGGGTTTCCCATCGAAACGCACGTTGCCGTAACCTTCTGGCCGTCGACTTCGAATGATTCATTGGTGACCGGTTCGCCAGGTAACGTGGTTGGAATCTTGGCCGCTTCGAGGATTGGCCGACCCATGTCCACTTTGACGCGCTCGACCAGCCCACTGGCGGCTTCGACATCCAACGTCAGCACCCCCGCGCCCGTATCGATCGTCATCGTCTCTTTGCGGCAGATGTTGTGATCGTAAACGTACTTTGCCACACAGCGAATTCCGTTGCCGCACATTTCGGCTTCGCTGCCGTCGGCGTTGAACATCCGCATTTGGGCGTCGGCCTTATCGGTTGGACAGATCAATATCAAACCATCGCCGCCGATGCCCGTGTGCCGGTCGGACATTTTGATCGCGAGGTCGGCCACGTTGTCGGGAAACGGCTCGTCAAAGCAATCGACATAAACGTAGTCATTGCCTGCGCCGTGCATTTTTGTGAATTTCATGACGTCTATCTTAGCCGGATAAATCTAATTGGGTACCGCTTTGGCCGGTTGGGTCTTTGCTCAATGCACTGCCCTGCGGTGAATCCTCTTGTGTGTTCTCGGTTGTCGAGCCATCACCCGTGTCTTCCCACAAACGGCGGCCGTCGGCGTCGCGCTCGGAGGCTTGCTCGTCTTGTTCGGTTTGGCCGACCCCCGCTGCTTGTTCGGCTTTCTCCGCGGTTTTGGATTCTCGCGACTGATCGACGGTGTCTTGTGCGTTTTTGTCCGTGTCAGTTCCCTTGGCTTGCGACATCGGCGTGCCGGCAACGCTGCCAATCATTCCTAGTGGTCCTACGTTCATGATTTACCTCATTTTTCAATCAGCCGGATCGCGTTAGCGAACGGTCTACACACAACCGTGGGCTAACGCCCAACGGCTGATCCAATGTTGAGCGAAAGGCGACGATCAACGGGTTGACATAAGTTTTGGTCTTTTGGTTAGTGGCTCGCGATCTTCCAACTCGGGGAACAACTGCCGCAATGCATCGCTCAGTCCCGGCAAGACTTCGCGCAGCGGCGGATTGGGCTGGCCCAGTGTTCCGTCGATTTGGATCCGTAAGAACTGCCTGCTTGCCAAACCAAGCAGCGGACTGATCAGCGGAATGACAAACTCGCTGCGCCCCACGATCGTGTAGAAATTGAAATCGATCTCGGTGTCGAGGTTCATTCTGCCGTGGCCGCGCAAGCTGATCGAATCGCCGCTGAAATCGATGCGGTCGAAATAGATGTCTTCGCCGTGGACGCGAAAATCCATGTTGCTGGTCGTGAACGCCGTGGTGTCAGGCTCCTTGAATTTGAGCAGCTTGAGCATGGCCAACATCGCGGGGACTTCGTAGATGTTGGCATCGTACAGCACGATCTGCCCCAATCCTTTTAGTGAATCGACGCCGCGTTGATCGCCATCCAACCGCACTTTGGCGTCGGCCGTGCCAGAGATCTTGGTGTTCTTCAGGTTCGACGATCCCTTGTCGCGGGCGATTTGCATGAGGTCCGCGCTGCGCAACCACGTCTCCAAGAAATACTTTGTTTCGCCAACGAAATTAATCTGGGCGTTGCATTCCACTTCGCCTTGGAAAACTTTGCCAGTCAAGAAGCGCGGCTGCTCGCCGACCGGCGGTTTCGCCCATTTGCCGAACGCGACGTGAAAGTCGTCCAGCCACATGGGGCCTTTGACGTTGGTGAAGTGCATGTCTTGATAAACGACCGAGTCGACTTTCAGCTCACCGCGACTGCGAAATCCGTGTTGCGAATAGTCGCCGATCAGGTGCAGCCCGCCGCGAATGTCGTACAACTGGATGCCACAATCAATGTCGCTGTCTTCAAAATCGAGTTTTAAGTCCCAGTTGGACGTGACGCGTGACGGAGTCCCGGTCGTGCCGAAAATAGCCAGCGATCCGTTCAGCGTCATCATGCCCGTGAGATTCAACTTGGTAATCGTGTCGCCCAGTCGGCCGGGCAACGCCGCAATGAGATCGTTGTCGGGTTTGACGCGGCTGGCTGTCAATTCCTGGAACCACACCTTCCAAGATGATTCGTTGAAAGAGCATGTGCCGCGGCAATTCAGACGCGTGTTGCCGTGCCGCGCCTTGAGGTCTTCGAGCGTCACCTCGCCGTCGCGAAAATAGACCGTGCCGGTCACGTCTTCCATTCGATAGGAAAACCACTTGGGATGCAGCGTGATGCCTCGGCCCGCGATGTCTTCGTCTTCTTTGAGTTCCTTGTGCGCCGTGACTTGGATCGACATGTCGTTGGTATCAGGTGAATAGGTGTAGTCGACTTTCAGGTAGTCCAACGTGCCATGTGGCCGCAGGTCGGACCAGGTCTTGCGCATGTTAACTTTGAGTGCGTTGCGCAGTTCGTCTTCCAGCGCGATCGAGTTGCCAAGGAAGGTTAGTTTCAGACGGCCGATGCCTTCGGCGTCCCGTCGGAACGTGCCGTTACACTTGATCGTGCCGCTGTCGTTGTAGCCCTGGAGGTTGCGATATTCCCATTCGTCGTTCGTCAGTTCCAACGTCCCACTGATGCGTTCGATCGGGTAGGGAAACTTCTCGTGTTTGATGGCGAAGTCGATCAGTTGAATCGTGACGTGCTGGTCGGGCTTGGGCTGGCGGGGGTCCTTTTTTTCGTAGTGAGCCGTGATGGTCATGTCGCCGCGTGCATGAAACATGCGCAGCGTTTGCTGCGGTTTCTCTTGCAATGCCGAGATGAATTCCTCGTTCAACGAAATGGGACCATCCAGCGTGATATCCAACTCACCGGTGACGTCGGGACCGGGGTTTTCGAAATTGCCCACGAATCGAGCGATGCGACCACCCACGAATCCCCGCAAGTCGATGTTGCCCTTAGTTCCCAACAGGCCAACTTCACCAATGCAGCCTCGCACGCGATACGGAAATTTGTAGTGCGCGAAGGAAACATTTTTACAGTCGACTCTCACATCCGGTTGAAACTGCGCACCGTCATACGACAAGGTCACGTCAGCATCGATCGTTCCGCTGGGCGATAGCTTGTCCCACAACTTGCGACCTTCGCCCGGCAACACGCCGGCCAGCCGTTCGCCCAATTCAATCTGTTTGGCCTTGGCTTTGATGAAATACGGGGCATTGGCGTGAAAGCCGTCGCGATGGACTTCCAACTTGATGGTGCCCGCGCCGTTGACCGCGTTGAGGTTTTCGACGTGGCACCCCTGGTTGTCGCAACGTAGATCCGCCGTAATATCCGTCACCGGGTAAGGCAGGCGGTTGTCGACGATCCGGCCTTCGGTCAGTTTGCCAGTGACGGAGTATTGCAGTGCTTCGCCCAGCAGCGGGCGATTAGAAACGGCGAAGTTCAACGACACCCGGCCTTTCAGCGCCGACAGCATTTCGGCATAGGCCAGCGTTTCGTCCGGCATCTCGTCGTACAGCCGCGACGAAAGATGCAAATCGGTCACGACGCCATGAGCGTTGCCAAACGACGTCTTTGGATCAAACACGGCTTCGACGTTGAGCTGCTCAATGTGTTCGCTCGAGACAACGCCGTGGATGTGGACCAGCGGATTGTCGGTCGACGGAGCGCCTTTGAGCAGCCAAGGCTTGAGTTTGTCGCGATCGGCAATCGGCGTGACTGTCACATAAATATCGCGCAGCTTGGCGATGTTCTGGTGTTGCGTAAGCCCGTGATCGATGTCGATGGCCGCGTTCTCCACGGTGATCGGCGCGGGACGGTCGCTCAGCTTTGGCAGCGGCCAGAGTTTTTCGAGGTTCCAGCGTCCTTCGTCATCGCGTTTGGCGAAGAACTTCGGCCGGCGGACGACGACGCGGCGTGCGACCGGCGGTGGCTTGGTCAACAAATCCTGAATCGTCACGTCGCAATGAATGAAGACTTCGTCAATGTGCAGGATTTCACTGGACTGCGGCTCCGCGGTCTGATCGATGATGCGGATATGTCGAACTTCGATCCCATTGCCTTCGAGCAACCGCGCCGATGCGATGGAAAACCGCAAGCCTCGCGGAGCGAATTGTTCCGCAAATTGTGACTCCAGTTTCTGACGGATTTCTTCGTGGACGCGTTGCTTGGCATAAAACCAGACGGCGAGGAAACCCACGGCAAGAAAGATGACCAGCAGCATTAACCGGCGCACGAAGGTCAGCAGCGTGTTGATCACACCAGCGCCGCGTTCGCGTTGTCTCGATGGGGCTTCCATGCCACTATGAATCGTTTGTGTGAGCCGAACGCGCTAGCGTCGGGCTGAACTTCCGCAACCCGCGGCTAGCGCCGTCGGCTCAGTTCTTCTCTTGTTTCCAAATGGAATTCAAAACTCCGGCTGCGAGCACGATCATGGCCAGCATCACCGGCTGTCGATAGCGAATCGATCCGACGAAAACCATGTGCAAACACGTCACATAAATCGCCGGCAAATAACAAAGTACGTACGGCCAGCCGTCGCGGCCGAACTTCCACGCTCCCCAAATTCCCAGCACGATCAGCGGCGTGTATCCAAGCATCACGACCAGTCGCACTTTCCAACTTTGTAACTCGCCTGCGTTGGGCAGCACGTTCCAGATGCGCAGAAATTTGACGCCCATCAACCGCACAACTTGGCCGGGATTCTCGCGAGCCCAATCGATCGATGCGTTGCGCAGTCGTCGATCCAATCGTTCTTCGAACAGACCATGTGGCTGGACGTCCGCTTGGCGATCGGAACGTTTTTGTTCGTCGTAAAACTTGGGCACAAAGTCCATGTTGCTGGCCCCGGTTGCATCGGGGTTCAGGCCGTCGTACAGACTCGCGCCGACTTGCAGCGTTGTCGGAACGAAACGGCCCGCGACTTGATAGTTGCGAATCCACCACGGCAGCATCGCCAGG
>CAYFJO010000182.1:10386-20400 GCA_964343305.1 uncultured Pirellulaceae bacterium | reverse complement strand
ATCAATCATTCGATTTTTTCGGCAGTTAGGTGTTGGCAGGCTACAAATCCCCAAAGTCCTAGTTGGCTGACGACCGATCACCACCTATACTTGCGAAATCTCATAGCTTGGCTCTCCGAGCCAGGCATTCCCAATGAACGCTCGACTCAGAGAGTCAGGCTACGAAATTGCCGAGGATCATTGCGATGGCCAAAAAGGGCCCTCGAAAAAAAGTACCGAAAGAATTGGCGGTCATAAACGCCGATAACTGCACGGGTTGCGAATCGTGCCGGGAAGTCTGTCCGGTCGATTGCATCACGCTCATATCGACGAATCGGGGTGTCGTCCGAGGCACGGAAGCATGGTGCGAGATTGATCTGGAACGCTGCGTGGGCTGCGAAGTCTGCGTGCATATTCCGCAAAAGAAGTCAAATCCATTCGAACTGGCAGTGTGCCCGTGGGACGCGATCGAAATGGTGCCGACCGAAAACGTCGCCCAAGTCGTCGCCCAAATTGGTGGTCCGCCAGAATATATTCACGAAAACTGGGACCGCCTCGTTGGCACTGCTCAACACTTGGCCGAACTCAGGGCGTCTGGATAAAACCGATTCGGCACGTTTAGTCCCTGCCGGGGCTTTGATCCTATAATCCAGGGGTTAACCCCCCTGGCTACACGATTTCGCCACTCCGAAGACTACCGTGCCAAACGACTCCCATTCCACGCAAACTCCAGGTGACGTCCGTATGCGCGGGTTCGCTCGTCGGACAACTGTCGAAAAAGTTTTCGAGTGGCTCGACGCAAACATCGAGCAACTGTCGTCGGAACAAGTGCCGCTGCTCGAAGCGCGCCGTCGCGTACTCGCATCAGATGTCGTCAGCGAAGTGGACGTTCCTGCTTTCGAACGATCGATGATGGACGGTTTCGCAGTCCATGCCGAAGACACGTCGGGAGCAACGATGTACAACCGCTTGCCGCTCGAAGTGATCGGCGAAGTGCTGCCAGGCCAATCGTTCGACGGTCAAGTTGGCGACGGCCAAGTCGTTCGCATCATGACCGGAGCGCCCGTTCCGAGTGGAGCGGACGCGGTACTACCTGCCGAGAAGGTCGAGATCGAAACGGAACGCATCTTCGCACAAGACGAAGTTTCCCCCGGCAAACATATCGGTCGCAGCGGTGAGGACATCGAAACGGGAACAACCGTCCTTCGCGCGGGCCGACAACTTCGCCCGCAAGACATCGGCGTGTTGTCATCGATTGGCACGGCAACCGTCGATGTCGTTCGAAAACCGCGCGTGCGAATCGTCGTCACGGGCAATGAACTTTTGCCACCCGGCACTCGGCCACGTGGCTGCCAAATCGTCGACGCGAACAGCCCGATGCTTGCCGCGCTAATCGAACGCGACGGCGGCATTCCGATCAATCCGGGCATCGTCGCGGATGAACCGGACGCGATTCTTGCGGCCATGCAAGACGACGCGGATGTCGTGATCGTGTCGGGCGGATCGAGCGTCGGCCAAGAAGATCACGCACCAAATTTGCTTGCCGAGCACGGAGAACTGACCATCCACGGCGTCGCGATGCGCCCGAGCAGCCCCGTTGGCATGGGAACACTCGAACATCGACTCGTGTTCTTGCTGCCCGGCAATCCGGTGTCGTGCCTGTGTGCCTACGACTTTTTTGCTGGCCGATCGATTCGAACTTTGGCGGGTTTCAAAAAAGAATGGCCCTATCGTTCGACAAAGCTGCCGCTCGCGCGCAAACTCGTGTCGACCGTCGGCCGAGTAGATTATGCCCGCGTAAAGATTGAAAATGAACAAGTCGAGCCCCTCGCGATCAGCGGCGCGTCCGTTTTGAGTTCCACGACTCGCGCCGACGGTTTCGTGATCATCCCAGCCGACAGCGAAGGATTCGCCGACGGCCACGAAGTCGAAGTATTTTTGTATTAAGTTGGTTGAGGGTCTAAGGTCGAGAGCTAAATGCCTCTTGCCCTAGACCCTAGACTCTTTTGACTCTCGACCAACTCATGAAACAAGATCAATTCCTTGATGTGATCGATCGCGATGAAGCGGAACGACGGTTTCGTGAGGCGATCCAATTCGCGCCGTTGGGTGAGGAATCTGTCGGACTGGACGAATCTCTTGGTCGAGTTTTGTCCCAAGATGTGGTTTCGCGGGTCGATGTTCCGTCGTTTGATCGTTCGAACCTCGATGGGTTTGCCGTGCAGGCCGCGGATACGTTTGGCGCGACCGAAGAAGAGCCGCGACGATTGGACCTGCTCGAGGAGATCATTGCCACGGCGGTTGTGCCGAAAGGAGAAGTGACAACGAACGCCGCCATGTCCATCGCCACAGGTGGCATGCTGCCGCGCGGGGCCGATGCGATTGTGATGGTGGAACACGCCGATGTTGAGGACGGCCAATTGGTAGTCCGTCGTGCCGTGACTCCCGGGTTTGGTGTTTCGTTTGCCGGCACGGACATCTCTGCTGGCGAGACGGTTCTGCGCGGTGGCGAGCTGTTGACCAGCCGTGAGACGGGTGTGTTGGCGGCGATTGGCGAAGGCAAGGTGAGCGTTTGGCGACGGCCGAAAGTTGCAATCATCTCTACGGGCGACGAGATCATTGATCCGGCCGCTGAGATGCAACCGGGACTTGTTTTCGACTCAAATGCCAGAATCATCGCCGACGCTGTGCGCGAGTTGGGCGGGTCTCCGGTCTCGATGGGCATCGTTCGCGATGATCTCGATGAACTGCGAAATCGGTTGAACAAGGCCATCGAATCCGCCGATGTTGTGCTGTTGTCCGGCGGCACGAGCAAGGGGCACGGCGATCTGTGTTATCACGCCGTCCGCGAGTTGACCGATCCGGGGATTGTGGCGCACGGTGTCGCGCTCAAGCCGGGCAAACCGATCTGCTTGGCAGCCAGCGAAAACAAACCTGTCGTCATCCTGCCTGGTTTTCCAACTTCGGCGATTTTTACCTTTCATGAATTTGTCGCTCCAGTGATTCGATCGATGGCTGGACGTCCCGTGGAAAGTCGCTCGACTGTGGCGGCTCACATGGCGGTCAAAGTCAACTCGGAGATCGGTCGCACGGAGTACCTGTTGGTCGGGCTTGTCGAGTCCTCATCGGTCTCCCCCTCTCCCCCTCTCCCCGTCTCCCCCTCTCTTTCGGCCTATCCAATGGGCAAGGGCTCCGGCAGTGTGACAACTTTTAGCCGCGCGGACGGTTTCGTCACCATCGGGCGACACGAAGAGATCGTCGCGGCGGATTCGGCGGTGGACGTTCAACTGCTGGGCCGAGACTTGTGTGTTGCCGACCTCGTGGTGATCGGCAGCCACTGTGTCGGGCTGGACTTTTTGCTGGGCCAACTGCAACGCGAGGGGCTTCATACAAAATTCCTGGCGGTCGGTTCCACGGCAGGACTGGAAGCCGCTCGGCGTGGTGAGTGTGATGTGGCGGGGATTCACCTGATGGATGCAGATACGGGCCAGTACAACCGACCGTTCATTTCTGATGGCTTGCAAATGGTGCGCGGCTATGGACGCATGCAAGGCGTTATTTTTCGTCGAGGTGACAAACGGTTCGAAGGGCAAACGGCAGAAGAGGCGATTGCTCGCGCGGCCGCTGATCTTGGTTGCATTATGGTGAACAGAAACCAAGGCAGTGGAACTCGGATCTTGATTGATCGACGACTCGACGGCGCGAAACCAGCAGGATATGCCGTTCAGGCCCGCAATCACAACGCCGTCGCGGCCGCCGTTGTGCAGGGACGAGCGGATTGGGGAGTTGCTATTCGTGGTGTTGCGGAACAAGATGAGTTGGGATTCCTGCCATTGACCGAAGAACAATACGACTTCGTCATACCAAACGCGCGGGCTCATCGCCCAGGCGTTGAGCGTTTGAAGTCGTTGATCGAAGACGCAGAAATCCGAAAGCAGTTAGCCAAGTTTGGATTTATTCTCGATTAGCTTTGTTAGAGGAATCGATTAATGATTTCGCGAATAATCACCATCGCACTGGTCGGCATGTCGGCTTCGGCGTTTGCACAACGCAACGATCCAAATGCTCGCGCACGACAGCAGGCAGAACGGTTCTTCCAACAACACGACAAGAATGATGACGGAAAGTTGTCTCGTGATGAGTTTCCACAGAACGTCAAGCAATTGTTCGGTCGTATTGACACCAACCGCGACGGTTTTGTCGACCTCAATGAAGACATCAAGTTTCGTGCCGGTCGAAATCGTCCTGGACAAAACAGATCACAACTTGCAAAGGGTTTTGTCACCGCAAAAGACATCGAGTATGCAGAAGTTGGCGGCAAGTCGTTGTTGCTTGACATTTACTTCCCCAAACAATCCAAAGAGGCGCTGCCGCTGATCGTTTGGATTCATGGCGGTGCCTGGCGAGCGGGGAGCAAGGACCGATGTCCGGCGTTGCGGTTTTTGGAAAAAGGGTTTGTGGTTGCCAGCATTAACTATCGTTTGACGCACGAGGCGATTTTTCCCGCTCAGATTCAAGATTGCAAAGCGGCGATTCGCTGGCTGCGGGCGAATGCGAAGAAGTATCGCGTTGATCCGAAACGAGTTGGTGTTTGGGGCTCATCGGCGGGTGGACATCTCGTTGCCTTGCTGGGAACGTCCGGTGATGTGAATGAACTGGAAGGGACGGGCGGGAATCTTGATCAATCGAGTCGAGTGCAAGCGGTCGTTGATTTTTTTGGTCCGACGGATTTGTTGCAGATGGACGCTCATGCTCTACCCAGCGCGCCTTTTAAACATGATGATCCGGACTCGCCGGAGTCGAAGCTGATCGGCGGACCAATTCAGGAGAACAAAGACAAAGCAGCTCGTGCGAACCCGATCAAATACATCTCAAGCGACGATCCGCCGATTCTGATTGTGCACGGCGACAGCGATCCACTTGTGCCGCATCATCAAAGTCAGATCTTTTACGAGGCGTTGAAGAAGGCGAAAGTTGACGTGCGGTTTCACACGGTCAAAGGTGCTGGGCATGGATTCGGACGGAACGAAGACGTCGAACGGATGGTCGACAAGTTCTTCAGTGAGAAGCTGAGGTAGATTCTGTTGCCCGATTCTGCGACCTGGGTTTTGTTGACTTGAGGAGTCGGACGATCATGGATTTCGACCGTGTTTGTCGCCGCGACGCTTTGGCCATCCGCCGAACTGGGATCGCACTTGATTGAGCTGTTTGGTTACCTCTTCCACGGACTCCTCTTCGTCCATCGCTTTTGCAATTTCGATCAGCGTCATGTACGACTTGGCCAGCGGAAACAGCATCATTCGTTGATCCCGCTCGGAGCTATCCTCGGGCACCGCCAGACGGGCGACTGAGGATTCGGCCAATAATTTGGCTTCCGGCAAGTTCGTTTCGTCGCCGCCGCGCAGGAGAAACTCCGCAAACGACTCTTCAATTCGAGCGACGGACATGCGATAGATGAACGTTTGCGGGAAACGATCGGCCAAGGGGGCCAGTCGCTGGAGACTTTCGCGGTAGAAATCTTCGGCGTTGCGCATGCGTTTGCGCTCTTCGTCATCATCGCCGCCCGTCTGATTCCGCAATCTGCTCGCCATGCGATGACAAAGACTGGCGTGCATCGCCGTATAGGTGGGAACATGGGGATGTTCAGCGACGAGTTGTTTCGAGATGGCGTAGGCAGGCGTCAAGTGATCCTTGGCCGGCGGAGATGCTTCCTGTTCTGAGCTGCGAGGTTTGGGCCATCGCGAACTGGCCGCCGCGTAAGTGGCACACAACTCGAAACGATATTCGGGTACAACGGGAAATCGCTCAGCGAGTTCTTCTAAGATTTCAATGGCACGGTCATTGCCGTCGTCGTTTCTCATCGTCCAACGATCTCGATAGCAAAGTGCCAGCAGGTACTGGTACTCAGCCGACTCTGGATTTTTGTTGCGAAGCTGTTCGAGAATCTCACTGGCTTGCGTCAAGTGTTTGTTGCGCTGGTTGATGAATCGAGTCATGGAACGCAACCGCTCGCTTGGCGGTTGCTTTTTTCGTTCACCAGACTCTTCATCGCGCGAAGATCTCTTGGGGGTTCGTTCTTTCGATCCTGAGTGGTGTGGTGGGCGGCCGCCGCCAAAGTTGAAACCAAACCCCAGCCAAGTCGGTGGTCGGCGGCCTAGTAAATAGTGCGTTCGCGCTAATTCGAATTGTGCTTCGGTCGAAGGTCGCTCAACCGCACAAATTGCTTTCACCGTTTCCAAAGCTTCTTTGAAGAACTCGGCGGATTTTTCGTGTTGGCTCTGTGCACGATAAACGTTGCCAAGTTCGTTCCGGATTCGAGCAATTTCAAGTCGATAGTCGCCGCCGATTTGTACATCGTTGTCCAACTCGCGGTACTTGGCGATCGCTCGCAGATACGCCGCTTCCGCTTGATCGAGCTGGCCCAGTTGTTGGTGGATATCCGCCACGCGGCGATTCGCTTTTGCCGCTTCGTGACGAAGCTTCGCGTTCGTGCTGTCTTGTTCGGCAAAGCGGTCGTAAAACACCAGAATGTTTTCCAGCATTGCGGCGGTTTGCTGGGATAGTGCTGGCGGCGCGGCGAATTCGATTTCTTCACCGTCGGCGCCCTCGATGGTCATTTGCGTGGCGGACGACAATCGCTCCGGCGCGAAACGTTCGTAAACCTTATCGAGTGCTTCGAGCGATATTTCGAGCGTCGCTTCGGCTTTTTGCCGCTGAACGGTTTCGCGGTCGAGTGCCTTGTTGGTGGCGATGTAGCCAAACGACGCAACGGCCGCGACGGCGACAAGCAACGACAATGCCAACCCTGCCCAAATGGCAACCGCCGGGTTGCGACGGCACCAACGCCAGAGACGTTCGGGCGTGGTAATTCGCCGGGCATGAATCGGCTGGTCGTCCAGGAATCGCTGAAGGTCGTCGGCAAGTTCCGTGGCCGTGGCGTAGCGATGCGACGGCTCGCGCGAAATGCATTTGGCGACGATCGTTTCCAAATCGCGCGGAATGTGTGGATTGATGCGGCGCGGTCGCATGGGTTCGTCGTCGAGAATCTGGCGAATGACTCGATTGCGATCGCTTTCGTTGACGGCCGCGCGAAGCGTGATCAACTCATACAATGTCAAGCCAAGGCTGTAGATGTCGGACCGTGTGCTGGACTCGCCGTTGAATTGTTCGGGGGCCATGTATTTGAGCGTGCCGATGATGTCGCCCGTGTTGGTCAGGTCGTCGTTTTCGCTGTGTTTGGCAAGGCCGAAGTCGGTGATCCAAACGGTGCCGCGTCGATCAAGCAGCAAGTTTGACGGCTTCACGTCACGATGCAGGACCTTCTTTGAATGGGCGTACTGTAATGCGTCGGCCAGTTGCACACCGATCGTGGCGACACTTTTCCAATATCGATCGCCGAGGCGATTTGGTTCCGCGATCTTGGCCGGCGCGGCGATTTCGGATGACGAAGATTCAGTTGGTTGGTCGCCGTCATCGGATGTTTCGGTGTCTTGGGCCATGATGTCTTGCGACGCGGACAAGGTTGATTCGTTGGCCTTGACGTTCCATTCGTTCGTTAAGCGCGATGTGCGGCTGGTGGAAAACTGACCGATGCACAACGCCTGTGCGGCGGCGATCGCGGAAATGGAACTCGGTGCGGCGGGCAACTCCTGCACATCGTCCGTTGACTCGTTGAGATGCGTGCGGTGGAGTTCCGAGATGATGACGTCGAGGCCGACGCCGTCGATCACTTGCATGACGTAGTAGTGCAGCCCGTCGTCTTCGCCGACTCCGAAGACGGGCACGATGTTGCTGTGATGCAAACTGGCCGCGGCCTGGGCCTCGCGCTGGAAACGCCGCAGTTGACGTGGCGAGGAAACGGCGTTGGCCGAGAGCACTTTGACGGCGACGTGGCGGCCGAGCGATTCCTGTTCGGCTTCGTAAACGACGCCCATGCCGCCCCGGCCGATTTCGCGAATGATGCGGTAGTCGCCGATGCGCTCGATCGGTTGGTTAACGAAGGCCGTTTGGCCTTTGGCGAATTCGCGATCGGCGTGTTCTTTTCGTCCCAGTTGTTCCATCATTGCGATCGATGGGAACACATCTTGAATTTCGTCGGCCAGATCGGGGTTCTGCTCGACGTACTCCGTGATCGACGGACACTCGCCGCGACGAAATCGAGCGGTGAATTCGTCGGCGAGGACTTCGACAGGGTTTCGATCGGGATCAAATTGGCTGGTTGTCATTGGTCATTGGTCACTGGTCGTTCGGCATGACATTATCCAGTATCTCTTTTAACCGTTTCAACGCTCGCACGTATCGGTTGCTGGCCGCGGTTTTTTGTAGTCCGAGGATTTGGGCGACTTCGTTGTTGCTCAGATGTTCGAAGTGCCGTAGCGCGAGAACTTCTTGGTCGACTTCGTCCATGCTGTCGAGTGCCTTGCGAAGTTGCGTGAGGCGTTCTTCACGCACGGCCGCTTGGCTGGGCGACGTCATGTGGGCGACCAACTGCGCGGCGAGCGAGAGCGACGTGGCGTTCGGGTTTGCACGAGCGTTCAAGGAGACTTCCTGAGCGGCGTCTCGCTTTTGCGCGCCAAGGTGTCGGCGATGCGTCATTAAAACGTTTTGCCAAGTGATTTGTCGCGCCCAGACAAAAAATGAAACCGTTGCGTTGTCGAGGAACTCGTGGACACGGCGTGAGATTTCGATGTACGACTCTTGCAACACGTCCGCCGCATCAATGCGTCCGTACAATCGCCGGTCCAGTCGAAAGTCGACCATGCGGCCGAGCGGCTCCTGATATTTCGAAAACAACTCAGCCACGGCTTGCTCACCGCCTTGTCGCAGGAATTCGATTTCCTCGACGTGTTGAGGGTTCAATTCACTCGATGACACGCGAACTTTCCTTCGTACGAATCTAAACTGTGAGTCTTCGGCGGTTGTCCACTGTGGTGTAGAACAGTTGTCTCAACTGTTCCCCGCAGCGCTGGAACAATTGGGGACAATTGTCCTACAAACCAGAACTTCGCTCGTCTACTTCCAGTGTATCCAACCCCGCCGGTGGACCTTTTGTGCTGATTGTTCGATTTTTGTGGAAAAAGAAGATATTTCCGTGGACGATGGATGGGCATAATCAGTATTCACCCAAGCGGTGTGGTCGAGAATTGACTGACCACAAATTGTCCAACGGGGGATCGCGGGCCCAGAAAGAGCCCAAAACTACGAGAGTTTTCACACTTAAAAGGAGAACAACATGATTCTGGCACGACGTGCATTCACGTCCACAATCGTCATTGGCTTGGCGCTTGCCACAGCCGCTGCTAACGCCCAACCCCCCGGTCGTGGACCTGGCCCCGGCGGACATCCGAGCCCTGGAGATATGTTCAAAAAGATGGACAAGAACGGCAACGGCTCGCTGGAGAAAGACGAAGTTCCTGGCTTCATCTGGGATCGACTTTCCAAAGCCGACGGCAACAAGGATGGAAAGATCTCCAAGGACGAAGTGGCGAAGTCGTTTGAGAAAATGAGAGAGCGATTTGGGGGAGGCGATCGCGGATCTCGCGGCGGTGACCAACGACCTGGACCACGTCCCGATGGCGACAAACGAGACGGACCACCTCGCCGACCCGGGGAAGGACACAAGGGCGATCGCCATGGAGATCGCGACGGACATCATCATGGTCACGACGGCCCAAAGGGCAAACCGGGTGACCAACAATCGCATCATCGTCCACAGAGCGATCGCTCCAAAGGCGGACCTTCGGCCATTTCGGATCGAATCTTTGATCACATCGATTCAAACAATGACGGCAACATCTCAAAGGATGAATTCAAAAAGGCGTTTCAAAAACGTATGAGTGCGTTCGGTCAACGCGGTGGTCCTGGTCATGGTGGTCCGGGATTCGGTGGCCCCAAACCTGGACGACCGCCATTCGGCCCGCCGAAGTTTGGTCAACGTGGCGGCCCACCTTCTCGCGGTCATCATGGTCATGGACCGCAAGGTCGCGGACGTGATGGCCGACATGGTCATGGGCATCATGGTCATGGGCATCATGG
>CAYFJO010000182.1:0-10286 GCA_964343305.1 uncultured Pirellulaceae bacterium | reverse complement strand
GGTCATGGGCATCATGGTCATGGGCATCATGGAAAAGACCACAAGCGTGGCAGCAAGGGACATCACGGGCATGGTCGCGGCAAAGGCCATCAAGGTCGCGGACCGCGTGGTCACCATGGCAAGCCTCAACATGGACATCGCGGGCATGGTCACGATCAACGTGGTCATGGTCCGCAAGGCCGTGGACGTGATGGCGGACATGGTCATGGACACGAACATCGTGGCGGACCTGGGCGAGACCACGCGGACCATCGCGGCGGACCTCGTCCGCAAGGTCGACCTGGGCCGGACGGTCCTGGTCACGGACCTCAACACGGTCCCGGCCCTCGTCGCCCACATGGACACGGTCCCCCACCTCAACGTGGTCCCGAAGGCGGACCGCCCCCTCACCGACCACGTCCCGATGGTCCTCGCCCGGACGGACCTCCCCGAGGCGGTCCTCGACCGGATGGACCACGACCGGATGGACCTCGACCAGGTGGACCGCGTCCGGAACGTCCGACTGCCGAAAAAGACTCAACCGATTCGTTGAACGTCGCGGCAAGCGAGACGGAATAGATTCTCTCAAGGGCGGTCGAGCGAAAACTCGGCCGCCCTTTCTTCATGGCGCGACGAAGTGTTTAGAATGGATTAGATGGTCCCGCGCGTGATGGCAATCTGTTTTGCTCTCGTCTTTGGGTGGACATTCGTTGTTTGGCTCGGCGGATGCAGCCCCACCGCCGAAAGTCCCGTGGAGCCGAACGCTAGGATCGATCCGCCAACAGAATTTGCCTCGACGGGCATCAAAGTCGAGGAGCCGGTCCGAGTCAAGGAACGCTGGGCGGTCGAAGATTTTTCGCTTGAACTGGTCCAGTTCGAAACAGTTTTCTGGGACTCGGCTGACACCGACAGTCTGCGCGATTTGATTCGAACAACGCCACTTGTCAAACACAAGACCGTTCTCGAGATCGGCACCGGCACCGGGCTGATCTCGCTTTGCTGTTTAACCCGAGGCGCTAGTCGGGTTGTGGCCACGGACATCAATCCGGCGGCGATTGCCAACGCCCGGTACAACGCGCGACGCCTGGATGTTGACGACCGGCTGGAGACACGTCTTGTTCCGATGGACGATGCGGCGGCCTATGAAGTGATCGATTCCGATGAGAAGTTTGATCTGATTCTTTCGAATCCGCCGTGGGAGAATCAAGCACCCCAGTCCATCGATGAGTACGCATTCTACGACGAGGACTTTGCCTTGATGCGGTCGTTGCTCGAAGGGCTGTCAGATCATCTAACCAACGACGGCAAGGCACTCTTGGCATATGGCAACGTCGAAGCGATTCGGACGCTCTTGCGAATCGCGCCGCAGTTTAACTTAGACACTGGATTGCTGGACGATCGAAAACTTGACGATCTTCCGAACAACTTCTTGCCGGGGATGCTGATCGAAATAACGGTTCGTTAGAGTTCTACTCTGCAACTCGCACGCGCATGTTTGTAGGACGGTTTTTCAAATCGTCCCAGACGGATTGAAAATCCGTCCTGCTATTCCTGCGTTAGGGCGAAGCGTTTTGCAGTTGGTTGATCTGGTTCTGCAGACTGTTTGTTTGCGACATCGAAACAATCGTCGACGCCGTCGTGCCGGCAAGCGCACCTGTTTGTATAAGTTGATAGCCCATGGAGTTTGGGTTGAAGAGCAGTGACTGGCCACGAGTTGGCGGGCAGCAAGATCGACATCCCGCGCCCTGGCAATTGTCACAGCCCTGACCGCGGACCACGGTTTGGCTGTCCACGAGCACGATGGACGGACGTGCCGCGGGCGGAGCGAGGTCGTGTGTCCAGAGGCGCACGGTTTGGCTCCCGCGCATTGTCGCAATTTCGTACACACCACCTCGTGCTACCCGCACACGAAACTGGCCGTCTTGATTGGTGGTTGCCGAAGCGACCGTGACACCGCGTTGACGAAGGATGACTTCACCATCCTTCATCGGTGCACCCTGTTTATCGACATACACGCCAACAAGCGAACCGTCGTCGAGCAGTGACACGTCAAGCAACAACGATTTTGGCGGATGAATAGGAGACCGTGCCGAAGGTGATTGATCCTGCTGGCCGAGAGCCAGTGCAGGCAATACTCCGATTGCCAACATTGCGACGATTCTTTGAAACATGATTTCCCTCTTAACTGCTAGGTCCAAGCGTCGCGGAAGACCACAGACCGTGGGCGTCAACGCGGCTTTAACAAACCTATTCGGAATTTACCCATCAGTCAGTTGAGGGCATCTAGTCGAATTGTGAGAGTTTTTCCGATTATGCGGATTTGAAGGCACGAGATCGCATCAACCGATGGCTATCACGGCGGGCCAGCCGATCTGTATGCCGCGGCCATTAGAAAATGGCCTCGTTTAACGCCGAGCCGGCAGGCGACGGCTAATCGTGTGCCGTCGCCTGCCGGCTCGGCGTTAAACGACGTATGCGGACATTACTAACTGGCCGTGGTATAATCCGCAGATCTACGCTTGAAACGAGCTGCCGCAACCGCAGGACTTCACGACGTTGGGATTGTCGAACGTGAATCCACTTCGTTCCAGCCCCTGGTAGTAATCAATGGTGACGCCGTCTAGATAGAGGGCGCTTTTCTTGTCAACAACGACGGGCACACCGTGCATATCGTAGCGGCTGTCCTTGGCTTCGTCGAATTCCTGGTCGGGCTTCAAGTCGTATTGAAAACCGCTGCAACCACCCGCCGCGATGCCAACACGCAGAAAGTAACCATCGTCCAATGAAAACTTTGCCTTTTCGAAAAAGTTCCGAACTTCATTCGCCGCATTTTCCGTCAATGTAACTGCCATGGTCTGAGTTCTCCGCTTGCTGATGGAAACTAGGCTGTTTTGATTTTTCGCATATTACTATGTCTAAAATAGACTATTCGGCAATCCGAGTGAAGTGTGGTTAGCGTGGTTTTTCAATATTCTCGTCAGGCCGAACTGCTCATGCGACGCAACCGATCGACCGCTTCGGTGACCAACGAAATCGCGAAATCGACTTCTTCTTCAGTATTGAAGCGGCCCAGTCCAAATCGCAGACTCGCTCGGACAAGATCATCGTCGATTCCCAGCGCTCGCAGCACGTGGCTTGGCTCCGGATTGGCGGACGTGCAGGCACTTCCACTGGACACCGCCAGATCCCGCATGCTCATCATCAACGCTTCACCGTCGACGTTGGCAAAACTACAGTTGAGATTTGCGGCCAGCCGCAGACGAAGATCGTCGATCGGAGGACCGTTGAGACTCACGTCGGGGATGTTTTCCGTGAGACCAGTAAATAAACGATGACGCAGATTGTGCAGCCGAGGCGATTCGCTGGACATTTCGTCGATGCAAAGTTCCAGTGCTTTGGCGAACCCAACGATGCCAGGAACATTCAGCGTGCCGCTGCGTCGTCCGGCCTCTTGGCCGCCGCCTTCGATCTGCGTTTCAAGGCGAAGCAGCGGAGCGCCGCGTCGCACGTACAACGCTCCGATGCCTTTGGGGCCAAAGATTTTGTGCGACGTGAAACTGATCATGTCCACGCCGAGCTGCTTCACATCGACAGGTATCTTACCGACCGCTTGCGTGGCGTCGCTGTGAAAGATGACGCCTTTTTCTTTGCAGATCGCAGCGATCTCGGCGAGTGGTTGAAGGACGCCAATTTCGTTGTTGGCTAGCATGACCGAGACCAGCGCCGTATCGTCGCGAATGGCATCGGCAACATGTTGCGGATCGATTTGTCCGGCCCGCGGGTCGTCGTTTTGTTTGACGGGCAACAACGTGGCGTTGTAACCGCGCCGCATCAATTTCGTCAGCGGATCGAGAACCGCTTTGTGCTCCGTCACCACGCTGACAATGTGGTCGCCTTTGCGACGGGGCCGTTCCATGACACCTCGGATCGCCAAGTTGTTGCTCTCGGTCGCGCCGCTGGTGAAAACGATCTCGCGTGCTTGGGCGCCAATCGATTTGGCGATCGACTCGCGAGCGGCATCGACCGCTTCGGCCGTCTCCCAACCAAACACGTGGCTGGTGCTGCCTGGATTGCCGTATTGATCTGTAAAAAACGGCAACATTGCCTCAACCACGCGCGGATCAACGCGAGTCGTCGAGTGGTTGTCCATGAATACGGGAGTCTTGACCATCAACAAATTGTTCCCACAGATGGGAGGTATTGGCAAGGCGTGAACGATCTAGTCGAGAAGTGAATATCAGGTTAGTCTTAATTATGTGAGTGAAACTGCCGTACTTCCGCGACCATGCTATCCGAATCGAATTTGGTCGGCGTTGGAAGTGGCCTTTATTTTCCTGATCTTTTTTCTCTACGCTGGCAGGCCCGTGCCCGATGTCAATGAGGCGCACTATCTGGCAAAGGCCAAACACTATTGGAATCCAGATTGGTGTGCGGGCGATCCGTTTCTCGAATCTCAGGACGCTCACCTGGTATTCAACTGGACAATTGGTTGGCTGACGTTGTTCTTTCCAATGCCGGCCGTGGCTTGGATCGGACGAGTGCTGACGTGGGGGCTGCTCGCCTGGTCGTGGCAGCGGTTGAGTTTTACGCTGGTGCCACGCCCTTGCCTTTCGTTGCTGTCGGCGGGACTTTTCATCTTTCTCTTGCAGTATTTTCATATGGCAGGCGAATGGGTCCTGGGCGGTGTCGAGGCGAAGGGATTTTCCTTTGTGTTTGTGTTTTGGGGTCTGCACGCGCTGGTGCGCGATCGATGGGCCGCTGCGTGGATACTGTTTGGCGTAGCGACCTGTTTTCACGTACTGGTCGGCGGCTGGTCGATGATCGCAATGGCGTTTGCTTGGTTTGTGTCGGGACGCGAGCGGCCCGCTTTCTTTTGGCAACTGCCGTTTTTCTTGTTGGCTTGTGTGCTGGCGTTGCCAGGACTTGTGCCGGGTTTAGCACTGACGTGGGGTGCCGATCGTGAAATCGTCGAGCAAGCCAATCAGATCTATGTCTACAAGCGGCTGTCCCATCACCTCGCGCCGCACTTGTTCCCACCGACCTACATTCCGCTGCCAACTTTTGGAACCGAGACGAGGTTGTTCATTGCGTTGCCCAGCAAGTTCATCATGCGACATGTTGTCTTGCTGCTGTGTTGGTTTGTGCTGTGGTTCTTTGTCAAACGAGAGACCGGCCAGCGACCGTTGCAGCGATTTGTTGGCGGAGCGGTGATGATCATGGCCGTCGGAACGGTGATCGACTTGGCCTCGGTTTGGCTGCCCACGTTGAGTGCCGCGCTGTTGCGATTTTATTGGTTTCGGTTAAGCGATGTCATGCTGCCAATCGGCGTGACATTTGCGTCGCTAGCGGTGGCGTGTCAATTGGAAAAGCACAGAGCGGTCGCGGTTGCCTGGTGCCTCGCCGCGGTGCTTGTCGTAGTGGCGGGGAACTTGATGATTCCACAATTCGATCGCAATCTGCAAGTGATTTCCGCAGCGGATCACCAGATACTCCAGCGCACGGATCAAAAGCGAACCCGCTATCACGGCCGTGATGAAGAACTCCTGTCGCAACATCGCGATTGGCTGAAAGTGTGTGCCTGGATTCGAGAAAACACGCAACCAGACGACCTATTTCTGACACCACGCTTTCAACAAACGTTTAAATGGAACGCCGAGCGTGCCGAAGTCGTGACCTGGAAGGATGTGCCACAAGACGCGGCTGCACTGATTCAGTGGCGTGAGCGATACCAGCATGTCTATCCTCCGACGGTCTATACTTGGGGTTTGGCAGCCCAAACCGATGGGCGATTGTTGTCGGTCGCGCGTGAGTACGGCGCGCACTATGTCGTGGTCGACACGTCGCGGTACGGCCGGCCCGTGACGCTCCCACGGTTTTATCCGAACCAATTCGAAGAAAACGGATCTTACGAAGTGTACTGGGTCCCACCTGCCGATTGAGCCATGCCGGATACCGCAGACCATCTCGTCGAGCAACTCGCAATCCGCCTGCGGCAGCCGTTGCCGGGGCGAGTGGCACAGGAAAGATTCGCCCCAGAACTGTGCTACGGACGTCATTGCGGGCCGGCGTTGTGCAATGCCCGTCTCGCGGCGGTCATCGCGGTTTTACATCGCAAGCAAGACCAGTGGCATGTGGTGATGACTTTGCGTCCACAACATTTGCCCGACCACGCGGGGCAAGTTTGCTTTCCGGGCGGAACGACCGAAACGGGTGAATCCAGCGAGCAGACGGCGCTACGTGAGTTGCACGAAGAGTTGGGAGTGTCCAGCGACTGCATCACCCTCACGGGCCAACTGACGCCCGTCTATGTTTTCGCCACCAACTTCTGGGTGACACCCTTGGTCGGCGTCGCGAAGGAGGTGTTGACTTTCGTACCGGATGTAGGCGAAGTTGCGGAAGTGGTCGATGTGCCGGTCCGCGAACTCTTGAACGAATCAAACTACGGTCGTCACCGAATCTCTCGCCGCGGAGTGGTCTTTGATTCGCCTCACATCCAACACGGCCGTCACCGCATTTGGGGCGCGACGTGTATGATGTTAGGGGAATTGATTGCTATTCTCGAAGAGTTATAGTCAGATTTGTCACTGGTCATTTGTTATTCGTCATTAACAAGGGACAAATGACCAGGGACTAATGACAAAGGACAAAAGATCATGATCCGCGTTGGAATTCTCGGTGCCACGGGCTACACGGCACTCGAGTTAATGAAAATCTTGTTGCGGCACGACGAAGTGGAAATCGCCGTGCTGACGAGTCGCCAGGAAGACAACCCGCATGTGGCGATGGTGCATCCGCAATTGGCTGGCCGATTGGACCTGCATTTGGAGAACCTCGAAACCAACGTGGTTGCCGCGCGAACGGACTGTGTGTTTTGTTGCCTGCCGCATGCGGCATCGGCCAAAGTTGTCAAATCGTTTCTGGATGCGGATGTTCGGGTGGTCGATTTTAGTGCGGATTATCGGCTGGACGACGTGGACACTTACACGGCGTGGTACGGTGGCAAGCATCCCGATCCTGAGCGGGTTGGAAACGTGGTTTACGGACTGCCGGAGTATTTCAAGGAACAGATTCCGTCCGCACAATTGGTCGCGAATCCGGGCTGCTATCCAACGTCAGCCATTCTGGCACTTGCTCCGCTGATTCGCGGCGGATTGATCGAAACGAGTGGAATCATCGTCGACTCGAAAAGCGGTGTGTCGGGAGCGGGTCGCAATCCGAAATTGACCACACACTATCCGGAGTGCAACGAGAGCATCGCGGCCTATAACGTCGGCGGACATCGCCACACGCCGGAAATCGATCAAATCCTGGGACGCATCACGGGCGAAGCGGTCGAAGTGGTTTTCACTCCGCATCTGGTGCCGATGGATCGCGGGATATTGACGACCGCTTACGCGACGCCAAAGGGCGAACAGAAGGAAGAGCAACTGATCGACGCGCTTCGGCAAGCCTACGGTGACTGCCCGTTTGTACGAGTCGTTGACCACCTGCCCGCGACGAAAGATACCTATGGCACGAACTTCTGTGATGTCACAGCCCGACTCGTGCGCGGACGAGTCATCGTGATCAGTTGCATCGACAATCTGGTCAAAGGAGCGTCGGGTGCCGCGGTCCAGAATTTCAATCTGATGTTTGGATTTCCCGAAACAACCGCGCTGTAGGGCCGACTGTGTTGATCAATCGTTAGCTGAACAAGAGAGTTTGCGTGTCGTTACCACGAAGTGGTTAAATACCGTAGCCCAGGGTCGCCGTCTTCGGCGCACCCTGGGTTCGTGAATGAATAGGATCGGTTTACGCTGAAAGCGTTACACAGATTAAACGACGTTTTGAGTTGTTTAACGCTTTCAGCGTAAGGCGATAGTTGTCACCCAATACCCAGGGTGCGCCGAAGACGGCGACCCTGGGCTATGATGTAAAACCGCGTTGCGGTAAAGATCAGATCAACCATGTCAAATTTTTCTCTTCCCAAAGGATTCCAATTCGCTGGCACATATTGCGGCATCAAGTCTAGTCCAGATCGTGAAGATGTTTCGCTGGTTGTGTCAGACCAACCTTGCACAGCGGTCGGTGTTTACACGACGAATGTCGTTTATGCGTCGGCCGTAGGGCGAAATCGCACGATCACGCCCACCGACAATTGCCGAGTCGTAATTGCCAATTCTGGAAATGCCAATACGTGCACAGGCGAGCGCGGCGAGCGGGACACGAAGGAAATGGCGCGGCTGGCAGCCGAAGTATCCGGTGCGATGCCAGACCAGGCTCTCGTGATGTCGACGGGCATCATTGGCGAATATCTGCCGATGGACAAAATGACCGCCGGCATCCGCGACGCAGCCAGTAAATTGGGTCGCAAGGAAGAACATTTCATGGCAGCCGCGCGGGGGCTTTTGACCACGGACAAGTCCCACAAAGTGAGTTCGAAATCGATTACACTCTCCTCCGGTGAATGCCGGATCGCCGGAATGGCCAAGGGAGCGGGGATGATCGGTCCCAAAATGGCCACGATGCTTTGTACGGTGACCACCGATGCTGCACTCGCGCCGGATGATGCTCAAGCGGCACTTGCCCATGCCGTCGACAAAAGTTTCAACTGCATTAGCGTCGAAGGCCACATGAGTACCAGTGACACGGTTTTACTGTTGGCAAGCGGCGCAGCGGGTGGTGATCCTCTGACCGGAGATGATCTGCAATCCTTCCGTTCGTCGCTGACGGAAGTCTGCATCGAATTGGCTCGCATGATCCCCGACGACGGCGAAGGGGCGAGTCATTTGATTGATCTCGAAATTCGTGGTTGCGCCAGCGAGCAAGACGCGTTTCAAATCGCCAAGACGGTTGCCAACAGCACACTGGTCAAAGCCGGCATCGCAGGGTGCGATCCGAATTGGGGACGCATCGTCAGTGCGGCGGGATACTCGGGCGTGTCGTTCGATCCGGGCAAGATGTCGTTGTCGCTGAATGGATTCACGGTGTTTGAAAATGGCGAGCCGCGCGAGTTCGAAGAAACGACGGTCAGTGCGTCGATCCGCAATCAACGTGAAACGCTGGTGCTTTTGCAGTTTGGCGAGGGAAGCGAAAGTTGCCGCTTTTGGACCAGCGATCTGACCGTAGAATATGTACGGTTTAACTCGGAGTACCACACGTAGGTCTGTAGGACGGATTGCTAATCCGTCCAGTTCCAGACGGATTAGCAATCCGTCCTACAGGGGAGTCGATGAAAACGCCATTGCAGCGCATTCGCACGGGTGCCTTGATCCTGGTCGCTGTTTTCATCATCGCCGTGGTGGGCTACCGTTTCATCGGCAAAGACTACGATTGGGTCGACGCAGTTTGGATGGTGGTGGTCACCATTTCGAGCGTCGGCTATGGCGAACAATCGCGGCAAGGCCACACGTTTCAGTTGTTCAGCGTTGCCGTGATCGTATTTGGAATTTCGGCGCTGGCTTACACATTCGGGGGAATCATTCAAATGATGACAGAAGGTGAAATCCAACGGGCATTGGGGCTGCGGCGAATGGCACGCGATATCGATCGTCTGGAAGGACACACAATCATCTGCGGATTTGGCCGCGTGGGTCAGGTCATATCCGAGGCGTTCCACGAACAAGGGCGCTCGTTTGTCGTGGTGGATTCCGATGCCGGTCAAATTGCCGAGGCCGATGTGCTTGGCTATCTGTATCTCAACGGCGATGCGGCCGAAGAAGAAACGCTGCTGGCTGCCGGCGTCGAGCGAGCGAAAACCGTGGTGACCACCTTGCCCAACGACGCGGCGAACGTCTTTATCACGCTCACCTCGCGTGACCTGTCGCCAACGATTCAGATCATCGCCCGCGCGGAACATCCGTCAACTCAAAAGAAACTGCGACAAGCGGGTGCCGACAAAATCGTGATGCCGACGATCATCGGCGCTCGCCAGATGGTCCGCATGGTCACGCGGCCGTCGACGGCGGACTTGATCGAGTTGATGTACGAACGCAGCTACCTCGACGTGGAACTTGATGAAATTACGATTGTTGAAGCGAGCAAACTCGTCGGCGTCACCGTTCGCGAAACCGAGGCACATCGCAAACATCGCTTGTTAGTGGTCGCCGTCAAACAGTCGGACGACAAAATGGTCTTTAATCCGGACGCCGACTACGACTTTCGGCCACACGACGTGGTGATCATCATGGGCCACGAAGAAGACATCAAACGATTCAGCGACGAGTATGAGTTATCGTAGTACGCGTGGCCAGACTTTCGAATTCTCCATCGTAGACTTCCGAAGTTTCGGAAAACTTCGGAAGTCTGGTTCGGGCCAACACACGAAT
>CAYFJO010000181.1:0-20647 GCA_964343305.1 uncultured Pirellulaceae bacterium | reverse complement strand
GCCGTCCAAACGACGTAATGTTCTCTGTGAAAAAGAGTTGCGGCTATCTTGCCTAGAACACCGCGCAAATTCAAATCCACACTAACCCGACGCGCAAGCGAGGGGCAACGTCCAAGACCCCTCGCTTGCGCGTCGAGTTAGTGAACAATCCACGTTAAAGCGCGCAGCGGCCTTGAGAAGGCCGCTGGGGTGGATGGGGCTGGTAAAGTGGATCCGCATGATGTGAAGGCACAAAAGCGGATCGTCGTTTCCCGCAGACGCGAGGCATCGGAAAAGTCAAATACCCCTTACTTCGCGAGGTCCAAGAAAACGATATGCGACGGGTTGCCCACCGGTACATACTGACCCGTAAATTTCAGCCTGCCGGTTTTGCCAACAACTTTAAACACGGTCACGTTGTCGGCTCGCTGATTGCCGCAGTACAGAAACCGACCGCCGGGATCGAAGCTAAAACTGCGAGGATAGTTGCCTCGAGTCCATTCTTCATCGACGAAGCTCAGTTTGCCGTCATCGCCGATCGAAAAAATGCCGATGCTGTCGTGCAGGCGGTTTCCTGCGTAGACGAATCTTCCGTCGTGCGAGACCTGGATTTCTGAACAGAAGTTACTACCCGCGTAGCCAGTTGGCAGAGTTGATATCGTCTGCCGCTCGGTCAACCGGCCATGTTCGGCATCATAGTCGAACAGCACCAGCGTCGATCCTTCTTCCTGAATCGAATAGAACCACCCTCCGTTCGGATGGAAATGAAAATGTCTCGGGCCGTCACCCGGCGGCAAGGCAACGAATGCCGGATCGTTTAGGCTTAGTTTTCCGGTCTTTGCATCAAACTTCCAGACAAAGATTCTGTCCATTCCCAAATCGACATGCAGTACGAATCGGCCGGACGGATCAGACTCAATCATATGTGCGTGAGTCCGGTCGTGGCCGCTAAAGGCTTTGCTGCCCGGCGGCGCATTCTTCGACGTGGTCGGACCGATTTTGCCTTCCATTGCCTTCACGTCGGTCGCTTTGCCGAGTTGTCCGTTCGCCATGATAGGCAGTACGGAAACCGAGCCGCCGAAATAGTTAGCCACCAGCAGAAAACGTTTCGAAGGGTGAATGCCGACGTAGGTTGGCCCGGCTCCTCCGGATGGCACGGTATTCAGCAGCGTAAGTTTTCCGGTCATGCGATCGATCAAGAACGAACTGATGGTTCCCTCTTTCGTACCGTTGTACCGATCCGTTTCGTTGGCGGAATACATTCGCGTCCCGTCGCTGTTCACGGCAAGACGACTCGGGCTGGTTCCCGATTCATATACACCAGCTTCCGTCAACGCTCCCGTATCGCGATTTACGTGGAACATATGGATCCCGCGACCGTTGCCCGGCGGCAGATCCACCTGGGTCGGCAGCGTATCCTTCAACGGAGAACTGAACGTGCCGACGTATGCCATCAACGGGGCAGTTGTTTCATCGTTTGCGACAATAGCGTCCGCAGCAAAAAGAACCGAAACAGCGGCAAGCGCAGTCAGGCGACAGAGGTTTGGGGAACGGGAGTGCGGGAAATATTGCATGAGATTACCTTGAGGAGTGGCGAAAACTTCGTAGGAGCCATCGTACGCTGATTTTCCCGCTTTATCAACGAAGGCATCTCTCGTCAGGCACATTCAGGTCACGCGAATCAACGCGACTCCTGTGTGCCGCAGGAAAGCACCGCGGGCAACGCGCAAACTGCTCATTGAGCCCGACAAGACGCACATGACAATCGCCGTGCTTGCTGGTTTAGGACGGTTGTCCGTTTCGCGTACTGGCATTGTGCAGTCGATGAGTACAAAATGGAACTCAATTACTAACGCCTCGCCGATTACAACTAGGGTGCTCGCATGCGACTTTCCATTTGTATTCTCACGCTGGTTTTTCTCGATGTCCACGCTTCCGCCAGCGAGCGACCCAATATTGTGTGGATCACCGCCGAAGATATGAGTGCTACGCTGGGCTGCTACGGCGATGAGTATGCTCACACTCCGCGCATTGACGGATTGGCCAACGAAAGCGTTCGCTACACACACGCATTTGCCACGGCGCCGGTCTGTTCACCGTCACGCAGTTGTTTGATCACCGGTTGCTACGCGACGAGTCTCGGAACGCATCAGATGCGATCCGCGTTTCCGATTCCGGATTTCATCAAAGGCTTTCCATCTTATCTGCGCCAGGCGGGATATTACACGACCAACAATGTGAAGACCGATTACAACACGGCCAACTGGAAACAGACTGTTGAACAATCGTGGGACGAGAGCAGCAGTGCAGCGCATTGGCGAAAACGAAAAGACAAGACACAACCATTCTTCAGCGTGTTCAACCTGATGACCTCTCATCAGAGTCGTTCGATGGTATGGCCGCGCGCGAAATTCGTTTCCGACGTACAGAGCCGCCTAACGGCGGATGAGATCCATGACCCGAAAGAAGCGCCGCTGCCGCCTTATTATCCAGACACACCAGTTGTCCGCCGTGAGTTGGCACGTTACTACGACTGTGTCACGGCCATGGATAAAGACGTTGGTCAGATTCTGAAACAGCTCGAGGAAGATGGCCTGGCAGATGACACAATCGTGTTCTTCTACTCTGATCACGGTTCTGGCATGCCAAGGCACAAACGTTGCCTGCTGGACAGCGGAATGCACGTACCGCTTTTGATTCGTTTTCCAAAGAAGTGGAAACAGTTCGCACCAACAACGTCTGGGGAGACAACCGATCGACTGGTCAGTTTTGTGGACTTTGGCCCAACCGTATTGAGTCTGGCTGGAGTCGAGATTCCCGACCATATGCAAGGTGAGCCGTTTCTGGGTAAAGCTGAAACGGAACCGCGCAAATTCGTGTTCGGTCACCGTGATCGTGTCGACGAAGTGATCGATATGGCTCGCAGTGTGCGGAGCAAACGTTATCTCTACATACGCAACTACATGCCGCATCTGGGTTACAACCAACGAACGGCCTGGCCCGATCAGGGCGAGATCAGACACGAGTTCTACCGTCTGGCGAATCGTCGCCAGATGACCGATGCTCAATGGCATTTCGCCGGGCCCACTCGACCAGTGGCCGAACTGTACGATTGTGAAAAAGATTCGTTGAATCTGAAAAACCTTGCCAGTTCGCCCGATCACAAAGCGATCCTGATGGAACATGCACTGGCGGGCCGAAGGCACCGTGTCGAAACGGGGGATCTGGGCTTCGTGCCGGAACAAGAGGCGTGGAAGATCGCCGCAAAACAGACACCATGGGATGCAGTTCGCAGCGGCGAAATCAACCTTGACGATTTGAATTTGGCTGCGAATGCTGCTGCAATCGATGACGAGTCGATGTTGCGCAAGCACATCATGGCGGCAGACCCAAACATCCGTTACTGGGGTGCTCTGGGACTGACACAGCGCAAGGCAATCTCGGATGAAGCGATGCAACTTCTGACGCGGGCACTGAAAGACTCGTCAGCCGCCGTTCGAGTTGCCGCCGCTCAAGCGATCGCCACACACGGCAAGATCGAACTGGCGCTACCGGTGCTGATCGCCGCGCTTGAGGACAAAGACCTTACCACCGTCATGTATGCTACCAGGGCAATTGAGTTGCTCGGCGATGAGGCCAACGTCGCCATCGCGGCCATGAGAAAGGCACTGGCCCGCGCGGAGAAAATTCGCCCGCCCGACAGCCCAGCGACGGTTGTGACTTCAGGTGATCAGGATCTGGCGATGTTCATCGGGTTTTCGTCCGCTGCCTTCTTGACTGCGGTGACCGACGACAAAGAGTGGATCAAATTGTTCGATGGCAAAACACTCGACGATTGGTCGGCCAAAGCCAAAGGCGAAGTAAATGCCAAAGACGGTGAAATACAAATCCTTTCCAAGGGTGCTAATCTCTGGCTAGTCCACGAGGCGGAGTTTGAGGATTTTGAGTTGATCGTAGAAGCAAAAATGCCCGAAGATGGCTACAACTCGGGAATCGGATTTCGTTGCACGGGCGAAGGAAAGCCGAAAGGTTACCAATGCGAGATTGACCGCGCGAAGAGCGGCATGATTTACGCCATCGGCTCCGGTTGGGTCTGGCCAAAGGGCGCAGAACAAACGAAGCGTTTTCAAGCCATGTCGGCTGGTGCCTTCGACAACACGAAATGGAACACGTTCCGGATTCGCTGCGAGGGAGACAGGATTCAGATCTGGGTCAACGATAAGCAGACCGCCGATGTGCGCGACGACCGCCATAAGAGAGGATCCGTGGCGCTGCAACATCATGGTAAAGGTGGTGTACACCGATTCCGCAATGTGCGCCTTCGCGAACTGGGAAACCCGTCAACTGATTGACGCGACAAGTTCGGAGAAAAGTCGATTGTGTTTGCTTACTTCTTCGGATTTTCCGTCAGCGCCAGATCGGCAGTGGTCGCCCAGGATTCAGCGTCGAATCGAAGATGCGGTTGGGCCGCGCTCTCTACTTGCCACAACTGCAAAAACTTCAACGCTTTAGGAAGCGGTTAACAGCTAACTTTCAAAATCCAAAACAGAGAGCACAGAGAATCTTCCCGCTAGAGTCTTGTGCGGGGAGCTTCAAAGATAGCCGCGAAATCACGCGGCAATTTGGTTAACACGACACGCCGAGATTGAGAGTCTCGGCGTTTTTTCGTATCTGTTAGCCCGGATTGTTCATGAACCGCCGTCCAAACGACGTAATGTTCTCTGTGAAAAGGAGAGTAGCGGCTATCTTGCCTAAAACACCGCGCAAATTCGAATCCACACTAACCCGACGCGCAAGCGAGGGGCGACGTCCAAGACCCCTCGCTTGCGCGTCGGGTTAGTGAATACTCCACGTTAGCAAGTAACGGAGTTGCGACGACGTTTGGAATTCTGCCGCGCTCTCATTCCGTAAAACGAATTTCGGGGGCCCGCTCCAAACCCCACGGTCCGGCTTGACCCCACGGTCCGGCTTGGGGTCCCGCTTTTGAAACGCGAACTCTCTGACTCTCTCTTGTTTGGAGCCAAAACGGCTAACAGGACGGTTGGGAACGGACCCCATTCGGGACTTGGAAAGTGTCGCCGCGTGCCAATCTAAAGCGATTCATACAACCGGATTCAAACATCATTCCGATCGAGTATCGTCCAGGCGTTGTTCAAGACGCTTTTCCAACGCTTCGATGCGTCGCAGGAGTGCTTCGAGGAGGGCGGGTGATTGATCCGACTCGAATTTGGCCTTCATGACGTCTTTTTGTGCGACGGCAACTTTTAGATTTGCTTCCGCAATCACGATGTCGACTTCGGCGCTTTTCGCGTCGGCCTTGGCACCGTAAAGCATCGCTTTCAATTCCTTCAGCGCCGCCGTTGCTTTGTCGAGTTCATACTTGACCTCGTCGACCGTGGTTTGATCGACGGCGTTTTCGTCTGACAATTTCTTGATGCGGGCATGTTTTGCCGTGTGAAAACGGATCGTGATATCCGCTTGAATGATCATCGCTTGGATCTGTGTTACGCGCGCCTGAGCGACATCGCGTTCGACTTTTGCCTTCTGCACTTTTGCAAGAGCTACCTCAATCCTTGCTTCTTCTAACACGAGTCGTGACTTGGCGACTGGCGATATTTCGACCGGCTCAGGAGCAACGTCTAGTTTGATTTGACGTCTTGGCTCTTTGGGAGCTTTTACCTCGGACACTTCAACATCGACCGGTTCAATCTTCTCAACGTTGAACTCTTCAAGCTCATCGAATTCTTCTTGGCCTAGTGCTGTCGGCGTGATGTTCTTGACCAACTCAACCCGCTCGCCGCGAGGAGTTTCATACGCCGAAACGGTGCGATAGGCATCCGCCAAATGTTGCAATCGCAGGTTGTCGTCTGCGGTGATCTGTAGCTTGATCGACTCTTGAAGGCTGCCTGGTTCGCGTTCGGGGCCAATCAACCTGATAATCTTTGCTTGCAACGCGTTCATCTCCGCACCCAGAACTTCATTTCCTAAATGGATCGACGAAAGTGAACCGTCCTCTTTCGATCGCAGACGGATCAACAATGGTGGGAATTCGTTGTCATCGGGTGTGCGTGCGATAGGCGCTGCCAGCGGTACGTCAAAGCGATGAAACTGGTCATCGACCCGGTAAGCAAACTTCTCGATGCCCGCTTTACCAGACGCAATCAATACCTGTTGAAGACTCTCATACTTGGCATCTTTGTCGGCCGTGATCAACACACCCATCGATTTCCCATCGTCTTTGACCTCGGCAGTTCGCGACGAGATCGCCTGAGACAACTTGTCTGCTGCTACCTCGTTCCCATCGACAGTGAACGTTCCCTTCGCCGTCAGATGGATCGACACGACCTGCGCGTTCGGAGATTTCGATTGAGCCTCACACGGAGCGCCACTCGCCACTATGAGGATGGCCGCAATAGTTCCTAGCGGATTCAGCAAATGATGACGCATATTCAACCTCACGATGAGTCGTAACGAAAAAGAGAAGCGACACAAGAGTTGGAATTGATTGTCGAGCACCGGTTTTGCAGCGTCAAGCAAAACTTCCGATTAAGGTTGCGGGAGCGTGCTGCTCTTTGGATCTCGTCGGCTTACAATGCTGGACATGCAATCCAGCGATCAACAATCCGATTCGCAAGCGAAGAAGTTTCTCGCGACGATGTCTAAGAGCCGTCAATCGGCGTAGCAATGTTGATACGGAGGCATCAGAGCGATGCCGCAGTGTCGACAACTCGGACAGAACCGATCAGAATGTCATGACAGACAGCATGGGAAAGAAAAGGGAGCCATTAAGTTATGAAATTAGATCCTCAGACAACTCGTCGAAAGTTCCTCAAGACAACGGCCTCGCTATGTGTCGCGGGACAACTCGGATTGTCATCGCCAGCCAATGCCGAAGACAACACCGACGATTCCCTGCCAATTGTCGATTGCCATCTGCACATCAACCACTACAAGCGGACGATCGAGGACACGATCGAGCACATGGACGCGACCGGAACGTCCAAGGCGTTCGTCTTGCCGCTGGAAACAGGTGAAGGTGGCGTGTTGCTACGAAGCGAAACGGTGTTGCACGCGTTTCATCAGTATTCCAATCGTGTCATTCCTTTCTGTCAGACGGATATCCGCAAAGACGACGTGCTCGAGCGGATTCGTGCCTATCATCTGCTGGGCTGCCGCGGCATTGGCGAACAGAAAGAGCACTTGCCACTGAACGACCGGCGCGTCGAGCGGGTAATCGCGTTGTGCGACGAGTTGAACTGGCCGATCACAATTCACTTCCAAGATGGCGAGAAGGGATACAATCAAGGCCTGGCCGAACACCTGGAAATGTATCTAAAGCAATACAAGCGACTCCGCATCATCGGGCATGCTCAAACCTGGTGGGCCAACATCAGCGCCGACGTGCCGCCCGCCACAAAGACGCTTTATCCCAAAGGGCCGGTCAAACCCGGCGGGCTGCTCGATCGCTTGATGGGCAAATACCCGAATCTATATGCAGACATGTCGGCTGGCAGTGGGTTCAACGCATTGACTCGCGACGAAGAATTCACCGCCGGTTTTCTGAAACGCAACAGCAAACAGTTACTGTTTGGCAGCGACTGTCCCTGTTATGACGGTAAGGGCAAAGCATTCAAAGGCACATGTTACAGCACACGCCTTCAATCATTTCTTCGGCGCATGGTCGACGACCAGACGATGCTCAAGGACATCTTGCACGACAACGCGATGCGGGCTTTGAATGGAGTAGGATAAATGCTCTGAGTATGCCATATCATTTCCATTGGGAGGAGCGCACTCCGTCGCTAGCCATTTCGAACTCTCTAACTCTCTCCTATTTGTGGCAAAGTGGTTTAGCAGGACGGTCGGGAATAGCCGTTCGAGACTCGAAACAAGTTGCCGATCAATCTCCTGCCAATTTCGTTAGCTCTTCGGTGGCTAATAATCCTGCCAAAGAGTCGTTGCTGACCAGTTCCACCGCGCGGTTGTAAAGCTGTCTTGCTGCCGAGATTTTCCCGTCCCTTGTGCAGCGTTTTGCGCACAAATACGCAAACCCGGCAGCGGTCTCTGGCGACTCCTCGATCCACTCTCCCAGATTTGAGTTCTGCGTAAAATCCATCCCTGTCGCCCAGGACATGGCGAGCAACATCGCTTGGTTTTCGTGTAGTTCCCTTGTTTGAAGTGTTTGTTGGAATGCCGAATCCAACGTTTTCCAAAGCAATTTCACCTCCTCGTCGGACGGGGCTTCCTCGAAGCTCTTTGAAATCAAAACCTCATAGGTAGGCAGTAAAGCAGCCGTTCGAAAGATTTCCGAGTAAGTGATTTTTTCAAATGCTATTCGCTCTGCCCAAAGTCGGCCGTTTGGTTTGCTCCAAATCTCTTGCATCAACACAACAACCTTTCCCAACATTTCCGGCCGAAAAAAAACAGCCATAAGAGGTGCCCGAATTGAAGTCGGAAACGCCGATTCAATTGCCTTGTCGACAAAGAATTTGGACTCCGCATATCGCAGTTTCTTTGAGAGAGAACCGAGAATATGAAATTGAATAAATGCAGTTGGTTTTTCAGTTGCCGGAACAGCGTAATCTTTGAGGAACTGTTTCCATGGACGGTACCCCTGTGTCCATGCCTCGACAGCAGCAACATCGTCACCGGACCGTTGGCATAGAAACCCTTTAATTAGAAGAGCAGATGGAAGTCCGAACTTATACTCAGCGCTTTTGTTTTGACTTTCCATGTTGAGGTACTGATCGATGTCCTTTTCGGCAAGGGTCCAGTCACCTTCCGCCACGTGGATTCGTGCTCGCTCGACTAACAATCGGACCATTTCGGGACGAAGTTGACCAGCATCATCATTGAGCGATGAGTTCACCAAATCACGTGCAGCGTCCGCTTGTCCTGAATTGCGAAGTAGCCACGAAAGATGATGAATTACTCGTGGGTTAGGCGAGGTCTTGTAGAGGTTCTTTGCGAGATCGATCGCAACACCATCCTCGCCCATTAATCGGTGTGCGCGCAATAACTCAAATTGAAGGTCGGTTTCAGCTTCGACCCCAAGCAGATCGCCAACTCTTTCTACGACTTGAACATCATCAACACGTGACTGAGAGATTTGGAACAAGTTTCGGTAGTTAAATAGACGTTCGCCGTACCTCGCTAATATCGAGCGATGCACACTGATTGGGACGAGTGTGCTCAATTCGTCGAGATCATATGAAACAGCTAACTGGTCAAACAGTTCATCTGCCTTCTGGGGCTCTCCAAGATCGAGACGTGTCACCCAAAGCTGGAACGTTGCTAATCTTGTCCAGCGACTAGGTGACTGCCCCTTCAGTTCATCGAGTATTTGAACCGCCTCACGCCGTTGGCCATTCTCGAGGCGGCAAAGCCCCTGTTTGTAAATCGCCTCTTGACGTATTTCAGCATCACTTTCTGAAATGGCGGTTTGATGAAAGAGTTCAGCAGCTTCCGAGAAGTTCCCATTTGCAAACAACTCGTCGGCACTCTCCAACGGACTCGGAACACTAGAGAGCTGGGTTGCCGTGGCGGTCAACGCCATGAACCCGACGTCTGGTCGCAGACCTACGCCAAAGACGCCTTGCTCGGATGGATGAATTGGGAACAACTCTTCAAAGGAAACTTCAAACTCATCGTTGAGCGAAAAACTAACGACGTTGTTCTTTCGCTCGAACTCGAGCTGGAGTGAGTCACGTTCCAGAACTGAGGATGGAATTAGTTTTTCGCGTAACAACACGCCAGCTCGCGAGATTCGCATTGCGACTTGGGCGTTCTCAGAAATGGCACTCGAAAATGAGCGCCCGCTGCGTTTTGACGACTCATCTAATGGTGTGCCAACGTAGGCCTCGTATCCTGTTTGCCCCAACGTGAGGACCTTTCGTCTTCGCAACATGTCCCAAACTTCAATGATTCCACCAGAGCTTCCTGTGGCAAGAAGGTTTCCATTTAGGGATGCCGCCAATGTCACCATTCTCCCCGAGCCAATCTGCATGCTCGGCCTATCTAGCCGTTCTGCCTCCCACACATTGACCGCCAGACCATCACTTGCGGCCAGTCGTTTTCCTCCCGCTATTAGCACCAGATTCGACGCACGTCGTGTTGTAAGTGTTTTGATTTTCGAAGAATCGAATTCTGCTGTATTTAACTCCCAAACGTTGATTTGCGTTGCGCGAGTCACGTATAGCCTCGAACCGTCTGGCGTGAAGTTGAATCCAAGACCGCGATCCTGCGGAATGTGCCGAGAACTGACTCGACTTCCCTTCGCTACATCCCACAGAACGACGGATTGGTCAAAGCTGCCACATACAAGTTGCTTGCCATTCGGTGAATACTCCAGGTGAGTCGGCCAAGCCCGGTGCTCTCCTAAGACTCTGGGCTCAGCATCAACGGTAAGATCCCAAATGCAAATCTCGTGGGAATAGAATCCCACTGCGAGTCGTTTGCCGTCAGGAGAAAAGGCGAGGCTAATTGCCCGACCCTCGTACGAAATCTCACGATGTTTCTTCCAATCACCAACAGCCCAAAATGTCACAAGAGGATTTGTTGAACCTGTCGCCAATATCTTTCCGTCTGACGAAAACCTAAAACGGCTTGTCGTTCCTGTGACCTTGTGGACTAATTCTCCCGTGCCGCGATTCCACACCTGGACCAGGCCCTTGTGTTCCCGGGTAACGAGATATTTCCCCGATGGAGAAAACTCCATCTGCATATTCCCCATCTCGAAGCCATCGATTTTGAATAGCTGTTTGCCAGATCTCACATCCCATAAGATGACTCGTCCGTCATTTCCGCCAGACGCCAATACTTCACCGTTAGGTGAAAAGGTCAGTATGGCAACCGCGTCCCCGTGGCCATCGCGTGCGTCGAGCATCAGCGAAAGCCCTGACGCGTTGCGCCATGTCGAATCAAACTTTACTTTTAGCGAAACATTTCGATCACACAAAACATTCGTAAGAAGTGGTGAGAGGCCCTCAGTTGATTCCGAGTTACCGGCGACATCCGGAAAAAGCGCGCCATCCTTTGCGTTTAAGGTGACATCGCGAAAAATAGTGACCGGTCGGTCAAAGGGCGCGCGAATATCGAGTTTCGTAACACCAATCGCGACACGGTTATTCAACGCTTCACTGAATCTTTCCGCTTCATTACTGTCGAGTTTTCTTAGTAAATCGATCGTCGTTTGTGCTTCTTGAATCTCTAGACTAGTTATGCGTATTGCCGTGACCCGATTCGAAATGTCGTCAATCAAGATTTGCCGCACGCGCTGACGCTGATTCTTTGCATGCTCGTCTGACAAAACGCTGAGTTCGTCCAACTGATCGCGAACTCGACGAAACTTTGGCTCACTCCATTCATCCGTCGCCAACTCACGGTCAATCGATGATATCGCGCTTTCGATTCTGTCGTTTTCTCTAACCCTCGATATGAGTCCAGCGGCAACGAATGCAAGAACCGACAGCAACAAAACTAGGGCTGTTGTCATAGGTCGCTTGCCAATTGCGCGAGCTGTTCTCGTGAAAACACTTGTTCGCCGGGCGACGATCGTTTCACCAGCAATAAAACGCTCTAAATCCTCTGCAAGCGCCTTCGCAGATTGATACCGGTCTTTCGAATCCTTCGACAAGGCTTTAAGGCAGATTGTCTCAAGATCGACATGCAACCGCGGCTTTAGCTTGCGAGGAGGAGTTGGCTCTTCTGTTTGGACCTTGCGAAGAACTTCGCCGACAGGTCCCTGGAATGGTGGTATCCCGCATACTAATTCGTAGAGAACGGCACCTAGCGCATAAACATCGGTTAGTGACCCCACCTCGTCAATCCGACCTGCAGCTTGTTCCGGTGCCATATATGCAGGTGTCCCCATGACCTGGCCAGTATGCGTCACGTCGCTTTGATGATCTGATAACTCTTTTGCAAGGCCGAAGTCGGTCAAAATGGGCTCGCCGGTCTGAGACTCTACGAGGACGTTTGCCGGCTTAATGTCGCGATGGATCACACCATGATCATGAGCGTGTTCAACAGCCCGCGCAAGTTTCGCAATGGTCTCCGCGATTTCTCTCGGTTGTGCCGTTTGATCCTTTAGGGTCACTCCGTCAACAAAGGCCATGGAAATGTAGGGGCGATTGTTCCATTCACCGATTTCATAAATCGGACATATATTCACATGACGTAATCGGGCTGCTGATCGAGCTTCTCGCAAAAATCGCTCGCGGCCTTCTGCATCACTCATCAATTCTGGCCGAGGCAATTTGATGGCAACGATTCGATCGAGTTGGAGATCTCGTGCCTTAAATACCGACCCCATTCCACCGGAGTTAATCAACTCAGCAATCTCATAGCCGGGAATGTCCGGAAGTTCGGCCGAGTTTGTGTTTGATGCCTTAGGGGCAACGACTTGAGTATCGTCTATTCCACGACTCCAATCGGTTGTGACTTCACTCGAACGCGAGCGCTGACTCGCTTCCACAAGTCGTGCGAGTTGGTCCCGGCCTACCGACGGAAAACGTTTGCGCACCTCATCTAACGAAATGAGTGTTCCGTGTTTTCTTAGGTGCGATAATTCGAGTTGGATCAACGAGAGCATTGCGTCTGAATCAGACTCAAGCTCTGGGAATCGTTGCAGATAGTCCTCAGTTTGCACCGCTTTACCGGCTGCGATGCGTGTCTCCATATCGACCTGTGCGAGAATCGAAAGAACTACCGTTCGGCTGCCCTCAACGCCACTCAGAAACTCTTTGAGTGCTGACGGTGATTCGCCATCCCAAGAGATGTAAAACTTTGTGACTTCAAACCGCAAGCTATCCCAGTATTGGGTCGAAGCTTCATTCAATTTGTCTGGATGGTCAGCCATTCCACACCGACAAAACGATGGAAGTGCCGGAACATTATATATGATTCGTCACCTTGTTGGATTATAAAGTGATTGTCCCCAAACTGCTACGCTCGCTCCGTTTCGCAGCAATTCTGTTGTGTGCGTGTGCCAACCCGCCGCGTGAAAGTCCGCGATTCCTTCGTCCGTTTTGCAGGGGATTCCGACACTCTTGAGATCGTGCCTGATCATCACATCTGTTCGCCGTGTGACCGCTGGCCCGATTGCTTCGACTCGACCACACATCTCGATCCCGGGCGTGAATGGAACACCAGGCGCCGCAGGATGTTTGCCACTGCGCGGCATCGTGTCGACGTAGTTGACGGCGATCGCTTCGGCGCGAATGAGGACTTCTTGATCCGACGGTTTTGGATCAGGCATTTCCTCGCATTGTATGACGTCAGGATCGCCATGCTGGTGGCAAACAGTCGCGCGCATTGTGGTTCGTGTCAGTTCCCGTGATTCGATTCGCAACTCGACTATGGTAACCTGTTCATTCAGAGCAGATAGGCTATGAACAGGACACGAATCGAGACCGCCGATCGTATCCATCGAAAGAGGTGTCAAGAAGTATGAATCGAATTATTCTAACCGCCTTGGCCCTCGGGTACGTCGTATCTAATCTCCAAGACCCTCGCTATGTTGACACGGTTGACCTTTCGTTGAATCCGCTGACGAAGCGGCTCGAAATCGTGCGCAGCGAGCGTCACAACATGGAGTTATCGTTATGGAGTATCGACCCGGCGGGCGCCGTCATCGACGAGAAACGCGGTGTGCAACACGTATTCATCTACACAGGGCATCCCAATGGACCCGCCGGTGTGTACCGCATCACTCGCACACTCAATACACCGAAACTCAAATCGATCCTGGACGACACAAAGTAATCAAGCAGGTAATATGCCATGGCGAATGCACCTCGGAGAATCTCTATTGCACTGACCTTTATCGTTACCATTTGCTGGGTGGTTCAAGCCGCGTCAGCGGAAATTGATAAACCGAATGTCGTTTTGATTCTCACCGATGACCAGGGATATGGTGATCTTGGCTGTCACGGTAATAAAACGATCAAGACACCTCACCTCGACAGGCTGGCCACCGAAAGCGTCGAATTTACGCAATTCTGTGTCTGCCCGAACTGCTCGCCGACGCGGGCAAGCCTTCTGACGGGGCGCTACAACTATCGGACGGGCGTCACCGAAGTCGCACGGGGCCGTCACTTGATGCACGCCGATGAAGTGACGGTCGCCGAGATTCTTCGCGAGGCCGGTTATCGAACGGGCATCTTCGGCAAATGGCATTTGGGTGACAACTATCCGATGCGACCAACCGATCAAGGATTTGATGAAGCGATGGTCCACAAGGGGGGCGGCATCGGTCAAGCTGCGGGACCGCCGGGCAACACCTATTTCGATCCAATTCTCGAACACAACAATGTGTCGAAAAAGTTCAGCGGATATTGCGACGACATTTTTACTGATGCGGCGATCGAATTCATCGAAGACAATCGCGACCGGCCGTTCTTCGTTTACCTGGCGACCAACCTTCCGCACTTGCCGCTGGACGTGCCCGACGCGCGGGCAGACCCGTATCGAAAGATGGGACTGCACGAACATAACGCCCGTGTCTTCGGCATGATCACCAACCTTGATGCCAACGTGGGGCGCGTGCTTGCCAAACTTAAACAGCTTGACCTGGAGAAAAACACAATCGTCGTCTTTCTTTCGGACAACGGCCCGCGGACACGGCGAACCAAAAACGACGTGTATCCTGATCGGTATGTTGCCGGACTGCGCGGCACAAAGACCAGCGTTTACGAAAATGGAATCCGTGTGCCTTTCTTCATTCGCTGGCCAAAAAAACTACCTGCCGGAAAGAAGATCGGCATCATGGGCGGACACATCGACATCCTGCCAACTCTGCTGGACGTTTGCCAGGTTGCCAAACCACAGGGTGTCAAACTCGACGGGCATTCACTCATCCCGGTCATCCACGGCGAGTCGGTACATTGGTCGCAGCGCAACTTGTATTTCCAATGGCACAGCGGTCCGGTTCCGTTTCAATACGTTCATTTTGCGGCTCGATCGCAGCGTTATAAATTGATCCAGCCGCAAGACAATCCTCACGCGATCATCACGCACCCTTCGCGCGACGAGTTGCAACGCATTTTGGCAACACTCGAACTGTACGATATTCAGAACGATCCCAGCGAATTGAACAACATTGCGGATCAGCATCCCGAGATCGTTAAGCGGTTACTGGAGAACTATGAAGACTGGTTTAGCGACGTGACGCGCGACCGAGACTTTCACAATCCCCAGCGGATCATTCTCGGCACTCGATTTCAGAATCCGATTGTTTTGTCCCGCTTTGAGTGGCGAGGTAAGCGGGCCGAAACACAACTCGGTAGCTGGGATGAACAGCTTGGTCACTGGGAAGTCGAAGTTGCCGACCCTGGCCGATTCCAAATCACGCTGCGTTTTGCAAAAGCTCATCGCGACGGCATAGCCCATCTGCGACTGGGAGCCGTTCACGAACAAATGCCGATCAAACACGGCGATACCACCTGCGTTTTCAATGGCGTTCACCTCGACAAAGGGACTGGACGACTGGAATCCTTTTTGAAGCTGGACCGCCTGGCGACCGGTGTCCATTTTGTTGACGTAAAGCGAGTTGATCCATGAGTACCAAAGTCGCTTGTTTCCTTACGATCATGGTTTGCGCCATCGCCAGTGCTCAACACTGAATGCCGGGAGAAGCGAAATTGCCACATTCGATCAGAAGCTTGGCTTTTCGAAATGGAATTCCCGTCCACCTGATGCCTTGGATGGAAAGAACTTGAATGCCTCTAACTCGTGTGTACTTGTTAACGTCACTTGCAATGGTTGCGTTTGCAGGTAATTCGCTGCTATGCCGACTCGCGCTTGACCGTACCCAGATTGATCCCGCGACATTCACCCTTGTGCGAATTGTCTCCGGTGCAATGGCGCTCTGGTTGATTGTAAGATTGCGGCCGGATGGTGACCCGGGACACGGCAGTTGGCCGTCGGCATTTTTTCTATTTGCCTATGCCGCTGGGTTTTCGTTCTCTTACGTGAGTCTGCCGACTGCGACCGGTGCATTGCTCTTGTTTGGAGCGGTTCAGGCGACGATGATTGGCTACGGAATAATAACTGGTGAACGCCTCGGCTTTTGGCGTGCAGTGGGCTTGTTGTCAGCAATTGTTGGCCTCACCTTTCTACTTCTGCCGGGACTCTCAGCGCCGCCCATTCAAGGTGCGATGTTGATGTCGGCAGCCGGAATCTCATGGGGCATTTATTCGCTCAGGGGAAGGGGAGTCGAGGATCCAACATGCGCCACGGCTGGCAACTTCTTGCGAGCAATCCCATTCACTTCTGTACTAACCGTCATCGCAATACCCTGGTTTGTGATTGATGTGCGGGGGCTTGGTTATGCTGTCGTGTCAGGGGCATTAACCTCGGGTGTTGGCTACTCAATTTGGTATACAGCCATTCGAAGGCTAAACGCGACGACAGCAGCGACGGTTCAACTAAGTGTGCCGGTAATCGCTGCTGTCGGTGGGATCGCGTTCTTGGGCGAGGAGATTACACCTCGTTTGATTGGAAGCTCGCTAGCAATTCTTGGAGGAATTGCACTCGTAATTCTAAGTAAGCAGGAGGTAAAGTAGTGCATTGTCGTTAGTGGGATGCGATTCCAAGCGTGAACCGTCGAATGTCAGTTCACAAAGCTTAACTTGCACTCAGCGTTTTTAAGCAGCTCGATGTGTTCATCGCAAAGCTGAACTTCAACGGGACTCTTGTTGAATACCTCGTTCGTCAGCAACGACTGCATCGCGCGAAAAGCCGTTTCGAGTTCTGGATCGTCTTCAGCCCCGTATGAATCAACAGGTCAACCCGTCGTTCCTCACTGGCTCTTTTTCCGCGCGATACGTCTTTGAATAAAGTCGCGTAATGCTTGGCCGAATTCCGCCGCGGTTTGAAACCTGTTGCACGGTTCGTCCGCCAATGCCTTCATGACGATCGCTTCTAAATCCTTGTCAAACCCAGGCATTCGTTCACTTGGTGGATGTACCTGACCGACAGCAACTTCGTGGACCATTTGCCAACGGTTCTTGTTGCTGATGCTGAAGGGATGCCGACGAACGAACAACACATAGAGAAGCACACCAAGTACGTAAACATCGGTACGACCGTCTATCTTATCATTCTCACCTCTCGCTTGTTCTGGGGCCATGAACAGGGGCGTGCCAACAACCGAACCGATGAGAGATTGTGATGGGTCGAGTTCAGCATCCGAACGAAAGATAGCTTTACTAAGGCCAAAATCAACGACTTTCGGAATCTTCTCACGCGTAACCATGATATTCGAAGGCTTCAAATCGCGATGAACGATTCCGCGTTGGTGCGCGTAGTCGAGCGCATCACAAACCTGGGCAATCAATTGCAACAATCGAAGAGCCTTTGGTTTTTGTACCTTGGTAAATGTATCGAGAGTACAGCCATCGATGTATTCCATCGCATAGTAGCATTGTGAACTGCCAGAATTGCTCTCGTACACATCCGCGATATTCGCATGATGCAACTTCCGCATGAGCTTAATCTCTCGCTCAAAGCGGCCGAGTACTTCGTGAGTTGCCAGGTCGGCGCGAATGATCTTCAATGCTACGGTTCGGCCAGTCGACTCTTCAGTGGCTTCCCAAACTGTCGCAAACGCCCCCTTTCCAAGCAAACGCTTGACGTCGTATCCAGAAACCCTTGGTGTTGTCCATTCTTTTGGCGGGACGGCCTGCACGATTCGTCCCGCGGCAAGAAGGCGGCTGCGCAAAACATTCGGTACCGCCGGCTTCGTCAAGTAATCGTCCGCACCAGCGTCAAGGCCAGCAACGATGTCCTCATCCGAATCTTGTCCAGAGAGCATGATTACGTAAGTGAATGGTCGTTCGTTGTCCTCCTTAATCCGCCGACAGATTTCAATCCCATCCATACCGGGCATCAACCAATCCAGAATTGCAAGTCGTGGTGCGTCATCCGGCTGCAAGGCTTGCCAAGCCTTCTCGCCGTCCTCAACAACGATGGGCTCATACCCCCATCCCGTTACTTGCTTCTCCAAGACCTTACGTGCAACTGCATTATCTTCTGCGATGAGGACCTTCATCGTTCCATCCAATCGTGATATTCTCGAACGAAAAGCCGACCTGTCTTTTTACCACAAACTTCGCCGAACCCCGCATCCCGTTGCAAATCTATCCCAATTCTCGCAACTCTAAAGGAACCGTGCCTCATTTGTTTTACCACCTCAGCGGTGTTCGCTCATCCCAAATTGCTTGTGCATCGGGGTTGTCCATAGATCAAGCACCGCAACAACGTGTTGTTGTTGGTATTCGGGGCCGAGAGGCTCGGAATTCCGAATGATTTTCCTGAATGCGACTTCAACGCCTTGTGCGGTTTGCGGATTTTCGCATCTATTTCGAGCGAGCGAGTGGACATCTTTGTACAATTTGCCGTTACTATAAAGAGTTCATTTGACTCTCTTACGCGAGCCAATGACCAGGACGGGACGGATGAAAGACGAAACACTGCCGAATGACGTTGAAAAAACTCAGCAGATCCAGGAAACGATGCAGCTCAGTGATGCGTCGGATACTTGTCCGGAAGTAGGCGAGAATTCACAGCCAATATCAGGAGAATTCGGCCGTTACCAAATCGAGAAAACTCTCGGTGAAGGTGCGATGGGTGCGGTTTATCTTGCTCATGACGCACAGCTCAATCGCAAAGTCGCGTTGAAGATACCGAAGTTCAGCCAGGGCACCGACGAAAGAGTTATCAAGCGGTTCTATCAAGAGGCAAGGTCGGCAGCCACTCTCAATCACCCGAATATCTGTTCGGTGTACGACGTCGGCCAGATTGAAGAGACTCACTACATCGCAATGGCGTACATCCAAGGCCAGCCGTTGTCAGAGTTCGTTAATCCAGCGGATCCGCCGTCGCAGCGAAGTATCACTCGCGTCGTTCGGAAGATCGCGCTGGCGTTGCATGAAGCGCACTCACAGGGAGTGATTCACCGTGATCTGAAACCAGCGAACATCATGATCGATCAGCGAAACGAACCGATCATCATGGACTTTGGTTTAGCCAGACAAGCCGACCAAAGCGACGACGCCCGCCTGACACAAGACGGCACGATCCTAGGTTCGCCAGCATATATGTCCCCCGAGCAGCTTGAAGGCAAACCCGAAAACATCGGGCCTGCCTGTGACATCTATGGCCTGGGTGTCGTCTTTTATGAATTGCTAACGGGTGAGCTTCCGTTTCAAGGCTCGGGTTCGATCATGTCGATCATTGGCGAAGTCTTCTCCAAGGAACCGCCGAACGCCGTTGACGTGCGCAGCGATCTCGAACCTTGTCTAGCTGCCTTGTGTACTAAGGCGATGGCCAAGAAGCCCGGTGAACGTTTTGGGTCGATGAAAGACTTCGCTTCGGAGTTGACTAACTTTTTGAAAAGTAAGGGCGGAGACGCGACCACGACTCAGCTTCGTTCACCTACCGAAAGCGAAACAAAAGATCCGTCGCTGATTCGTGTCGAGGAGCAATGCAAACTCGCGCGTTCGTTGTGTCAGGAGCGGCAGTTTGCCGGCGCAGTTTCGATTTTGGAAAAGATGGCCGAGGTGACCGATCCACAGGCAGCCAAGTTTGTTGAGTGGGCGAAACGCGAACTGCCAAAGGTACAATCACTCGTAGCCAGTGAAAGTGTCGCGATCGATTTGACAGCCGAGCAACCGCTGGCTTCATCATCCTCGCTCTTTGGCGAAGATGTTTTGAATCAAGAATTCGCCGCACCAGCGACAACATTCAACAGCCAGCCATTCGGAACACCGTTACCTCAAAAAAGCGAACGCAGTTTTCCCGCATGGGCACTTTGGTTGATTCCAATCCCAATTGTCGCAGTGTTAGTCATCGTTGGAATCAACATTGCCGGACGATTCAACAACCAGAATGGACAACAATCGTCTATTGCCTCGACGGACACCAACTCGACCACTCCAACGAACTCAACCGCCGAAACTGAATCACAATCGACCGAGGAACAACCTGGATACCCACTGCCCGAACCGCCCGGCCCACCGCCACCAAGACCTGAAGATGGGCCGGACTTCGGGCCGCCTCGACACGCGGAGCAAATACTAGAGGATCTTGATCTCGATCAGAGTGGCACAATCACCGAAGATGAGATTCCGCAACACGACATGATTCACTTTGCGTTTGCGGATATCAACGACGACGGCGCGATCGACAGCGATGAGTTAAGGCAACAAGTTCGCCTGGGTAAGCCAGATGCCAAAAGGGAATCACGCATCGAACTTGTTGTCTTACGCGTAATGGAAAAAGATAAGAACCAAGATGGCAAGATAAGTCAAGAAGAAATGCGACCTCTCATGCGCCACATCCTTCGAGGTGGCGATAAGAATGGAGACTTGTCGTTAGATGAAGACGAGATTCGAAACAGTGTGATTGACTCTTTTCACGGCGGCCCGGGTCGAGGAAATAGACCAAGAGAAGATCCAAGACCGGACGGGCCCTTCGGACCAGGACGCCAAGACAGGCCGAGAAACTGACAGCTACATAGGTCGGCTTCAAATCACATCTCTCGACCCAGCGCAAACAGAACGCACTTCAAATCGGCCTTGCTGCGAAGATTCCGCCAGTGCCAAATGGGGCATATGCCGCGGCCAGTAGAAAATGTCCTCGTTTAACGCCGAGCCGGCAGGCGACG
>CAYFJO010000180.1:0-20689 GCA_964343305.1 uncultured Pirellulaceae bacterium | reverse complement strand
TCGAATAGTCATACGTGTAGCACGTCGGCTGCAACGACTTATGGCGACGTTTTGGCGTGTAGGGCATCGAGCCACTGTTGCCGCATCGTGTCAAGAGGCAGCAACCTACCCGTTTTACTTCGCGGAAGTAACATTATCCGCGACAACTCCACAGGGTAACCACCGAGTACCGTGTTGACAACATTCTCGGCAGCAGCTTGATAAAGGTGACCGCGGGGACCTGATCGATCGAAGTCATCATCCAAGGATAGCACGATCGTCACAGAACCGTTCTTCGGCGGAAGGACTTTGGCTTCAATGTCGGCGTAGAGTATTGTTAGCGAATCGCCGCTGTCGTCTTGAACCTGCACGGAGTCTAGTTGGTCGAAGTCAGGCAAGCCGACTGCAACCTCCCAGTGGGTCGGCGCACAGTGGTTGGACACCAACAACTCGGCAGCGGATTCTGCACCGGGTAATGGCAGAATTCCGAGGCGGGACGGACCAGGGCCATAGATGTTGACGTTCAGCCGCTCGTCGATGGTCGAGAGACAATCGGCAAGTTCGTCTACGAGCCGTGAAAGCGTTGGCGCATCACCTTCCCGCAACGCCAATTCAAGTGCGTCAGTTCTTTGAGCGAATTCGGTCCAGAAGTCGACCTGCATTTCACCGTGGCTGTTTGACGCCATAAAACATCCAAGCTGACCAGGTCACCGTCGTCAGCTCTTCCACTTGATTCCGACCAGATCGGCGACTCTGGTCCAACGTCTGGTTCTGTGTCATTCGGCAAGCCGTGCGTGCAGTTCTTTGACGCCCGCCAATTGATCATTTATCTCCATTGCTTCCGCACAGACACGGCGTGCTGCGTCTAAATTGCCTGACGATTCAAGAGCCAGCGCATAGACGAGGACATCTGCCGGGCATTGATGATTGCTGGAATACGCCTTACGCGCAAATTCGGTTGCACGTTCAGTATCTCCCGATTGAATCAAAAGCCTCGCGAAAATGCGCATCGGTGCGGTTTCAGAACGAGCGTAGCTTGTGACCTTCTTCGCATGATCTTCGAAGTAGTCTTCAAGGACTTCGCTAGCCTTTTGATGGTTCCCAGCATTTGCGAGTGCTTCCGCACAGTCGGCCCACTGCTGTGGGCTGACGCCCATACCTTCGTACGGGCCGTCAGGACGCGATTGAAGGTCTCCTAGGCGGTCTTCGGCAGCGTTTTGATGATCGCCAAGTGATTCAAGTGCGCGTGAGCGCCAATCGCGTGCGCCCGGGAATTCTGAATCAATTGCGAGAGCGCGATCAAAGTTTGGAATCGCATCAGCGTCTTGGTCTAGATTCATGTAGACCATGCCACGCTCGAAGAATGCTTGAGCGTTGTTCGCGTCAATCGCAATAGCACGAGTGAGCAGGTTCATCGCCCCAGCGTAATCCCCGGCGTCGGACAGGTCGATTGCGCGATGGACGAGTTCAGTGGAGTCTGGCATACAGTTTCCTCTGACACAGCCGTTTGGCATTACCGGGCCCGGCGCGGAAATGCTACCATTTTCAATACGCGTATTCGCCGGCTCGCGTTCATGCCATTGTTTTGCCACGTATTTAGCGACATTATTCGAGTTCTTGCAATTGCCAATCGAATGATTCGAGCCATTCATTTTTGCCAAATGCGTACGATACCATGGCGGCAACCACCTGACCTGCCGTTGCACGTTCCGGGATTTCGAAGTGGCATTTGGTGTTGACCAACTGATATTCCAAGACAAATCCATCATCTGTCCTCAGCGTTTGCATGAACGTACCATCGCCCAGCATCAGGATGGCGAATGGATTATCGTCGTTTGGGTGGATTTGAGGAATGAGTGATTTGAGATCATCGGGTGTTGGCGTGCCTTCGAATTCAAACGAAGGGCAATTGAGAAATGGTTCGGAGTATTCGGCAGCCAGATCAATTAGAATGTGTCCTTCGATATGGTCATCGTTCGTGACGACGATGTCCGTCGTTTTGAGTATTCGCTTCTTCAAGTCGAGGCTAGGCCAAACGTGGGTGGCGTATTCCAAGACGCGAGCAGTCGCCTCGGGCTTCGGTGTGACCTTTTCCGCACCTTCGCGCAGCATACGAAGATATTGAAGCTTGTCTAATAGCTGCATTGTGAAGAGCCTCGTAGAACGCCCAGGTTTGCGGCACAAAACGAATTGCGATCTATACGGGTGTAGTCACACGCATAGATGGTGCGTTGAACTTTGTCGCTGGGGGGTACCAGGCGGGGCGGTGAGAAGAAGACATGAGGTGTTGCCAGCTTGGTTTCTCGTCGAAGCCTTGCGGAATCAATCGACCTTGGACATACCAGGGGACATTGTACTTACTTCAGAAAAGTACAATGTCCGTTATTCCGGTCCCGGTTATCGGGGCCACCCAGCCGAAGTCTTCGGTCACCACAGAGTGCAAGTTGAACACTGAATGAAAACACACTGGCAAAGCCAGTGGCACACTTTGTCAGTGCCACCCAGCCGATCAACGAAACAACCTCAACCAGATCCGACCCCAAACCACGCTCAACGCGAAGTCAAATTCTCAGTTGTTATCCTCCTAAGTCTGCCGCCTTAGGCAACCGGGTCATCCTCAATACAAGGTTTGCATGTGGTGAAGTGAGAGTTAACGACTTTCCGTTCTCACCGAAGGTCGGAACAAACGGGTGCACGAAAGTGCGTCCCTGATCGTCGGCTTCACGACTGACCAAATAGAGCATGCCATCATTGTAGAACCACAAGATTCGTTGTTCATTAATCCAGTCCTCTGTGTATTCGCCGGAGAGGTCGAAGGTTGCGATGGACTCCTTTGGACCCTCAGCGTCACCTCGATCAACCATCCAACGACCCGCAAACTGATGAGCCGAGTCGGAATACTGGAGATCGGCAAACGTAACTGATCTGAACGGGTCGGGACCCTCCTTGGCTTTGACGATTGCGAGAGTCAATACGGCACCGGTCAGGAACGATGCCATCGAGACGGCTGTCTTAGATCGCAGAAACGAGATGTATCGCATTGCTAGAATCTCCAACTTAAGGAACTTTTTGGACCAGAAAAAGGTGTCAGGAACCTTTTTCATGATATTCGCCGAAAAGGTTCCTGACACCTTTTCCCTTTTTGGCGTCGCATCTTCTTTCATTGTACGGTGTAGCGACATAACGCTGAGTTCAGCCGCGTGCGAGCGACACGGTAACGGCTCGAACCGTCGAACAACTTTCCATCTTCGGTAACGGGCGAACACTCATACGGGTAGCACGTCGGCTGCAACGATCTTGTTATCCCTCAGGTTGGATTCTAAGGTCACCATTGGCAGTCGAGAAAACGAAACGAATCTGTTCGTTCGCTGACAGGTCAAATTGTACAGTATTGGATTCGCGGCGATTAGGATCATGCGGATCAAAATCGCGCACGACAATTGTGTGGACACCGGGTTCGAGTTCAATGTATTCACTGCGTGGTGGTGCGGTATCTCGCGGTGCCGTTCGTCGAATGTTGCGATCTAGGTAGATTTTGTAATTTGACAGCGGTTCTGACAACGATTCGACAATGATCGCAGCCGTTTCTCTGGATTTTCGATCGGCTTCAAGCTTGTCCCAGAGTTCTTGGTTGCCAAAATTGAATAATCTAGTCGTACAGCCGTTTTGACAGTAAACGCCGGGATGAATCCAACCGTCCGCGGCGATTTGATCATTTCCAATCAACTTCGCGAACCGAATAATGTCATCGCGAGAGGTTTCCCCAGGTAAAGCCCAAAAGAGTTCGGCGCCACAGTAGAGGCAATACTGCTCATCAAAGTCCACGGTGCGGGCCAAGTCGGCATCAATGCGTCCGAACCGTTCGAGAACGACAATCGCACCTGCCAAGCCACGATGTTTGAGACGCAGAAAGTCGGCGCGTTCAAATGCGTGTTCAAGTAGTGTTTGGTTGGCGGCGATCCATTTGGACAACGCCGGTGACGACGGTGGATTCAGTATCGCGTTTTGCATGAACGCCAAACAGTCATCGCGTGTTTGCATGCGTGATTCCGCTGTCAGGGCATTTAGGGGGATAACGAAACTAATTATGTCCGTGTATCCGTGATTAAAACTCTTAATTCCCGGCTAAACGGAATTAATTGGATAATCACCGAATATACCAATCCGATCGGGCTATACCGACCTGCTCTCGTGGGTGTCGCGTTATTCTAAGCGCGACTGGTCACGGATTTCGTTCCAGAAACAGCTATAAGTAATGTCTTCGTTGTCGCATCAGGTCACTTCGCCAATGCCGTCGATGACCAAGTCAGCGACCATGGCCCGATGCAATGAGCCCAAATCAGCGGATCGGCGGGTTCGACGGTCGGAACGGCTGCGATGTGGACACTGCCGAATGGTGTGCGTCCGCGACGACCATGGCCAGATTGAACTGATCGAATTGGACAATCACATCAACGACGAAGCGTTTGCCGTGGCCGCGGCGAATAAGCTCGTGGAGTTGATGTAGTCGTAGGTCAGGCTCCGCCTGATGAGGTGGACTTCCAGGTTGTTCGGCCGCTGCGAGTCAGGCACAGCCTGACCTACTGCTCCCACAAGGTGAACTTTCTCAATCGATCCATGATCTTCGGCGACGCGATGTAGTGCTCGACGCCATGATGCTCGCCGATCTCGTTGGCGGCGTCGTGTTGGATCAGGCGGTTGGCGAGGTCTTCGAGTTCGTCTTGCTTCTCAAGGCCCGACCGACCCAACGCAACGGGGTTGCTCTTCGAATACAGCAACGCGTAGCGCGACAATTGCGGATCAAGCGAGTTGTTAATCAACAACAGGCGCTCGACACCTGCCAGAGCGTGGTCGTGTTTCTCGTTGGGATACAACCAGTCGTTGTGCAGCGCGGCCGAGATGAGGACTCCGCGCACAGTGCAGCGTTTTCCTGGCGGATCGTTGGGCCACTTCCAACCTCCAAGCTTGGCCCCCGAGTGAAGATGCAACGCCCCAGACACCGCCCGGCAACCCATTGCCGAACCGATCACGCTGACCTTGCAATTTGTGTTCATCCTGGCCAATACCCATGCCAGACAACAGGCTTCGAAATCCGTCCGCTTGGCCTTGTCCCTCATATCGGCACGGTATCGGAATGCTTGCGAAGTGCTGGGCCATGACCAAACGATGAAACGCAGCTTATGCGAACGCGGAGTCTTGCGGGCGATCGCTCGATAGAAATCCCAACCAATGCGCTTCGACTTCTCGGGATCAAAGCCGTATCCGTGCACATACATGATTGTCATTGCCCCGCCCGAGGCTTCGTACAGCGAATCGATATTGCTCGACTCCCATTCGTGACGCGCGGTGTAACGAGACGCGGCGAAAACGGGTTTGCCATCCACGAGATTGTTCAGATCGCGTGTACTGATCCGCCAGAACTCGTCTTGCGTACGCGGTCCTTGGGACGGCAACGGGTCGAATGCGGGCGGCTTCTGGGCGGCTGGTTCTTTCGGCGGCGCAGATTTGTCCGTGCCACAATAATGGCGGCGGCGTTTGCCAATCGTGGACTTGTGATTCAACCGCTTCGCCGATCGCCTCCCGATACTGTTGGCACGAGCGTTGGTATCCATACCCAGATGACAGGAGAGAGCAATAATCAGCATGAAGACCAACGTTGTGTATCCCGGTGTTTTGCTATTCATGCCGCGACACTTGGTCAGATGCAGGGTCGTGATGGAATCCGCTGAGATGATGTAGCTCGTAGAAACTCGAAAGTCATGTGCTCGTTGTCCGTCGTGTCACAAATCCATCCGGCTATTTGTCGCGGCGTGTTGTAAACGTTAGAATCCGTGTTTTCGAACCTCTTCCCGGGGAAGGAAACGGCAATGAAATCTGCTCGACAATGTCCGTGGCTTGGGTTGTTTCTGCTCACATGGATTGCCGTTGGCCAAGCGGCCATGTCGCAGGAAAAGAACAAGTCGCAGGAAAAGAAGCCTTTGACTCCTGCCGAAAGCCGACAACTCAGCGTCGCGGTGAAAGAGGCGTATCTCGCCACGCACGACGGCTGGAGCAGCGACGAAGTGGTCGTCAACGACGAGTTGAACAAGAAGTTCATTGCGGCGTGCCTGGAGAAAATGCCGAAGGTCGAGGAGTTTGAATTCAATTGGAAGCTGTTGAATCTTCGCAAAGCGGGGAAACTGAGTGGCACAACGACGCGTCGCAACAACGCGCGACATGACGAATACGTCCACGCGGCGGAAATCGCGGCGCGCTACATGCACGACAAATATGGTGTGTCGACCGACCGTGTCTTCTGTGACCCGGATCGCCGAGCGGAGTTTGACAAGGTGGCCAAATCCGTGTCGCCTGACACTTCGGTTTATTTGTTGAGGAAGGCGGCACTTGGTCTGCGGAAGAAGCGGCAACTGAAGCCTGAGTTGATCGTGCGGATCGCTGACTGGGGTCGTGATATTCACACACTGCCAGCCAGCCACGTTGTCAAAAAGCCCGAAGCGGTTCCGGTGGAGCCGGGCATCTACATCTTCCGTGACGAGACGGGCTACCTTTACATTGGCGAGTCATCCAACCTGCGAACGCGTGTCAGCAAGCATCTCGATCATTCGGATCGAAAATCACTGGCTCATTATTTGTGGAAGAACGGGACGGATGGCGTCACGGTGGAGCTTCATGCGTTCGATGCCGATTCGAAGGCGAAGGAGCGGCTGGTTCGTCGCGCGTACGAATCGGAACTGATCCGCAGCCGCGAACCTCGATTTAACATTGCACCCTGAGTGTTAAATCACAAATTACAAATCGCAAATGACAAACAAATTCAAAATCACAAGGGAGTAAATTCCAAACGGCAAGTCCCGACAAATGCTTTTGAATTTGAGAATTGGAATTTGTTTGTCATTTGATACTTGTCATTTGTAATTTCAAAAAATGGGTCTGGCGACCAAAGGCAGCATCGGTGCCGAAACCGCTTTGACGCTTGAAGAGTCGGCCAAGAGCGTGCAAACCATGCACGACGCGGCCAAGAAAGTGAACTCCGACATCCTGATTCTCTGTCACGGCGGCCCGATCGCTGAGCCAAGCGACGCACGATTTGTCCTCAACAACACGGAAGGCATCGTCGGTTTCTACGGAGCCAGTAGCATGGAGCGATTGCCCGTTGAACCGGTGATCGCAATTCGCGTGCGTGAGTTCACGGACATGAAGTTCACGTAGCACAGGCTGCCAGCCTGTTCATAACAGCCAAGCTGGCTGTGCTACTTTTGCCGCACGATCCGATTTGCGACGTAAGTTCCAATGCGCTCATGGGCCACAGCGCTGGGATGGTGGTCGAATTCGTGGAGTTGATAGGGCTCAGGCGCGGCAAGAAACTCAGGGATAATTTCGCCGACAAGGTGGACTGGGATGTTTCGGCGACGTAGCTCTTGAAGGATTGCATCCTTTTGTTCGTGATGATCGTCCCAAAAGATGACGTGAAACTCGCTTCCCGGATAGCGGATCTCGAAGATCTCGCGCGACCTCTGGACGATGGCTCCAAACAATTCGATGCCGCGATAGCCAATTCGCTGCTGACTGAAATGCGTCAGCGTTCGGTCGATGAGAAACGAACGTCGAAGTCGGCCAACTAGTTTCCTGGTGCCCAGCGACGCGCCATCCGAGAAGCGGCCCTGACGTTCGGCCAGTCCCTCTGCGTTCAACAAATATCGCGGGCCGTTTTGATCCCAGGAACTCAAGCCCGCCGAGCGATCGATATGACTGGGAATGGCCTGGTAGATTCCAAACCGCGGTGGCTGCTTGACGGTCTCTTCAACGAGCCCACCTTCCAACGCTGCCAGCATTTGATGCGGGCCGTAGCCGCTAAAGCCAAAATTGTAAGTCTGAAATCCGCCCCGCAATCGCTGGCCCGTGACATAGGGCATCGTTTCATGGTCGTTGACACCTTGCCCAAACGTATACGAGCCGCCAAAGAAGACGATACTTCTGGTTGCTCCCTGATGAGGAGGAGTAACGCGTAGGCCGTTTTCGTCGATCGATTCTCGCACCACATAGATCAATTGATCTTTGACCACTTTGCGGACAGTGGCACTTTGGTTCTTTGTGGGCGCATATCCCAAAAGATCGTCGCGACGTACGGTTTTCGCCAGACTTGTTTTCGTGCCGGGAATAAAACTGGGAGCGTGATGGCCCTTACGAGAGGGATTGTTTTGCTCAACAGGTTGATGCGCGACGAGTTGCCGGTCGACTTGAGCCGACAGGTTGGAAACGAACGCGAGATACGTTTCGGCGCTAGTGAGTGTTGCACACGCGAAGGCAAGATTAAACCAAACCACACGAGAAAACGGCCGCGCCGCCGTGGCAGTCGCCAATAGGAACAGACTGGACCAAGCCAAGCCGATCCAAACAAAGGGCCAGCCGATATTGTTAAGGATCACGAGGCTCAACACCACCAATAGCGCAGCAACGAATACATTCCGCACATGATAATGAAACAGGAAGCGGAATAGCCAATGCCGACTGACATGCCAGCATCTTGAGCCAGCATCACTCACAATGACACCTCAGTTGCGCTGCACAGTACCAAAATGGAAGAGTACCCTGGAAACCAAGTACTTAACAGTCCAGTCCGTGAGACTTAAATCGGCGTAATTCAGGCAGAAAAAAAGGCCGTTTTGGAATTAACGTCAGACGTGGGCCAAGTTACCTGGATTAAGGCGCGTATTTGACGGTCTTTGAATGACGAGCCAACCGTTCTTAGATCTTTGCCCCGACACCCTTCGTCAGCGTCATAAACGCCGCTTCCAAGCTCACTTCTTCTTCGCCAAAGAAATTGACTTTGTGGCCGGCTTCGACTAGTGCCGCGTTGAGATCCGCGTATTCTTCAACGCCTTCCTTCAACGTGACGATGATTTGCCCGTCTTGCGTTTCGACGCCTTCGACAAGACTGTGGTCGTCGATAACTTTAGCCGCTTGGCCGGTATCGCCGGCAACTCGGATGTGTAGGACAGTGCGCTGACGCACTTGTTTCATAACGTCGGAAACCTCAGCGTTGACCGACATCACGCCGCGATCGATGATACCGATCTTGTTACAGATGTCGGCAAGCTCTGGCAGGATGTGACTGGAGACGATGATCGTTTTGCCCATCTCGCCGAGGCGGCGCAATAGGTTGCGCATTTCGATGCGGGCCCGCGGGTCGAGGCCGCTGAGCGGTTCATCCAGCAATAGGACTTGTGGATCGTGAAGCAGCGTGCGGGCCAGACCGAGTCGTTGTGTTTGCCCGCGCGACAGGGTATTTGCAAAGGCGTCGCGTTTGAAATCCAGATCGACGATTTCCAGCATTTCGTTGCAGCGCCGGCGGCGCTGTTCGCCGTTGATGCGGTAGGCGGCGGCAAAAAACTCCAGGTATTCGATCACTTTCATGTCGTCGTACACGCCGAAAAAGTCGGGCATGTATCCGACCAGGCGACGGACTTCTTTTTGTTTGGTGTAAATCGAATTGCCACAGACGTAGGCTTCGCCCCACGTTGGATCGAGCAGCGTGGCAATGATCCGCATCGTCGTCGTCTTACCCGCACCGTTGGGGCCGATGAAGCCAAACAAATCGCCCTCTTCGAGTTTCAGCTCGATCGATTGGATGGCATACATTTCGCCGTATTTTTTTGTCAGGTCGCTTGTTTCGATCACGGTCGTTCTGCTTTGCGATGTGCGACTTCGGAAGTTTTCTTAAGCTTCCGAAGTCTGTCTTTCTTAAACCCTATTCGTCCAGACTTCCGGAGCTCAAGAAAACTTCAGAAGTCGTAATCTCACACCCCCCCGCCCTGCCCTGTTTGCACGGGCAACATGATGCGATAGAACGTCCACGATCGACCGTCATCGACGTCTGTGTCGCTGGCTTGTTGTAAGGTGCCGGTTTGCTGATCTGTCCAACCGGTAAGAAACGCCACGTCATATTCAAGATGGCCGCTCAAATCCGTAAAGTCTTGATACTGGTGGTTCAACTTGGTGTAACTTTGCCCGCCCGCGGCTTCATGAAACATCATCATCTCGATGATGCGCGAGACATCCGCACTGATCCGCGTCCACGGTTTGCTGACGTTTTCCAACGATCGCCGTGTCAGATGCATATTCAACGACTTCTCACGCATTTGCTCATCGACGCGAATCGTTGCACCGGGCTGCAGTTTGCCCTTCAATTGGTAGGCGTATTTTCCGTACGTCAACACACAGTCGGACAATTCAAGATCCAGCGGATTGGTAAACTCGCCGTGCAATTTCGCGTACTTTCGTGCCACGGACAAGCGGCTCTGGATCGGCTCGGTGAACGTCCCCCACCATCTCGCGCGCAGCGTCTTGGATGATGAGATTTGAATGGGCAAGTCCGAGAGTGCGGCGCCGGAATTCGCGGCGTCATCCGCAGCGATGGCGTAAGGTTGGCTGAACAACTCGCCGGTCGATTGGTTGTTCATGCCGCCCAGCCCCGTGCCGGCCAGTCCGTGCCAGGACAGCAGTTCGCCGCTGCTTTCGATGCCCAGATCCGTGGCTGGTTGAAATGTGAAGTCATACGTTTGCGTCCGTGGGCTGTAGACATGTGCCCACATCGTGCCGCGTACGACCGAACTTTCCGCATCAATTTCGACCAATTCCACTTGATTGATTTGCAATCGTGTTCCCTTGCAGATACCGACCAGCAAGTATGCCAACACGCAAAACGACACGACCGTCGCGGGGAACGTGACCCACGTCCACTCCATTCGCGGCAGAAACCTGGTCAACAACAGGTAGTCTCCAGGACCGATCAACAAAATGTAAAACAAGACGAGTGTCGCCACGACGGTGAACGAGACGAGCGTGACACCTTGAAACTGGTCCATCGCGCCGCGCAATTGCCCGGTCAAATCCGCAAAGCCTTCGTGGGTCACTTGCCCGGCTTCCTCGTTGAACCCGGATGTCGCCTTGAGCCGTTCACGGCCAAAGAGGACATGGGAAATCATGCGTGAGCGGCCGGGCCAATTCGACAGTGGTTCGACATCCAGATCCATCGCGATGAAAATCACCTGGCCAAATCCGAACGGAAACCGGACAATCGTCGGCCCCTGCCCGCCCGCAACATTCTTTTCGTTCGTTTCGATCACGCCTCGAACGTCTTTCAGTGACGTGAACATCAATTGGCCGGCACCTTCCATTTTGTCGAGCGGACTTTGGCCGGCGTTGGCATAAGTTTCCAAGTCGATCGTCTTCTTGAGAGCCTGAACGAAGTCCAATTTGCCGGGAGCAAACACGGCCAGCGGTTTGCCTTCGCCGACCAACTGCTCGCCATTTCTTCCGACACACAAGAGCAACCGGCCGCCTTGGTGTACCCAGTCTTCGATCGCTTGGAGTTGATCGCTAGAGAGCCGCTCGATCGAGGATGCGTCCGACGTCGAAATGGCCAGCGTGTCGATTCCTTCGTAGCCGATCCATTGGTCGGGAAGATGATCCGCTTTGTTTGTGCCGAGCGTTCCGCCTGCCATCTCTCTGTTCGCAGTGCGTCGCTGACGATATCGCACGACGGCTTCGATGCCAATTTTGTTGCCGTAGGTCAAAATAAAATCACTGGTCGCGGGATCGGCGGCACCAACATCCTTGGCCGAAAAGAGCCGTTCGCACAACACCTCCCCTGCCCTGCCCTGCTCTTGCGGCGAGCGCAGCCGGACGGTCACCTTGGTGTGCGGGCGACCTATTTTGATGTATCGCAACGCGGTGACTTCGGCACCAACGGGCATTTCGACCGAGTCGTTTGCACCGTCAACGAAGTTCGCCTGAACGCCATCCCCATCAAGCACACCGATTTCGAGTTGACCTTTCGCAGCAGATTCGCCTCCACCAAGCGTAATCCAAATGGGCGTCCAATGGCCGATTTTGTAGCGACCCTGAAACCCGATGCGCAGATCTTTGACAGCAAGTTCGTCGCCGTGCGCAATCGAGGCTAAAACAAGAATGACGAATGACGAAATACCCAAGGCGCTTCGCTGGATCCCTAATGACGAAAAACCCAATGACGAAGGAAATCCGAAGCACGAATGTCGAATGCGAGTGCTTCGCGCCTGCTTCAACTGTCGAGCGGCCTCTTCGTCATTCGGATTTCGACATTCTTTCGTCATTGGGTTTTTCGTCATTCGTCATTCAGCGAAACGCCACGGGTATTTCGTCATTCGTCATTCAAGGCTTGCCGTCATCCGGACAGACACATATTAACTGCTGGCAACCCGGGCACCCAGCCCCGTATTTTTTGACGATGGCCTGGTTCAGATCGACTTTGGCAACGTTGGCGATCGTCGTCAGCCAGGCGAGCACATCGGCGAATTCTTCCATTTTTTCTTCGTGCGTGCCTTCGCGCAGCGCCGCGGCCAGCTCGCCGACTTCTTCCATCAGCCACATGAATGTGCCGTCGATGCCACGGGCCTTGTCCTTTTCAAAATACATCTCGCGAATGAGACGTTGAAAATCGGCGAAAGAATAGTCGGGCGTGGATTGGCCGGATGAAGAAACGGACTCGTCGTTCACAGTTGAAGTTTCTCCAGCAGTTGCTTGGCACCCGGATGGTCGGGCTCCGACTCTAACAGTTGCTCAATCACTTGGCGGGCTTTTTTGAGGTCTTTCGCTTTGACATAACATTGGGCGAGTTGAAATCGCCAATCGGGTTGATCGGCGTCGAGCCGCAGCGCCGTTACGAACTCAAAGATGGCTTCCGAGTGGTCTTCCAATCCTAGGTGTGCCTTGGCCAACATCGCATGCAATTCTGCGTCCAATACGTTGACCTGGATCGCCTGGTTCGCCCAATCGGCGGCTTCATCGAATTGTTGCTTATTTAACGCAATTTGAGCGAGCTTTTTCCGCATTGTTGCGTCGTCGTAGTTCAACTCGGCAAGTTGTCGCAGCACGGGCTCCAATTCCGCTTCCTGGCCCGATTCCAAATAAACGCGGGCTAGCATCTTCAACCACTTGCTCGCGTCGGGAAACTTCTCCGCGCCAATTTTGTACAGTCGAATCGCTTCGTCGTATTCCTTCGCTTTCATCCGCAAACCAGCCAGCAACGCCAGTGCATTTTCCTGTGGCGACTCTTCGTCAAACGCTTTCTCCAACAGACTTAACGCCTGCCTTACATCACCGATCAACAAATAGACGCGAGCCAGCACGTAGGCCGCCAGTTGATGTTTCTCGTCCGCCTCGCGCGCTGCGATTGCCAATCGCCGTGCTTCGGGCACGGATCGCCGTTGCAAATATTCGTAAGCGAGTCCGGCAAGCAAATCGGTGTTTTTGGGATCTTCCTTGAGGGCATCCTTCAATTCGACAAAGCTCTTTTTCTTTGCCGCGCCGTTGACGGAAATCGTCTTAACGATCTCTTCGACGTAGGACGAAAAACCCAATTCGAATTCTTGTTGCGTCGTATCGAAGCATCGCTTGATCGCATCGGCGGTCGAGAGATTATCGGCGTAGGCCTTCAGCATTTTGGCGATGGCGTCGTCGCCGAATTCTTTCAACATGTACTCGGCATACAGTTCGGCCTGGCAGTAAGCCAGCGTCCAATCGTCACCAGCACCGGGTCGCGCGAAACCAAAATTGATGTTGTCCAGCGAATACATTTTGTTGGCCGACCAACGACGCGCCAGCACGTCGTGCCAACTGGGCGGACGATCGTAGCCCTCGCTCATAACGGCAATCGCTTCGGTGAACCAATGGGGAATGTTAAAATCCGTTTGCTGAAGATTCACAACGTGGACGAACTCATGTTTCAGCACACGCGCCCAGTTGTACGGGTTTGGCATGTCGCCTGGCGAAGCGATCGCGACCATTTTTCCTGCACAGGCTCCCACCGTGCCGATGTAAGGCAGGCCGACCATGCGAGCGCTGAACCAACTGTGGCCGCTGGTGCGTCCCGATCGGCTGAAAATTTCGAAAAGCGATTTGCCCTCCGGTTTGAATCCAAGCTTCTCAACAATGTCCGGATAAACTTGTGTCTCCAAATAGCGAGCCGCATATTCCGCCAGCACCTGGTCATGTCCCCGATCGAATTTGATGACGAAATGCTCTGTTTCGATCACCGCGTAATTCTTCAGCACGTCCAGCACGGCCAACATGTTTTTTACGCGCACATTAAACGGATCGATTTCGAAGGACTCATTCAACAGCTTGGCCCCCTGCCCTTCTTCGCCCAATCGCATGTGCATCAAACCCAGCCGCCCGCTCACCTCGACCAACTGCGGCATACGCTCTTGTGCCTGCTGGTAATACTTCGCGGCGTACGGAAACTTCCTCAGGCCTTCCAAAGTCGAAGCCAGCGTAAAGAAAAACGTTCCGCAATGTTTGTTTCGATCGACGGCCTGCCCGATGATCGCGCCCATGCGACTGTCGGCGTCATCGTCTCCCTGAGCATCCATGTCCAGCCCGTCCGTCGCACCGTAGATCGCCGCCAGCCGCCCCAGCGTTTCCTGGTGGACCGGATTCAACTTTCGCGCGTCTTCCAAAACATCCGCGGCCTCACCGAGCCGGAAATTCGCAGCCAACAAATCCGCCCGCAAATGCAACGCGTCGATCGATTTGGGATTGATTTGCAGCGCGCGTTCGAGGGACGACTTGGCCGTCGTCAAATCAAACTTCTGCAACGCAAACTGTGCGCGGGCCACGTGAATTTCGGCCGAGTTTGGGTTGATCGCCAGCGCCGCATTGAGATCGGTCAACGCATCCGCCTCATTGTATTTCTCCATAAACAGCCGAGCGGACTCGAGGTTCGCGGGCCAGTACTTTTCGTTCAGCCGCATTGCTTTAGGAAAGAGCGTGTTCACCAAGAAACTGAACTGGCTGCTGTTGCGATTCCAGCGGGCGTATTGAGCGGCGGCGAGGCCAATGTAACGAATGCCCTCGGCATCGGTGATCTCTCGCTGATGCCGATTGTAGTAGCGAACGAACCAGCGATAGCCAACATTGGCTTCGTCCATCTGGCCTGTCACACGACGCAACTCCGCGTCATACCAACGAGCGAGCAATTGGTTTTCATCCTGCTTGATTGCCGCATCGACATGCTTTCGAGCCGCCGCATGGTCGCCCTGCTGAAACGCAATCGCGGCCAATTCGGCCAATAACCTGGCGTCACTTGCATGTTTCGCCAGGACGTCGGCAAGACGTTTTTTAGCTTCTTCAATCTGCCCCCGCGCCAATTCGTAGCGAGCCAGTCCAATCGCGGCCCGCACGACGTCCGTTTCGGACAACTTCGCATATTGCTCGACTGCTTCTTCATACTTCCCCGTCAATCGAAGTTGATCGGCGGTCGTGGCGATTTCATCGTCGGCTCGCAGCGCGGGCAGACTGGCAAGAATCAAACTCAAGACAAACCAAGATGGTGATTTATTCATAACTCAGATTTTATAAGATATGTTGCTCCAACGGAACAATCGCGGAATCTTCAGTAATGGTTCACTTTGGAAGTTTCTTCTCCAGGACAGTCACTCCTGATGAACCCATCAGAACCCACAAAGAATTCGAGGGCCGGTAGCGGCCAAAGTTGCGAAGAATCTCTCAAACCACTCGGCGGATCGACGATGCCATCAAGCAGGTGGCAAGATCGTAGATTCTGGAACGATCTGATTTCGCTCCTGTTGCTCGTCGTCGGAGTGGCAATCGCCGTGTACACGGCGCAAGTCGGAATTGCCATTCTTGGTTGGTCTGTCGGACTCGTGATCTCATTGGTTTTCGGTTCGCGGGACAAGTATTGTTGCTGGGGAGTCATTTATGGATTGCCGCTTCTTTTTCTACTTGCGGCCGGCTCGGTCCTTGTCATGCCCATTGCCTTGCTTGCTCATCAAATACGCGAAAGACGTTTTACGAAACGCATGCAGTCGGTTGGCCGTTACATCGACTGGCAACAAGTGGCCGATTCGCAAGACGGGACATTAATTGTCGAACAGGCACACAAAGACGGCGTCAGGTTTTGGTGGACTCCCAACGACCTCTTGCAACTGAGTCCCCATCAGCCTCCAGCCGAAAACGAATACATGAGGCTCAGTAGTCCGCACCCTTTCCACCGATGGTGCTGGAAACATTACACGTCCGCGACAACAGGAAGTGCGATGTTGACAGTTCCCAACTTTCGGCCCGAGCCAGGATTTGTAACTCGCGAGTTCATGGCGGAGAAAACGAACGGCGTCAACGTTGTGATCATTGTCAAAGAATGGGGCTGGCAAAGCCGGAAGTCCCTTCCACAGGACGAACAGCCATCGTGAAGCCGGCCGCGTCTGTTGCAGATATTGGACTCCATCAGCCAGTCCCAAATTAATGCTCAATTTGGGACCAGTATTGCTCGAATGCCCCCTCTTCATGAAAATCGGGACTGTTGTCGATGTCGTGGCAAGTGTAGCACTTGCTCGCTTTCGCCTCTTCTAGCGTCAGCCGCATGCTGCGTTGCAGTGATTCCAATTCTTCGTCCCCGACATCGAGATCGCCGTTTTCCGCGGCTACGTGCCGGCTGCCTGGACCGTGGCAGTTTTCGCAGCCGTTGCCGTGCATCAGCAAGTTGGCTTCCTTGAGGTAGCCGGACAAATACGGATAGTAGTCCTGCGGATTCCAGCCCGTGACGTGGCAGCTCAAACATTCTGGATCGTGGTGGCGAGGAATGTCGGAGCGCTGGCCAGGATGCGTTAACGATTTCGTCGCGTGGTAGTGAGCACCACCACCGCCATCGACTCCATCTTTCCAAATGTCGTACGCCTCTTCGTGACAGTCTTTGCAGGCCGTGGATCCAACGAACGTCAAACCCGTTGGATGTAAAACCGGCTCGCTGCGACCCAGCAGTCCAAATTCACCCAACAAACCCGTCGACTCGAGCCGTTGCTGGTACTCCTTGAACTTTGCCAACATGTCTTCCGAGTCAGCAAATCGGTCGCTGAGCGGAACATACTGGTTGCGAATCGGAGTCGCCGCATCATCAAACACACCGACCACGCCCGCGAACATGCTTTTGGTACCAACTTCGACAATGGTTGTGTTGGTTCCTTCGATCTGCTCGACCAACAGCGGCTCCCCTGCCCCGCTGGCCGACACGACCAGGTCGAACTGCGGAAACTTTTTGGCCAGTTCGCGTGACTCGTCCTCGGGCGCGTGCGAAATCAGCACATAGAAATCGCACTTGGCGTCCGCCAGCTTGGGCCAGACTCTTTTCAATCCATCCTCGGGAGATTCCGTCGTGAGCAGATCGCCCGTCGCCTTCTTGCACGCCTGTGTTCCCAGGATTGCTGTAATGCCGATCTTTTTGTCTCCCGCCTCGGCAATGTCAAACTCGCGTGTGGTCGCTCGATCAAACACAGCAACGTTCGCCGAGACGATCAAGCTATGTTGATCCCCATCGTTGTAAGCGTGCTGTGTCAGTTCGACGCGCAGGTCGTCCGGTCCCAGAGCAACCGCGGCGTAATCCATGTGCTTCAACGAATCCATCGTCAACTCGAATTTGATATCGGGTTGAGGTCCGAAGCGGCGGACTTGATTGCCAGCGTCGATCGACACCAGCGGCCAGCCCCTGGCGATCAAATCCTTTTGCACGGCATGCCGTCGCACCAAGCCACCTTTTTGGTTTTCCAAACCCGTGCAGCCGCATGGTTCGACGTAGCCATGTTGGCGGCCCGTGATCAGAATGGCAAACTGCGGTTTGGGCCAGTCTTTGAAAAGCTCGATGCGTGGCCGTGGTTTTTTGTCTTCCGCGCCATCTGGCTCACTGGGATGGCTCGCGGAGTTGTCGTGGTTTGACTGCGAGGTCGAATCAGCGTTGTCGGAAGATTCCCCGGAATGGTTGGTATCATCCTCCCGCGCGGCTTCGTTGTCTCGTTCGTTGGATTGCTCTTCATCCTGCTTGGGATTTGCCGGTTCTTCGTTTGAAGCCGACGTTCCCGAGCAGCCGTTGAGAACCAGAGCCACCAGCACGAAACCCGGCAGGCTCATCGATGCAAAAGTAGAAAAACGATTCATGCGGTTCCGTCCCGGATTGTGGCCTTGGCAAAGTGAAACCGTCGCGCGACTCATCGCTCGACGATGACTTTCACCAATAACTCGATCATTTGTTCATTTGGAAGCGTCGTTCGAATCGGGATCTTACCATACGCCTCTTTCCGGGGGCCATATAGATTTGCGGCGGGGCTGTCGGCCGATATCTTGATTGTCAGCGGGAACACCTTCGTTCTTCCTTGGGATCTTGGTTCACCAATCGACGCTTGAATGACGTCGCTGGGCGATACTTCCTCTTGATCGACACTCAATTGGACCGCCTCGCGTTGCGAGCCACGAATGGACAGAAACACGGTGTGTTGTGCTGATTTCCCTTTCTTGACAACTCCGATCGTTAGCAGCGAGATTTCGCGGTTGAGACGCGGGTGGCCCAAAAACAACACGTCGCCAACCACTTTGCCTGTGATGGGAATCACCACCCCTCCATCGTCTTGGATGTTCGTATCGATTTGAATTGACTGGGTGATATGTCCCGCCGGCAAGCCGGGCTTGACGTTCAACGTCACCTGCATCCCGGACTTGGCATTTTTCGCAGCCAACTCTTCTTCATCAAGCAACCGAACTTTAGCCTCGTAAAACTCCGACGTTTTCGGATCCGTAAACTTGTAACCCTTGTATTCGAGATCTTCATTTTCGAAGGACAGTACCTGGACCGTCGCTTCACGAGCTTCGTTGGACGACAGATCACCGAAGTAGAAATCAAACGGATGGATGTCGAAGGGTTTCTTGACCGCACCCTTGACGCGCAACACAATCACCGATCGATCTTCGTCCGAAGTTGCGATTTGCGCCGAATGAGAAAAACTTCCCTGCATTTGTTTGGGCGTCCATTCCAGCACCACTTCGACGGTCTTGCCCGGCTCGACGTCCCCAGTCGGCAGATCGGCCACCGTGCATTTGCAACTGGTCGCCAAAACTTCCACCGCCAGCGGGACGTCGCCCGTGTTCTTCAAAATGAACGCATGCTGATACTTTTTGTTCATATCCATTTCGCCAAAGTCATGCGTTTCGCCGTTGACGACCAGCACGCGAGCATCGCCTTCCGCGGCATCATTCTTTATCGGAGCATAGTCGGCATGGATATTGTATCCACCGACTTCAAAGCGACTGGGTTGGGAAGAGAATTCGTAAGCCGTGTGGCCAATTCCCAGTGACGTGCCAACAACCAGTGCCAACAGAGGAAAAAGAAATACCTTCATGATTTCGCCTTAGCTAATTGACTTCCGAAGTTCTGTTACTTCGCACCGTTGAAACTACGCAATTCTATCATCAATTGTTCGGTGTTTTCCGTATTTTTCGCGTCCGTGCCCTGGAAGATTCGGCGGTGTTTCAGTCGCATTTCCAGGTGCGGATTCTGGGCGTCTAGCTCCATGGCCTGAATTGCCGACCAGCGTGCCGCCGCGAGGTCACCGGCGAGTTTCAGAGCCCACGCCAATTGTGCGTGAAGAACGTTCGACGCAGGATAGAGTTGGGTGGCCACACGATAGGCAGCGATTGCCCGTGGCAGCGGCTTCGCATCTCCGGTGACCAAATGGGCCTGAAGGTAGAGGCCGCCAATGAACGAACGAGTGACGTGATTCTTTGGGTCAAGCCGCCGAAGTTGGTCCGCATATTGCTCGAAACGATGGAACGTCTCGTTCGACTTTCCACCCGATCGAAACCACTGTTGCAACGCGATCGTGGCCAACCTCTTCATCGGTTCCGGTGAGTACCGATCGGCCTCGGCGGCCAACGCAAGCGTGTCTTCCGCCGCGACCAACTTGCCACTCGCTTGCAGCAACTCGCCGTCGAACACCAGACGCTGACTATGGATCATGGGAAACAGTGCCGTTTGTTGGCAGGCAAAAGCCAAGCCGAGTCCGAGGACAAGCAAGCCGATCACCAGCGGTCGGCTAACTTGCCTCTCGTCGCCCGCTGCCTCGCATTGATTCATGATGAGAGCCAATAAAACCCACCAGGTTGTGGCAACACCCAGGAAACTGATTCCACCTGCTCCAAGCAGATTGACCGACAGTGCCGCAAAGCCAATGGCGAGCCCCGGTGTGATTAGTTGGCCGTTGACGACCCACGAGTGAAGCAAGACGAGACACGCAATGCCTGCCGGCACACCGACGACCAATACGGCCAGACTCGGTATGCCGCCAATCAGCAGTCCGGTGGGGAACGCCAACAACACGCCGACCGCGGCGCCAAGATAGAGGTTTGAAACGGTCTGCTTGCCGTCGCCCTGTGGTTCTTCCGTCGTGGCACGGAACTGGGCTCTCAACATTGGAAAGCAAACCAACCCCAGCACGGTCACCAACGAAAGCATGCCCAGCGTACCCGCAGTAGACCAAACTTCAAAAACGAAATTGTGCGGATCGCCAATCGATTCGCTCGCCTGCGGCAACTTGTACAGCGTATAGTTCTCTTTGAAATTGCCGGGCCCGCATCCCAGCCACGGTCGATCGCCGATCATCTGCCACGTCGACTGCCAGTATTCCAGCCGGTACGACAGCGATTTGAACGTCTCGCTCACCACCTGAACGTCAATGCCTCCGGCAACGACGACCAGCACCACCAGTCCCGCAATCGAAGCGACCGCAATTGCGGGGATCTTCCAACCCAATCGAAGTCCATAACGCCAGAAGTAAATCGCCAAGAGCCCCGCGCCAAACAACACCGCAATCCAACTGGTGCGGCTTTTGGT
>CAYFJO010000179.1:0-20692 GCA_964343305.1 uncultured Pirellulaceae bacterium | reverse complement strand
ACTACCTAGTCTTTGACGATGAAGGTCACGGATTCCGAAAAAAGAAAAATCAGCTGCGAGGCTACAAGGCGATTCTCGAATTCTGTGAAAAACACCTCAAAGGCGGCGAGAAATAACAAGCAGTACGTTGCAAAATCTAGGACGGACTGGCATGGCCGTCCTTTTGTCATGGAGACGATTAACCCGTCTCGGTTCAAACAAGGCCACGTGGCCAAACTTGTGGCGACCAAATCGCGGGACTCACCCCTCACCCGTTTTGCACCCAAAAGTCTCGAACTGACCCAAGACTCTCGAAACCACGTGACGCACCCCAAGTGAGTCCCGCGATATAAATGCTGTGGAGTATGGAGTTTGCGGACACCGACTTTTTTCCAGTTTGGCGTGGTCTGCCATCGTCGGCCTTGGAATCGAAGCACGACTGCCGAACCACGCGCGTACAGTATAATCGGATCGCGGCGGCGCTAACCGCCGGACGTCCCCCTGTTCCCCAATACAACCGGAGTCCAGACATGTTTACCGGCCCGTCAAGAGCTGGTAGAGAATCACACCGAGGGCATAAATATCGGCCTGCGTGTTTATCTCTTCGCAACGGACTTGTTCCGGCGACATGTACGCAGGAGTTCCTTGCAGTGCGTCAGGAGCCTTCGGTTCATGCGATTTTGCCAATCCCCAATCCAGAATGACGGTCTCGCCATATTCACCAAGGACAATGTTCTGCGGTTTCAGGTCGCTGTGCACGACGTTCTGAGCGTGTGCATATTCCATCGTCTTGACGATCGCCAGGAAGACATTCAACAATCTCAAACGACCAACCGACCGATCGCTCGGTGATTTATTCCCTTGGTGAAACTCTTTGATTGCCTCGCCGAGCGTTTGGCCCTTCACGAATTTCATCGTGTAAAATGGCCGTTCGGCATCTTCGCTGCCCATGTCATGTACGGCGACGACTCCGGGGTGCTCCAGGCGCGCGGAAATCCGTGCCTCGTTGAGAAACCGACACCGGACCAAGTCGTTCCGGGCCGCCTTGTCACGCAACTGCTTCACGGCTACCTCGCGTCCCAGCTTCGGATCATTGGCGCGCCACACAACGCCAAATCCACCGCGTCCATGCTCATTGACAAGCTGATAACGGTCGATCGACGTGCCAGCCTTGTTGTCCGGTTCGTCGGTTGATCGGTCGATCACGCGATCCGGCACGATTGCGTCAAGTTCATCCGCCGTTCGAATCATGTTAGGAAACCGTTGACGGTATTCTTGCGAGTGTGGCGCGTCGCCGTATCGATGTCGCACGTAGAATTCTTGTCGGACCAGACGCGGGACGATTTTCGGATCATTCAGCCGTGGAAACCGGTCGAAATATTCCTCAATGGCCACCGGTCGAGAGATCGTTTCGGCAGTGTCGCCCATTGCCCCGGAAAAGTGTTTCCAAGAGAACTCGATTTCAATGTGCACGAGTTCTTCCAGCGTGCCCAGATATCTCTCGTCGTCCGCGGGCGGAAGATGATCGTCGATCGGCGCGGGTCGACCTTCCATCCAAGCAGACTCGAATTCTTCCCGCAGCGTTTCGTCGATCGACTGTTCAAATGTTAAGGCCATGATTCGTTACTCAGGTCAAATGTCTTCCAAATGGGTTTCCGAACCTTGACCTTTGGACAGTCATGGTGATGAATCCTCCTACCACCACCATAACCGATCCTTTCGCAGCCGGGCGAGTTTTGTCACTCCCCTCAGAAAAGGATAGACATTTCAAGCCCTTCGCCGGACACCAATTCGTGGGGAATCTGGGAGAAAATTCCGCCCGGTCCCGCCCGTTGAAATGTGTGAACAGCCTGTCCCCGAAAGTGGATCTGTGAGTCGACTGCCTGTGCAACGACTTTGAAAAGCCGGGCTTGTGCGTTTAGTTTATTCACGCTCAAGCATTGTTTCCAGACGCGCCTGAATCCGTTTCATCATCCGTCGCACGGTGCGTTCCGAGCAGTTTAACTGCTGGGCGATTTCGTCATTGGTGTGCTCCTGGAGTCGCAGTTCGACGACGCGGCGTTCTTTCTCGTCAAAGCCCGCAACCAGATTTTGGAATTGGTCCTCGAATTCCATCTCGTCTTCTTGTGTCCACTCAGATTGTGGCACATCCGGCATCCGTTGCGGATGTTCTTCGGCGTCCACGTTGCGGATCTTTCGGCGATGATATCGCACCTTCATGCGGACTTTGTTCACCGTAATCGCACAGAGCAGACCCAACAGCGATTCGGCATCCGGCAAGTCGAATTCACCTTTTTGTGCGCGGCGAAAAAACGTACGACAGGCCGACAGCATGATGGACTCCGAACCGACTCGACGGCGAACGCCCGACGAAATGTTTCGCTCCGCCACCTTCTCAATCATCGGTCCGTATTCGTCCCAGAACCGCTGGCAAGCTAATTCGTCACCGTTACGAATGCCTTCGATCAACTCTTTCCACTGATCATCTGAATCGCACATGGACTCATTTCCCGTAGCCGGACTCACCAGAGTTCGGGAGGATCAGAAGTCTTGGCGACTTCTGCTAACTGTCAATCGCCTTTTGACACGGCACGAGGGCCCATTATATCTCGCGGCTTCGACGCTTCCAACCGTTTAGGAATCGATCTTCCAACGCGGCCAGGCAAAACGTAAGGCGCAAAAAAAGACCCGTCCTCTCGGCGAGAAGACGGGCTTTCACGGGTCGCGATGCGATTGACACACTGCGTCAGGGGGCCTGATGGCCGTAGCTGGCCGGTCCCCGGCCGTTGTTCAACACAAACCTTGTCGGAATCAGCCTGCCGGTTCGGCAATCGCGTACGACCATTTGGCCGAAGCCTCCCGAGTAAAATAGGGCCGTGTTATAGTCGTTCCAATTGCGAATCTGGCGGCCATTGACGCTCACAATGATATCGCCTCGCTCCAGACCGATCCGTGAGGCTTCCGTACCCCCGTACACGCGATCCACCATCAGACCCCAGCCGTACTGGATGTGGCCGTAGAACCCTAATTTCGGCAAGCCGCTGGGAACCGGTCGCCGAAGTTCGTAAGACTGGGCATGGGCCGTGGTGGCGGTCATCGCACAGACGATGGCCAAAAGCATGGGAACCATAACTCGCTTTGCAAATCGTGTGGCGTTCATTTCGTTTCTCCTTGTTTTGAAAGTGGTTTTGACTGATCACTAACGCCTTCACTCATGGATTGCCAACCGCGCCGTCTGGCCGGACAAGGTGGAGACGCTTTTTTCCTGGGAATCCTTCGATGGCGTTGGTAGGTGGGAACTGATGGGAGCTGATGCCGAAGTCTTCGTATTCGACTACGAGCGGTATTCGACCGAGGTCGTACCTTCCATTCGGCGTTTGTTACTGGACGGCATGGATAGTGTAATTCTTTCTCCGTCAATGAGGCCGAGAGGGATTGCGATGGGGGACATGCGGGGCGACGATGGCTACATCGCCAATATCGTGTTCTCGCAGGACTGATGGTGAAACGGGCATCGCCAATAACGATTGGACATTGCTACCTTGGCATTTAGAAATCGCGGAAATGTAATGAAGACTTTCAAGAACGTCGCCTTGAAGAATAAGGACTTACGTCAAACTCTGTCGAAGTTGGGCTAGTCGGTCGGAACCTTGTTCGTTACACAGAAAGCAGTCGGCTGGGCACGGACAACCTTCGCTTCCGCACGTTTTTCCAAGCTGAATTCTGATACAAGTTGAGGTCGCCTTGCCAATGTCGCTTCGTTCGCAAATATCGTGTATGACGATTCGCGCACGTGTGGCGTTCGGACTTGTTTGTGCTGAGCGAGCGTGCAATCACCTTGGTTTATCAAACGATGAAGTTCACAGAATCTTCACATCGCTTTGGAGATACACCAGCGACGAAGACCTTGCTTGGTGGGGCTGCAAGCAGACGGCACGAGATATCTTAGAATCCGCAGATGCTACGCTGGCGATGAGAGATAGCCTGTTCCTGTACCGCGTGATGGGTCGACTCGATGAAATCGGTGGAGGTAATCTTTTCGGCGGTTTCAGGAATGAATACACGTTGATGCCCACTCTTCAGTTGTGCCGAATCCTCACATCCCGTCAAGTTTCGTTGCCGCCAACGCGACCATTCATCCGTAAAGGCCGCCGCACAATACTGGGAATTCCGAATATCTTCTTAGGGTGGGATTACGCTTGGGGCCGAACATTCGACGGTCTCAACTTACGTGAACTTGCCAGCGGGGATTCTTCGTAGTTCGACGTTTTCGTCGAGTCGGCTGCGCACTCAGGCGCGCCGACCGCACATGTATATAGCAGTCGAACCGTTGGATGGGGTAGCACTCTTGCGAGTGTGGCGCGTCTCCGTATCGATATCGCACATAGAATGCTTGTCGGACCAGACGCGGGACGATTCTCGGATCATTCAGCCGTGGAAATCGGTCGAAATATTCCTCGATCGCCACAGGTCGAGAGATGGTTTCCGCAGTGTGGCCCATTGGCCCGAAAAAGTGTTCCCAAAGTTGTCCGGTCGGATATGCGAGACAGCAATCCAATTGCAGATGACCGGTTGATCCGTACCGCGGCAATCGACGATGGCTGAGGTGTTGTCACCGGCGTTCCTACCCAGTTACGAGCTTGCGCCGCCTATTGGCCGATGCGGCACAAGACGCACAACTATCGGCCGCCCCTGAAAGAAAGGACCCTAGAAATGAAAACTATTACCATGCAGAACTTGCTGATCGCTTGTGTTGCTTCGCTGGGTGTTATCGCGTTGTCGGACGTGAATCCCGCCCACGCACAGTTCGGCGGACTCGCGGGAGCAGCCGGAGGGGCCGGCGGATTCGACTTCGGCGACGAATTTGGGCGAGCACTCCAGGACGAGATTAACCGTCGCCAGCCCAATGATGGCCGTTTCCGCAACGGCCGTACGGCCCAGCCGCCGCGGCGGGTAGCGCAAAACCCCAACGTCCACCAGCCGCGGAACTGGCCAACCCAGTGGTTTCCTGTTCGTCCGAGTGACATCGGAGGACTGTTTCCACCCAACTGGAACGACGCTTCTCGCAGTGTGGGTCCCCTACTTCCGGGTACGCGGTCTGAAGGATTGCCTGAATTCGACGGTCGGGACAACTGGGTTCCGGTTCCTCCGAGTGACATCGGCAGTCTTTTCCCGCCTGGTTGGGGCGATGCCTCCAGCAGCGTAGGCCCTCCGCCTAGCACAGGCTCAGGACCGTTTGAGTGGCTTCCCAGCCAGGACGGAAGCGTCGTACTGTGGTTGCCGTCGCGCTAGGGTTAACGGGACGCCAACCAACGCCGGCCAAATACCTTGTGCGTCGAGGCGGATTGGCCGGGAGCAAAATGCTTCGTTGCCGTGCTCCGGCGGGCCGAGTCTGGGAAAGACTCGGCCCGCTCTTTTTTGGCTCCTGCTTAAGGTATGGCGAGACCTTGGGCAGCGGTCGGCAAGAAGTATCGTGCTGGCAATCTTGAGCAGAACTGCAAGTATCTTGCCATCGACCTTGCCTATAAAGGACCCGATGAAGGTGTCGGTTTGCCGTTTCGTGGCTGGGAATTCCGAGCATGTCAATCGGCTGAGTGCCCAGATCGCCACACATGTGTTTTCCACTTAGAGAAGGGCGAAGGAGTCGCCGAAGGTTTGAATTTGCTCATTGATAACGCCATTGCGAGACGCTGTCTTGGCGACCGCCAGTTTGTCGGTCGGTCCGTCAGCGCCTTTGAGTATTGGCCGATCTTGGATAAGTTCGGTGTCGCGTTTAACGACCGTTCGCGATTGCTACTTACAGAGCTTGGCAGATGAGGACAGGTCATCGGACATTGCCCGGGTTTGACACCAATGACGGCTTTCGCCCAATCGATCCGGGCTCCCCGTCGATCCTAACGCCGGTGCTTCGTTTGGTCCTTTGCCGCAGAATCCGGCAGCAGAAGGGCTGCCGTGGCAAGACGTGCCGAACGACAGCGTGAGTTCTCCATTCCCGCCGTTGTACGATGTGAGACCGCCGACTCGCGGGGAACAGCTACCGATCGTTGATCCCTGGTGGTTCATTCTTGATCCCGACGGGTTCTTGGGAGGATACTAATTACTGATCTGTTCAAAGCACCCGCGAATCGCCCCATACGTAAGGAAAACCAACATGCCAAACAAACGAGCAATCGTCTTGTGCATTTTCGCGGCAACAATCATTGGATGCGGTCACGACATTTACCAGAATCCCCAGCCCGAAGACGTTCCGCGGCTGATCGATGTGTTGAAACACGATACGAAACATCGAGAAGATGCGGTGGCTGCTCTCACGCAGCTTGGTGAGCCCGCGGTGAACGATCTCGTCGAACTGCTCGACGATCCCGCGTACGCCAGTCGGGATGCGGCCTCGCGTGTACTCGTTCAACTCGGAGAATTGGCCGTTTCCGCCTTGGCCCCCGCTCTGGAAGCTCAGTCGAAAACGGCTGAATTCCGAAGCACGGTGCTACAGGTCCTCGAGCGGATCGGTCCTGACCAGTCGCAGTCGGCGTTGGATTCCCTCGTTCGTCTGCTAGCCGACAACCGCCTTGACGTGGACGAACGAGAAAGCACGCTGCAATTCGTTCGCAGAATTGACCGAGAAGCATCGGTTCGCGTCGTCCGTCTGTGGCTCGATGAAGACAACGCCAACGTTCGAATTCTCGCTGCCGATAGCCTGTCCAAAACCGGAAATGACGACGATCGCCGGAAGGCGGCAACACGAGTCTTCGAGTTGATCGAAAGCCAGGCGCTCGGCGGCGTGGCTCAACGAGAAAGGGCGGTTGAGACTCTTGCGAAACTGAATGTCGATCGCACGCTAGTCATCCTGAGCGATTGGCTGGACCACGAGGACCCCCAGACTTGCCTCTTCGCCGCGGCAAAGTACTATGAGCTAGACGCACCAGCGGCTCAACAGCAAGGTGCCGGTCGCCGCGTCGTGAAACTGCTCGAAGACGACGATGTGTCGATCCGGCGAAAAGCCGCAGAGACGCTCGGCGGTTTCCTGCGGGACGCAATGTCAATCGTTCCTTCGTTGATCGAAGCACTGACGGACAGCGACAGGCATGTCCGCATCAACGCCGCTGGAAGTCTGGGACGACTCGGCGAAGCCGCTCGATCATCGCTGCCTTCGTTGTTGCACTGTGTGAATTCTAATGCCTCGGATTCCCTGGTCGTTTTTGCCGTTCAAGCAATAAAAAAAATTGATCCCGAGTATCTCGACGACCACGATGCGCAAATTGCCATGCAATTGCAATTTTTTGTTTCCGAGTCGCTCGAATCGGTTAAGCGATCGGCCGCTGCCTCATCTGGGGAAATCGTGGAGAAATCGGCAGCGTTCTTTGCTGCGATCAGCCTATTGGAGGAGTTAGAATCCACGCGATCCGAAACGGAAGTCCCGTCGACGTCGGTCCAGGCAAACCGAGTCGTGCCGAGGTTGACACGGCACGAATTGGACCTCCTCAAGCGACGCTGGCAGCAGGCGATAACGAAGACGTTGAATGATTCGCCTTACTGATCCCGCCTTTCTATTTGAGTGAAACGCCGATGCGACGCGGACGACATGGGACATGGCAGCGATCTCTGGCGCGCACAAGCTGAATTGTCACTTTGAATTCTTCAATGCTGCCTGCGCCGCTGCGAGTCTGGCGATCGGCACGCGGAACTGCCGACTGAATCGGGACCAATTGTCCTGCCGACGTAAACCAAGTACGGAGCTGCTGTCATCGAAGGCGACAGACACGATTCGCGTTGCTGACCGAGGTGGGCGTGGCATGTGTCATTAAGGGTAAGTCCGTTAGTGACCGAGGACGACAACTCCTGAGTTAGATACGCTAGATGCTGAGACCTTGGCCAAGGTAGTTGGAAAAAACGTTCGTATTTCGAAGGACGGAATGAACTCGAATGCCGCGAGTGAAAACGGCGATTAAATAATCCCCAAAACCCGTCTCGCGAATCAAAGTTTCAAAATCTCGTTAAATGAGACAGCTTTGGGAGAGCATCATCGTTGTCCGCCGTCAGATTGCGCTACACGAGACACGTCGGTTGTACCATCGAAGCGTCAAAGCCGGCGAGGTACTCTGAATTCCCGTCGGCCGGTTGTGCGCCATCGATTGGATCGCAACGATCTTCTGGCACATGCTGAAGTATCAAGAAGCATACACGATTGGCGGACCACCGCTGCGTTTGCGGCAACAGTTGGCCGAAGGAACTCCTGCTGCGTAAACGCTGCCGACGAAAATCAAACAGCACAAAGATGAAGTCACGCTGAATGCGAAAGGACGATTGTATTAGTCGCTGCCGACGGCAGTGACTCCTGTGGGCTTGGCTTAGTCCGAGTTGGACAATGGATCCTGTTAATGGGCACTAGCCAACCATGACGTAAGTTTGATTGGGACGAGCCATGTCCACATGGCGGCCGAATAACGAATATTTACGTGCCGACCAAAACGGTCGGGGATCCACGAAGAGATGTTTCGGGGTGCAATCGGAAAACCAAAAGAACGCTTGCGATCGAACCCGAGAAAGAACCGTAATCAATCCACTGAGCAACGCGTGTCTCAAATCCAAAAACATAGTTTCGGCTGTGCTCGATGAAGGAACGAACTGACTCAAGAACTACCAGGAAAAAAACTGCTTGACAATTCATCCTCTTTCAGAGATGTCCAACCGAAGTGAGTTTACGATGAATCTTCGTGCGGGCGGTGTTTACGACCGAGGCAAGTTTCGTAACTCGCCGGCCGGGCTAGAGAGCCTCCTTGATGCGCAGTCGTTGTGGTGACTGACGAGACGACTAGCAGAAGAAACCCGTTATGTTCCGCTTGTGGGATTTCTTTGGGTAATTGGGGTGAGAGCTTTGCGTCATTGTAGCCAATCTGCGTGCGTGCGTTGCATTTGTGCCCGTTATGACAAGGCAGACCTTCAAACAAGCAAGGCTTGAAATCAGCGCAGATCAAGCAGATGATGTCTGCAGAGATTGCCTGTGAGTACGATCTTTGAATTGACATTACACCTGACGGCGACATTTACATGCGTCTGACTCGGACAGACAACAGCGAAAGGAGTTAACAATGCGATTTGATTGTCAACGGGTGTTATTGATTTCATGCCTGATGTGCATGGTCTCAAGAGCGGCCTTTACGCAGGATGTTGCAAACACCGACGAAAAGATCGGCGTCGTATCCAATATCAAAGTCCTGTCGGATCGCGTGGCTGATGTCTCCAGCATTGAGGCATGGCGTGCATCGTTTCTAAAGCCCGGGATGACCGACCGCGAAAAGGCGATGGCGGTTTGGGACACGGTAGTGCGGTTTCGGCATCAAGACAATCCTCCGCAAGAATTCCTGCACGAAGATCTTTGCGTTCACGATCCAATCAAGTCGTTCAATGTGTATGGCTACGGTCAATGCTGTTGCACGGCGTCGAACATCGAAGCGTTGGCTCGCGCGGTCGGGTTGAACGCTCGTGGGCGAGAGCTAAAAGGGCATACCGTTCCCGAAGTGGAATGGAAGCAGGATTGGCACATGCTCGACGCGTCGCTGATTTGTTACTTCACCGACCTAAAAGGCGATGTGGCCAGTGTGAATGAAATTGCCAAGGATGTGCGAACTTGGCTGACGAAAAACCCCGGGCAACGAAGCAAATTGCGTTCGTTCATGCTAAACGACGGTTGGAAAAAGGGACCACCCCTGCTGGCAACCTGCAAGTTCTACGATCGCAATGGCCGTTTGCCAGCTCTCAGTCACGGATGGCATTCGACGATGGGCGAGTACAGCGGCTACCCACCGGTGCGCGAGCAAGGCTACTCGATGGGTTATCGTGTGAATGTCCAGCTGCGGCGCGGCGAATCGCTTACCAGAAACTGGTCCAACAAGGGACTACATGTCAACTTGGATGCGAACGGCAAAGGCGCTTCGCCGTTATGTCTCGGCGGAGGCTATTTGGATTATGCCCGCAAGTTTGGCGACATTGCTTCTGGGCGCGTTGGCAACGGCACTCGCATTTGGGATGTGCCGCTTGGCGACCCTTCGCTCAAACACGCGGCCCTTCGCTATGAAAACCTTGCGATGACTGACGACACAATCGGAATAAAGGCCAACGGCAACGACAAGCCCGGCATTCTCGAATTGCGAATGCCAACTTCCTATGTCTACCTGGGCGGAAAGCTGACGATGTCTGGAACCGTCGGCAAAGGCGGTTTGTTTCGCGTCAGTTTTTCTCGAAATCACGGAGTTGGCTGGAAGGAGATTTACTCGGCGGCCGCAGGCAAAGTATTCAAGTACACAGTCGATCTGCGTCCATTCATTCATCGCCTGTACGACTATTGGATTCGTATCGACATCCAGGGTGATGGAACTCATTTGAATTCACTGCGAGCGGAACACGATACCCAGCATTCACAACGTGCTCTTCCCGCGCTTGTCCAAGGCGACAACACGATTCACTTTTCGTCCGGCCCGCCCCAGGGAACGTTCACCATCGAAGGCAACACTCGGACAGTCCATCCACACATCCTCAACGTACGCGAATTCCATCCGGAAATGGTCGGCGTGGTGAGCAATCAATACGGCCTAATTATGACCGCCGGCAACGGATCAGTGACGTTTCCGATCGAGACGCCGGGCGATTTAACACGCCTTCGTTTTGGTTGTCACTATCGCGCACGCAGCGCAAAGGACGGGTGGAATCTGGACGTGTCGTGGGACGAAGGCCGGTCGTGGCAAACGATCGACCGAGCCGCCGGGCCCGTCGTCGGTTCGTGCAAATATGTGTCGCCTGATAAGATTCCGGAAGGGAAGACCAAAGCGTTAGTCCGATACACTGGCCGCCAGAACAACACCGCGATGATGTTCAGCCTGCGAATCGATGCCGATTACACGGAACCGAACGGTGGTTTTCAGCCCGTCAAGACAATCTACCATTGGCAAGAGAACGGTAAGGAAATGCAGCACACCCACATCTCTAAATCTCCGAGTGAAACCTATGTGATTCGGTGTAATGAGAAGCCCGTGATGAAGAGTCTATTCCTCCAATTAGCCGATTGAGTCGTCGCGGCCGAAGTAGATTGGCGCATGCTCAAAATCGAATACATCTAAACCTCGAAACGGCGACCCTTCCGGCCAGACTACGTCCTCTCGATGTTCAGAATCGAGGCGTCGTTCGATCAAGCCCGTGATGTGTCGCGACAGCAATCGTTCGAATTCTGCCGAGTCATCGAAGAGGCGGTACGCATTCTTAGGCGACCCGTTTTCGCGATGCAGCGATTTTTCAACGAAATTTTCAAACGCCCGCAACCACTTTGCGTACTGTCCTGCATCGCCGGCAATATCGGAAATGTCAGCTTACTTCGATAGACGCGATCGTTTGTGAGGAACCTTCATCGAGCACCCGCGTCTTCCGTGTGACCCACGTCTTGCCGCCGCACGTTACCCATGAAGACGAAGTGCTGCACCTGAGGGCGGGATGGTCTACGGGATGCAAGTCCGTGGCCTACATCTTTTTCATCTTGGGGATCGTTATGGCCTCGACCGGCATCACGCTCTTGCGGGACGACGGTGATCAATTCTTCATCTTCTTGGGGTGCGTCGTATTGCCTACTTTCGGATTCGCGTTCTGGCTGGCTATCGAACGCATTGGCGACTCGATCGTCAAGTCATCCAGAAGAAGGCAGGCTACCGCTTGGCGACGAAACAGGAATGGCCCGCCGAGGGAATTCGCGGAGTGGAAATGATCGAGCAGTATTGTGGCGGCCGCTTTTCCCAATTGGCACCCGGCATACATCTTCTCATGGACCACAACAGACCAATCAACCTCGGAGCACACGGCAACCTCGAAACGGTTCGGGAGATCGGTCATGTCGTGGCGGATTCTTATGACGTACCGTTTGAAAACCATACCCAGAACGAGGACTTCCACTCTTTCCGGCGCCGCAAGCTCATCATCCTGTTGGTGGCCCTGGCAATCGCCGCCGTGATCATCATCGCGCGGGAACTCTTCCTGCGCGGATAGATAGCGGTCCGTGCTAACGCGCAGCGGTGTCATTTCGCCGAGGACACCGCTGCAGATAGAGGAGCAAGCCACCTGCAGGCGGCTTGTCCAACCTCGTGCAGTTTGCAGCGTATCGAATTGAAGGCGGTCATCAGACCGAAGCGCTCTGCGCTGCAGCGAATTTGTGGCAAAACACGGTAGGGTCGCGACACGTCTCAGCAGCACACGGTCCTTGAGACGATCACGTCAGCAAAATCTAGGGGAGGGACTACGCCAGCATGTCGGCCGGAGCAGGCGAAGCCAGCGCAACCCTTTGGGTGCAAGGGGGCCAAGTTCACCTGCAGGCGCCTGAGGAGCTTCTGCGCTTGGAGGACGGTGTCGGGTCCCCGTCTTGCGGCAGTTGCTCTCAACTCCTCGGAAATATCACCGCGCCGAAATCGCATAGAGCTTCGAGTCCGTCGCGATATAGAGCGTGCGGCTGACCGCCACCGGCGTGGTGTGGATTTCGTACGCGTCCATGTACATCTTCGCGAGGACCTTCTTGTTCCGGCCGTGCGCGAAGATCACAACGTCGCTGTCGTCGTTAGCCACGTACACCTTGCCGTCAACCCCGAGCGGCGAACCCAAAATCCCCGACACGAAATCGTGTGTCCAATAGTGCTTGCCTGTCTTCGTGTCCAGGCAGTGCATGTAGCCCTCGTGCTCGGGGATATACACGAGACCGTCGTGCACGGCTGCCGTGCTCATTGTCGAGCCAAAGAAGACACGTCGGGCATCCTTGGGCCGAGGTTTGACCGGGCCGCCGAATGCCCAGATGAGGGCGGACCGCTTGTTCACGGCCGCTTTCGCGTCGTAGCTTTTCAGCGAGACATCGCCCTTCTTGGTAATGTCCAGGCACAAGAAATAGCTCCAAGGCACGGCCAGAAATGGCTCAACCCCCATCCCGACGTAAAGTCTGTCTCCAACAACGACCGGCGTGCCTGCGAAATAGTTATCGGTTTCGCTTCCATTCTTTTTCTTGCGCGTCGGAAGATCACCAAGGTTTCGCGGATGCCGCCCAAGAGTTCAAACATCCTGGGCAAGCTTAGGTCCAGGCCCTTTTGGTGCAACGTTCGCTGCAAGAGTGAACGTGTGCCCTACTAAGGCTTCACCTGCCGGCCCACGACCGGGGCATGACTCGGGACCTGGCGACTGGTTAGTTCTACCCCTGTACGGTTCTTTCACCCGCGACTCCTTACTGACTTGTCCTGGCCCCCTAAGCGTTCCGTGAACTGGTGGCGCGAGGCAGATCCCGGTGGGCTGAAGGTCTTCCCAAAATCCTCCCAAATCAACACGTAGGAGCGCCGTTCCGGTGGCTTTGCGATTCGCCTGAGACGCAGCGGGGCCGGACCTCCGGACATCCGCCTAAGTTCAGCGGTCGTTCAGACCGAACGCAGCCCGGTAGGTGTCCAACTCGCGGCGGACCGGGTGGCCCTGGGTGATTGCTCACCCAGGGCTCCCACAGACCCGTACGTGCCCGCATTAGAGCATACGGTTCCTCAAATCATGGCTTCGCTGCGTGTCTGAACTCCGAGCGGACTGAGCGCGCGGGAGCAAGTGGGTAACGCCGCAGGATGGCACGGAACTTCGCCCACTTCAGCGTGCGAAGGCGGTTGCGGCGGTTAAGCCACTTACGCCATCTTCGCTCCGCTTCGCGGTGAAACCGTGACAAGGCGTTGGAGTTGCCCGTGACTCCGTAATACGCATCATGTCCGCGTAGCTTTTGGTTCAGTTTCTGTTGCTGCTCGCTGATTGGTAAGTGCCGATTGCGGTAGCACCATTGATCGATGCTCCGCACGGCTCGGCTGAAGCGGTCTTTGGCGGTCTTCAGTTTGACAACCCAGTATCCTTTTAGAGAAACAGCCCAGTAGTGAGTGAATCCCAGAAAGTCAAACGTTCCAGGACGATCATTTGGTCCGCGACGGCCCTTGGTCTTTGAAGACGGCGGGCTGAAGGGAATAAGTTTCGTCTTGGTCGGATGAACTGTCAGGCCGTACTTGCCAAATCGCTTCGGGATGACCTCCATGACTCTCTGGGCGTCGCGCTCGTCGCGGAACCCAATCACGAAGTCATCCGCGAAGCGGATGAGGTAGGCACGATTTCGAAGACGCGGTTTCACTTCGTTCGCGAACCAAAGGTCCAGCACGTAGTGCAAGAATACGTTCGAAAGCAAAGGTGAAATCACACCGCCTTGGGGCGACCCGGAATCGGGGTAACTTACGTTCCCATCCTCCATCACGCCCGCCTTCAACCACTTGTCGATCAGACGTTGCAACACGCCGTCACACACCCTTTGTCGAAGAAACTGTCGCAGGTGTTGATGATCCAAGTTATCGAAGAACTTGCGAATATCAACCTCGAACACCCAGCCGCCTTTTGGCCGACAGTTCATCGTCTGATCGCGGAAGGATTCGAGCGATTGGTGTGCCGATCGTCCAGGCCGGAAGCCGTATGAACAGTGTAAGAAGTCCTGTTCATAGATCGACTCCAACAGCATAACGACCGCACGCTGGAGGAGCTTGTCTTCCAGAGTGGGAATTCCGAGCGGGCGGGTCTCAGTACTTGAGCCGCCTTTCGGGATATGCACACGACGCACTGGTGGTGCTTTGTACGTGCCGGACTTCGCGCGGTCGTGCTTCTCGTTTGCGGCTTGTTGTTTGTCGTTACCGCGCCTGCGCTGTCCATCTATCAGCAGTTTTGTGAATCGCGAAATGCCTTGCTGCATACACCTGACGCCAGTGGTTTCGACGGTTACGCCGATCGTTTGCAACGCAGCGCCAACCGCGAAGAACGCAACTCACTCTTCATGGGCTATCACACGGAACTCGAATTCCCGATCTTGCTGAGCAGCGACCTGTTGCGTGAACACATGCACGTGCTGGGGGCGACGGGTGGCGGCAAATCGGCGCTCGGTATGACACCATTAATTACCCAGTTGATTCGTCGGGACGACGGTCCCGTTATCGTGCTCGACTGCAAGGGCGACAACTCAATGTTCAACACCGCCAAGATCGAGGCGGAGCGGGCGGGCAAGACCTTCAAATGGTTTACCAACAAACCCAACCGTTCGACCTACATCTTTAATCCATTTCTTCAGTCAAGCATCGGCGCTCTAACGATGCAGGAAGTTGTCGGGCTCTTCATGCTCTCGCTCAACCTACATCATGGCGACGATTACGGCCGCGCGTGGTTCAGCATGGCGTCGCGGCGACTTTTTCAAGCGGCGCTGAATGAATTTCGAAAGGGTCGCGATTCGAAAAGACCACTTTCGTTTGCGGAGCTTGAAGAGGTGCTTTCCTATCTCAGCAACAATCACGAAGAGTTCAAGGCGGCACAGCACCTGGCGTTTGTCATTCAAGGCCTTTCCGAATTCGAACAACTGAACCTCTCACCCAACAACAATCACCCGGCGGTCGAACATGCGATTCACATGCCCGAGGTGATCGACAAGAAACAGGTAGTCTATTTTTCGCTGGTTGCTGCCACCGATTTGACATCGGTTGCCGAGATTGCTCGCTTGGCGATGTACTGCGCACTGAATGCCGCGATGGACTATCGGGAACGTACTGGCCGTCGTCCGAATGTGTACTTGGTTGTTGATGAGGCGCAGAATGTAGTTGCGAAAAACATTGAGAACGTTTTGGCACAGGCCCGTGAACATGGACTGGCTTGCATTCTTTGTCATCAGACGATGAGCCAACTGAACCCGCCCGGTGGCGTCGATCTGCGTGAGCTTGTGCAGAACTGCACCTGCATCAAACTTATCTTTAGTACTCGCGATCCCCACACTAAACAATATCTATCGGACATCTCAGGAGAAGTTGGCTATTACGATGCGACCTGGACCCAATTCGTCCCTCGTGTGCGCCAGGGCAACGTGGGCAAACATGTCGCGGTATACTACGGCGATGAACTTCCGCTCTGCCAGGTGCGACAAGAAATCGGCCCGCGACTGACTGCCGAGGACATTAACGACCTTAGCCGTCATCCCAATCGTTGTGCGATTTCGATCGAGCGCAATGAAGGGTATAGCATCAACCTCGGTGCGTTTCCCGTTCATATGGATTGGGTTATGCCAAAATCGGAATACGAACGACGAAACAACGACATTCCCTGGCCCGCTGGCGGTGACGCGACGATTTCCATTGAGCCGCTGTGGCCGCAACCCAACGAAGAGACGATCGTTACCGAGTTTCATCCGTTGCCGGATGCACGCGAGCAGCCGCTCGACAAGTTGATTGAATTAAGGAAACTACTCGAAGGCGAAGACTGAGTTTGGGAGCCGGTTGCATGTCCGCGGAACGAATCTTTCTATTGATTCTCATCCTGACGATCGCTTTCGTCGTTTGGGAATTCAAATTCTGGTTCGTTAAAACGATTCAGGGCCGTCAGGCAATGAGAAAGGGGAAACTCGAATGGCGTTACCTTCGCCATCTCGGGATCTCGCTGGCGCTGATCGGTTTGTTTTTCTTGTGGAAATTCTATGGACACTATCTACCGAGCATCCTCGACCTCATTTTCTTTGATTGTGAAAAAAGTTCAGGTTCTCCCTAGTTCTACCAGGTCCTTCCTGGCTTCTTCCACGCCATTGCAAATACACTGCAAAGATCAAGGAATCAAAACAACAAAATCAAAAGGCTGCCACATGAAACCACTCGATGAAAATGGCCTCGCCATCGTGATCGTTCTCGGCGCGATTGTTTTCGTCGCTGGGTGGATTCGTTCGTCGCTGGGAGTCGAAATCAATCGTTGGCCGAATCAACCGGATACCAATCGCTGGTACGAGTTTGTTCGTCTGGCCGCCTTAGTTGTGTTGGTCGCGATTGCCGTAACAATCGCCAAACTTGCCACGGACGAATGCCTCGCTCGTCTCGCCAGCTCTTAACCAATCAAACATCCCATGCCCCCAGGGTCTGGACACGAAATATCATGCGTAACTTTTTTTCCTCGCCTTTCCACTCGCGAGAGATGAACAATCGGTGGAACCTTGAGTTCAATCTGTGCGATTGCTCATTTTCGCATTGCTGTGACGTGTTCGCAGCAATTTGCGAAACGGGAGTCCCGTGTGGATTCCCGTTTTTTATGAGGTTGGTGAGTTCTCCTGCAAATACCGATGTTGCTCCGTGCGAGCTGCATCGTTGTTTGAATGTTTGACCTGGCTACACGTCAGGTTTTTCTAGGAGAAGCCACTATGGCACATCGACATGACAAGGAAAGGTTTTGCACCGTTTCGTTGGTGGAAACGGACCGCAGTTTTACGCGCCGTATTCATCGACTGACAGTCCAGGACCGGCACGGTCGGACGTACACACTCGTGGGTAACAGTTTGCCCAACGTGATTAGTATTGATACGTCTGAGCAGCGCAAGGGGAATCACCTCGGTCAGATTATTCTCAATCCGAAGCACGTTTCCCCGTTTCCCATTCCAGACTCAAGGCCGTGGCCGTGTGGACGGGATGCGATCAACATTGTCATTGGGTTTGTCTTGATCAGCATGATTCGATTTTTCGTATCGGCGGTCGAAATTGGATTAACCTCAGCCTACTAACTGGTCAGGTAAATGCGTCACGAAGGAAAACTCACTCCTTCGTGGCGCACCCTGCCACTATCCGTCCCTTTCGCCGGACGTGACAAAACAAGTCGGAGCAATTGCCAACCAGCGATTGTCAAATCGCTGCAATTCGAATTCTAAGTGCCATCGTGTTCTTCGCTGAAAGCAACCGCTTTGAGCGCAGGGAACGACTAGCCATGCGAGTCCCTGTGGAAGTAACTCGCAAGGCAGTAAAGGCATGAGGAAACAACGATGGAAAAGCAAAAGGAATCCATTGCATTCGAAGCAGCACCCCTATTCTCCACCGGCACTCTTGTCCTAGTCGGCAGTGCGATCGGTCAGATATCGCCAGAGGATATCGAATCGGCGCTCGAACGACATAAGCGTGGTGACTGGGGATTAGTTGATAAAGAGGAATGGAAGGAGAATGAAGGAGCCTTGGAAATCGAAGATTTTCTCGTCTCTCTCTACCGATCCTCGACCGGCGCTAGATTCTTTGTCGTCACTGAACCTGACCGGATCAGTACAGCGGTTCTGATGCCTGATGACTATTACAAGCTGTATGACGACTAGGTGTCACTGCCGTTGCGATTGTTGGCTTGCGAGACCGGGCTTGTGCCTGATCTCGCTGGCCGTTGTTTTCGACATTCAAGTGAGGCTGTTGTCCGTTTGAATCGATCTTTGGCTGACGGTCGCAAGGCCGTGAGCCAGGGAGAGACCTTAGCCACATGAATTCTCCCGTTGGTAGTGATTCATGTGGCACGCAATGATTGGAGAAAAGCCATGAAGGATGCGAACGAACAAGACGACTTGATTTCATCGCTCGACGGTCGCGAGATGCACCATCTCATGCATTCGCTGGCTCACGAGATGTTGAATCACTCAATGTTGTGCGGGCTTGCAGCCCAGGACTACAAGCGACTCAGGCAGGCAACCGCCTTCATCAGCCTGTCATCCATCGGGTCCAGGGGCCTGACGGCCTAGGGGTGAGACCCGATGGATGACAGGCTGACGAAGGCAGAACTCAAGTTTCAGGTTTTGGCAGTTGATCCGCATAGCAATTTCACATGACGCACGAAACAACAAACGCGACGCTTCAACAACTGGTGGACGCCTTGTTGGAATTACCAACCGGTCGACGGGCGAGAGTGATCTGGCAATCGCTGTCATTCTTGCCAGGCAAGACGTTAGCGGAGAGTGAGCAAGTCGGACGATACCGAGCGCTACTGGCCAGTTGTTGGGAAGAATTGACCGCTCGCGCAATGCCAATCGCCTCGTTGCGAGAATTGGCAACATCCCCGTCACATACATCGAAACAGTTGTTGCTTGGGAAACTAGCCGTTTCCAATACGGTTTCAGACCTGAGCGACTCACTTGTCGCCCTAATCCGACACCTTGATCAAAAGACGCAGAGTCAAACACCAGCCCAAACACAACTGTTCCCTCAAGCAACCGCACCGACCCCCGAAATCGAATCGCCCACTTATCAAGGCGAAGTTGTTCGCGACCTTGGCGAGCTTGTAACCACAGGCCGCAAATTCGGAACTGTCTATGCAGATCCGCCATGGTCCTATAACAACGCTGCATCGCGAGCCGCCGCGGTAAATCATTATCCCACGATGACGTTCGACGAAATCTGCGCCGAACCAGTAAGCCAACTGGTCGAAGACAATGCCCATCTACATCTCTGGACAACGAACGCGTTTTTACGAGAAGCATTCGACGTCATCAACGCGTGGGGATTCGATTACAAATCGTGCCTCATCTGGGTCAAAGACACAATTGGCATGGGCAACTACTGGCGCGTCTCGCACGAGTATCTCCTGTTGGGCGTGCGCGGCAACTTGACGTTTCGCGAGCGGACACATCGAAGCTGGCTTCAACACCACCGCATGCAGCATAGCCATAAACCAGAAGTGGTCAGAACGCTCATTGAGAAAGTCAGCCCTGGCCCTTACCTGGAACTCTACGGTCGCGCCGAAATCCCCAACTCGCCGTGGACGGTTTATGGCAATCAAGTCGAGAAGCGGCTGTTTTGAATCATGAACAACCCACGTTTGCTCTCGGTACGCGAAGTGGCTGAACGCTTGAATCTAAGTGAAGGCTCAGTTTACGCGCTAATCAACGGTCACAAATTGGCTCACCTTCGTATTGGTCGCCGAACGATTCGCGTCAACGAACGTGATCTTGATGACTACATCGAATCGTGCCGAATTGAAAAATGCGAAGAGACAACGAAGCCTCTTCGCCAAAAGCTAAAACATCTTCATTTAAATCGCTGAAGAACGAATCTATACCGCAGCCTTTGCCACAATCTTCCGCAAGTATCCAGGATTATGAGATAGATGCTGATACGTCTTCGCAAGCATCGACACATTCCCAAGAGACGGTCAAGAGGTCCGTAAACTGATCATCATTGACCAAATCAAGTATTTCCTTGAATTCGGTTGGAGCAATCAGACCATCTCGCCGTCCAGCACTTGGTTTTTCGATACTCCGGATTGGCGATCCATCGATGTATCCCACTTTCGAAGCCCAATTCATCGACCGCTGGACGGCAGACATTGCGCCACGCTTCATTCCGTCAGACCAGGTGTCGTGAGAGTCGACCCATTGTTGGATATGGAACGGTTTCAATTGGGAGATGGTGAGAGACGACGGGATAAAGTTGACGAACGATTGTGTTCGTTCGAGATACCAGTCATAGGTGCGTGGTGCTCGGTGATTCTTCGTCCATTCCAGAAACGCATCAATAATCGCGATGACGGAATTCGTTGGAACGTTGACTGGAATCGGCTTGCTCAACAGCTCATGAAAGCGCCGAAAAGCTGTTTCACGATCAGCACCAAGATTGTGCTGTTTGCCACTGATACAGACGTACCAAACTCCACGAGACTTGCGAAACCAAGGTTTAGGTCGGCGTGCCATAAAAGAACCCTCCAGCAAAAAGTGTGTGAAAACACCAAGCGGGCCGAAGGTTCGCAGCCCCCGTGTGGCGGCACGGGGGCACTCTTTTACCGTGACAAATTCCGTGACAAAGTCAACTAGAGTCGTCGTAAGTCTAATGAGGGCGCAGGGACTTGAACCCTGGACCTACGGATTAAAAGTCCGTTGCTCTAC